>JAPLOV010000187.1:0-1683 GCA_026400565.1 Hyphomicrobiales bacterium | reverse complement strand
ACGCCGTCGCGCAACGCGCCCTGCAGCGCGAGATCGAGCGGGTGGACGCGCTGGAAGCCGACATCCGCGAGCGGGCCATGTTCAACCGCCGCCTGCGGGCCGACCGGGAACGGCGCGAGGCGGAGCAGCGCGCTGCCGATGCCAGATTGCGCGAGGCCCGCTTCGAGGAAGAAAAGGCCAGGGGAGACCGCATCAGGGAAGAGAGGGCGCGGATCGACGCGCAGCAGGGGGCCGGGCAGGGGCAGGTTCCGACCGGTTCCGGCGGGTCGTTGCCTGTTCTGCCGCTTCGTCCGGAACGCCCGCTGGCAACGACGCCGGCACCGTCCGCGCCATCTCCAGCCATGGCACCGTCCTTGCCGCCGCCAATGAACATCAATCCGATCCCGCTGCCGCTGTCTCGGCAGCCTGTTCCGGCCAATTGAGCGGGTCGGCCCGCCTCGCCGGGCTCATGGCGTGACAGCCAGCGTCCGGGCAACGCCCTTGGGCGTGTTGAGATCCTTCCACGTGGTGTTGGCCACATGCACGGCGGGAAAGGCGGGGCGCTCGACATAGCGGCCATGGCCGGCTTCGGCCCGCATGTCGCCATCCTTCCAGGCGATGCGGCCGCCGCTGATCGTCATCCACGGCACGCCGGTACACTTGAAGCCCTCGAAGACGTTGTAGTCGATGCGGCTGACCTGCTTCTTCGCGCTGATCTTCTTGGTGGCGGTTGGATCCCAGATCACCAGGTCGGCATCGGAGCCAACCGCGACCGCGCCCTTGCGCGGATAGATGTTGAGGATGCGGGCGATGTTGGCGGAAGTGATGCCGACGAACTCCTCCTTGGTCAGACGCCCGGTGTTGACGCCTGCCGTCCAGAGCACGGGCATGCGGTCTTCGAGGCCGCCGGTGCCGTTGGGGATCAGCCGGAAATCCCCAAGCCCGCCGCGCTTCTGCTCGGTGGTGAACGAGCAATGGTCGGTGGCAACCACCTGCAGCGAGCCCGATTGCAGGCCAGCCCAGAGCGATGCCTGATGATCCTTGGGACGGAAGGGCGGCGACATCACGCGCCGGGCGGCATGGTCCCAGTCCTTGTTGAGGTATTCGCTGTCGTCGAGCACCAGATGCTGGATCAGCGGCTCGCCATAGACGCGGCAGCCTGCCTCGCGGGCGCGCTTGATGGCTTCGTGCGAATCCCGGCAGGAGGTGTGCACCACGTAAAGCTGCGAGCCGACCATGTCGGCGATCATGATGGCGCGGTTGGTGGCCTCGCCTTCGACATGGGGCGGACGGGAGAAGGCATGGCCTTCAGGGCCGGTCAGCCCCTTCGCCATCAGCTCTTCCTGGAGGCGGTAGACCACATCGCCGTTCTCGGCATGGACCATGGGCATGGCACCGAGCTGGGCGCAGCGCGAGAACGAGTGGTAAAGCTCGTCGTCGTTCACCATCAACGCGCCCTTGTAGGCCATGAAGTGCTTGAACGAGTTGATGCCGCAGGAGTCGACGACTGTCGCCATCTCGTCGAAGACCTGCTTCGACCAGGAGGTCACGGCCATGTGGAAGGAATAATCGCAGGCCGCCTTCTCGGATTTGCGCCGCCAGTCCTGGTAGGCGGCCAGCATCGAGGCTCCCGGTGCTGGAATGCAGAAGTCGATGATCATGGTGGTGCCGCCCGAGAGGGCTGCCTTGGTGCCCCACTCGAAA
>JAPLOV010000076.1 GCA_026400565.1 Hyphomicrobiales bacterium | reverse complement strand
TGTTCGCTTGTTTCGGCGAATGTCCGCGCAATCGCTTCATCACGACGCCGGACGGCGAGGATGGCCTGAACTATCTGTGCGCGGGATACCGCGCTTTCTTCACGCACATCGGCGAGCCAATGCGAAAAATGGCCAACTTGCTGCAGCAGGGACGCTACGCCGACGAGATCATGCAAGCTTCTTCGTCTATCTGAAAGGCATTGCCAATTTGTTTGGCTCAGCTGAGCGGGACATGGGCTTCGAATGAAGCTGCCGTCATCATTTCCGTGCCTGAAAGGCTTTTGCTACCCACGCGATGTCATCGCTGACGTGGTCTGGGTCTATCACCGGTTCGCGCGGAGCACGGCGGATGTCGAGGATCTTCTGGCGGAGCGCGGTGCTGTGGTGAGCTGTGAGACGGTGCGGCTCTGGGTCAACCGGTTCGGTTCTGATATCACAGGCTGCATCTGGCGCGACCGGCCAAGACCGAACGACAAGTGGCATCTCGACGACGTGGTGATCTCGATCAACGGCAAGTAGCATTGGTTGTGGCGCGCCGTTGATGCTGACGGCCTGGTTCTCGGTGCCCTGGTTCAGGGCCGCGAGGATCGGCGCGCAGTGGAGAAGCTCGCAGTGGACGAGCACTTGCGCCAGCTCATCCGCACGCCATGCGTGATGGTCACTGACAAGCCCGGTTCTGATGGCGCTGCCCAGACCGGGATGGACCTGAATGTCGAGCATCGCCAGCACAAGAGCCTCAACAACCGGACAAAGAATGCACATCTGCTGACGCTGAGGCGCAAGAGGATCATGAAGAGGATCATCAAGCGGTTCACATCCGCCCGACACCTGAAGCGCCTCGTCTTTATCCACGATCCAATTGCCAACCTTCAAACTGTCCCCGCCACGCCATGTCGTCATCCGGCGATCGAGCGCTTCGTTCCGGGGCGATCATCGTGTGGCGCGAGATCGCCGAACCGGGCATCGCCGCGCAGCGCCAGGGGAAAGCGCCAAGGGGACAGCGCCCCATCTTCGCATGGCCGCCGTTCGGCAAGTTGACAGTACCGGCCCGATCACGGTACCTCCGGCCTTCAAGTAAAGCAGGATAATCACAGTCATGTTGTATGTCGATATTCCTACACCGGCGGAAGTCAGTTCATTACTCGCGACACGAGGCGACGGCTGCGTCAGTATCTATTTACAAACAACACCTCTGACCCAGAAGATTGACGCCGTCCGGACAAGGCTCAAGCAACTGACCGGCGATGCGATCACCCAGCTCACCGACGGGGGAGCCACCAAGCGGGCAGTCTGGCCCATAGAAGAGCAACTTCATGATCTCATTGATGATGAGGCGTTCTGGCGGACGCAGGCCAACAGCCTCGCCTTGTTCATCACTGCCGATTCTCTGCGCAGTTACCGGCTTCCCAGCCATCTGACGGAGACCGTCCAGGTTTCTGATCGTTTTCATCTGAAGCCGCTCTTGCGCGTGCTTTCAATGCCGCAGCATGCCTTCGTGCTCGCGCTTGCAGAGAACGAGGTGCGAGTGATCGAACTGCTCGGCGATCAACCCGCGCAGGAGATCCAGGTAGCCAATCTGCCCAAGGATGCAGCTTCGGTCGCAGGAACGGCCAATGTCAATTCGCGCAGTTATTCTGGACGGCTGGGTGCAGGTGAAGGGCAAAAGCACCATTTGCGCCAATACTGCCGGCTGATCGACGCCGTCCTGCGTGGCCTTCTGGCCGGTCGCTCCGAACCCCTGATCATCGCGGCCACCAACCCGCTTCTGTCGATCTATCGCTCGGTGAACACTTATCCTCATCTGGCTGAGCGCGCGATCGAAACAAGCCCCATTCGTCTGAGCCCGCATGAACTGGGTGCGCAGGCGCGGACAATCATCGACCAGATCAATGCCAGAATGGTTGCCGACTTTGGCACGCTCTACGCAACGCGTGAGAACGAGGGCCGCGCGACCACGCAGATTGCCCTGGCCGCACGTGCAGCAACCTTCGGAGCCGTGGACACGCTTCTGGTAGACATGGATGGTGTCCGGCCTGGCCGCGTGGATGAAACAACAGGAGAAGTCACATTCGAAACCCATGAGAGCGCGCGCAGTTACGGCGTGATCGACGAGATCGCCGGCCGCGTCCTCGCTCAAGGCGGCAAGGTGCTGGCCGTGCGCCGGAAAGATATCCCGCAGGAGGCGGAACTTGCAGCAATCCTGCGCTATGCAATCTGATCCCTATCGAAGCAAGGAGCCGGTCGTGCTCCCTCCACTTGTTGGCCATGCGTGACGGACCGCCGGTCTGCTAACGGAGACGAGGATTGACGATATCTTGCCTGGAAGTCCTGAAGGGGATCCGCTTCTGCCTTGTTCTGCTCATGCTTGCGATTATGCCCGCGACGGGCGCAGTGGCGCAGCAGGCCGACCCTTCAGGGACGAACCTGCGGATCGGGACCAGGGTGTCGCCGCCCTTTGCGATGAAGGCCGCAGATGGCACCTGGGAGGGCATCAGCATCAATCTGCTGGCGGCCGTCGCCGCCAAGCTGGGCGTGACGTACCAGCTGCAAGAAACGACCCTTGCGGGCATGATCGACGACGTGGCCGACGGCAAGCTCGACGCCTCGATCGCGGCCATGACGATGACCGCCGCGCGTGAACAGGTGATCGACTTCTCCTATGCGTTCTACCGGTCGGGCCTTGGGGTCGCTGTCGCGGAACGGCGGCAGGCGGGACTGTCGGCGATCTGGGAAGCGCTGACCTCGCGCGCGTTCCTGTCGGTTGTCGGGGCGTTGGCCGGGGTGCTGTTCGTGGTCGGCGCGCTGGTCTGGCTGTTCGAACGCAAGCACAATTCCGCGCAATTCGAGCGCGATCCGAAGCAAGGCCTGTTCAGCGGGTTCTGGTGGGCCGCCGTGACGATGACCACGACCGGTTATGGCGATAAGACCCCGACGACGGTTGGCGGGCGCATCCTGGCGATCCTGTGGATGTTCACGGCGCTGGTCGTGACCGCATGGTTTACCGCGCAGCTTGCGGCAACGCTGACCGCGAGTTCGATCCAGAGTCCGGTCACCAGCCCGACCGATCTGGCGCTGGTGCGCGTGGGCAATGTGGCCGACGCGGCGTCGACTGCGGCGTTGCAAAGCTACGGCGTGCGCCCGCGCGCCTATGCCGATGTATCTGCCGGCCTGAAGGCAGTCGCGGACCGCGAAATCGATGCCTTCGTGCATGACGAGCCGATCCTGGCTTGGGTCATCGCCCAGGTGCCGGGGGTGACGCTGACCCCGGTGCGCTTCGCACCGCAGGATTACGCCATTGTGTTGCCGCCGGACACGCCGCGGCGCGAGGCGGTGAATCGTGCGCTGCTGGAAGTGCTGGCCTCGGACCAGTGGAAGGCGATCCAGCGGCGCTATCTGGGCGATTCGCGCTGAGACGACGCAGCCAGACAAACCGACGCATGGGCTGGGAGGAGTTCGGCAACCTGACCGCACGCTTCCGACGGCCAACGCCTCGAATCCTTCGCACCTGGGCACAGGCTCGGATATGAAGCGGGTCACTCTTGGGAAGAGCCGGGTGCGGGACATCCGCCCACCCGGATCTGTGAGAGTGAAAGCCAAATGGCTGAGCTACCCGACCACGATCCATGGCGTTAACATCTGCAGCCTATTCAATGCTCTCATGGGAACCCATTCGGCCAATCGGAAGTCTGATTTCGTTGATCGCGGCGACTGGCCGGGGGCGATCGTTTGCTTCATTTTCCTTATCATCTTTCCGATCGCGATCATCGCCGGCTGGAACGCGCCGCGCGCTGAGTATTTTCTCGTCCCTTTTGCGCTTGTCTTCGCGCTGACGGTCCCATTCCTTGTTCGGCAAATGATGGGCGCGCGAACAAGGCGTATCGCTATCGATGCGCCAGGGCGTGCCCTCGTGTTGACAACAGTGCAGCCGTTTAACGGCGCACAATCTCGCAGCATTGCAATGGAAGACGTGCGCCGCGTGCTGTTCGAGACGGCAGATTCTGATGGTGGCTTTTTTTATCGCGGTTTGCTTGATCTGGGCGCTGCCGATCAGATCGTTTTCACGCAAGGCAATCATCACACTGCCGTGCGCGCGGAAGCCGAGACAATGATCACCGCGCTGCGGCAGGTGCAACCCGCGCTTGAGATTGTGGAAACTCGCGGCTGAGGGCTGTGTCCCGGTTCGTGAAAGGTTTTCTGACCACTGACCGCTATCGGGATTGGCCCGGTCAGTTGATGTCATGCGGCCACGGCGGGCAGGCTGACGGAGGGTTTATCGCTTATCGGCGCGATTGTTTCCAGCGTCATTTGCCTGGTTGTTGCAAACCCGAGCCTCACCCGAAGAACGATCAATGGCCACCGCCATCAGCCCGGCTGCTATAGCGCTGTTGAGGGCGCGCAGCAGGGCTGATGGCAAACGTCGAGCGACACCACTCCGAGGGACACGATCTTCTGTGCTTCGATAATCTCGAACCCAGCCATCGCCCGCGGCCCTCATCTCCATCCCGTGCCCGTCACTTGGCGCCCATCTGGGGCCTCATCATCGAATCGTAGACGGCCGCGAAGGGATC
>JAPLOV010000050.1 GCA_026400565.1 Hyphomicrobiales bacterium | reverse complement strand
GCGGCAGCCTTTGGTCTGCCCTATGCTTTTGCCTCTCATTTTGCGCCTGATGCCTTGATGCAGGCGCTTCAGGTCTACCGGGCGCAGTTCAGGCCCTCGCAGCAACTTGGCGGTCCCTATGCCATGGCGGGAATCAACATCATCGCGGCCGACACCGATGCGAAGGCCAATCACCTCTTCACCTCTGCGCAACAGCGCGCCACCTTGATGGTGCGCGGCACGCGCGGATATCTGCCGCCGCCCATCGATACGATCGGGTCCTTCTGGTCGCCTTCGGAAAAGACCCAGGTCGACCGTATGCTTGCCTGTTCGATCGTCGGTGGACCGGAAACCCTGCGCCGCGGCCTTGAAGCTTTCATTGCCCGCACCGGTGCTGATGAACTGATGGTCGCAGCGGCGATCTTTGATCACGGTGCGCGCCTGGAATCTTACGCGATTGTCGACGAGGTGGCACGTGATCTGGGCCTGGCGACACAGGACCTCGCTGCTTGAACCTCGGCCGACCAAAGCCAATAGCGAAAGCGATGGCGCAGCCAAACCCCTTTGAAACGACGCGAAAATTCGGCGTCGCTGGCGTTGCTGTCGGAGTTTGCGACGGGAAGATGGCGGACAGGGAGTCCGCCTGTTTGATGTTTCAGATCGTTTCAGGGCGTATTTTTGCATCGTACTAAATCATTGTATTAGTTCGATAATTCGGATATTGCCATCTTCTCCTGTCTCGATCCGTCTCATCGCATCGCGCGTTTCGTGTGGGGTTGGATGTGGGGTTGGATGTGGGGTTGGAAACACTCTGGAGTGAGCAGATGCTTTCGGATGCGAAGGCGCGACAGATCGCGCCGGGCGGCAAATTTCTCGCAGCCGGCATGGTTCCCGGCCTCTACCTGCGACCGTCTTCGGCGCGCGGACAGGGCAGCTGGTTCTTGCGGTTCGTCTCGCCCGTTACGGGTCGGCGGCGGGATCTCGGCCTGGGTGCGTATCCCGAGGTCGGCATCGCGCAGGCCCGCAAGCTGGCGATGGAGGCCCGCAGTGCTGTCGCCGATGGCCGCGATCCCATCGAGGCAAGACGCATTGAGGCAGCTGAAATCCGTGCAGCCGCAGCAGACCGGACGTTCCGCGAGGCGGCCCAGGCAGTGCATGCGGAGCTGAGAGACGGATTCCGCAATGCCAAGCATGCGGCACAATGGATCAACACGCTGGAGGCTTTCGTCTTCCCGAAGATCGGCGATCGGAAGGTGTCGGGACTGCGGGCTGCGGACTTTGCCGAAGCCCTGCGGCCAATCTGGCTTGCAAAGCCTGAGACAGCATCTCGCGTCAGACAGCGCTGCGATGCGGTCATGAACTGGTGTGCCGCGCGCGACATCATTGTTGCGAGCCCGCTGAAGGTTGTGACGGCTCTGTTACCGGCACAGCCGGGCAAGCGTGAACGGGTGGAGCATCATCCCACGGTGCCATGGCGCGAGCTTCCAGCCATGTGCAGGACCCTGTTCCGTGACAAGCCCGAAACAACCGGGCGGCTTCTGCTGGAGTTTGTCATCCTCACGGCCTGCCGGTCAGGCGAGGCGAGGCGGATGACCTGGAGCGAGATCGATCAGGCAAAGGCGATCTGGACCATTCCGGCTGGCCGCATGAAGGCCCGCCTCATTCATAGGGTGCCACTTGCTGCAAGGGCGCTCGAAATCCTGAGGTATATGGAAACCCAAAGCGATGGCTCTGCGCTTGTCTTCACGTCCCGCCGGGGCACGGCCCTGAGCGACATGACATTGACCAAGATCCTGCGGGATGCCGCGATCGCCAGCGACACCGCCGGCCGCACGGCAACGGTCCATGGTTTTCGGTCGTCGTTCCGAGACTGGGCATCAGAACATGCCTATCCCCGCGACCTTGCGGAGCGGGCATTGTCCCATACCATCAAAGACGCCACGGAAGCCGCCTATCATCGCACCGATCTTCTCGATCAAAGGCGCAGCATCATGGACGCATGGGCCAAGTGGCTGGCCGATTGAGGCTGTTCTGGTAGGCAGCAACGGGGCCGTGAGTTGCGGCGCAACTGTGACACAGTGCGCCCGCAGGGATCGCTGGAATACTGACGTTGCCCCTCTGACCTAATCCAGCTTGAACCCAACTAGATCCGCTGTTGCCAAGGCCGTTCGACGATTCTGTGATGAAGTACGATCTGAGAAGTCGCGTCTGCCGTTGATATCGCCTCGACAATAGCTGCGCCAAAAGCGTCATAGGGGATGCGCACTGAGCTGAGTTCCGAGGCCAGCCATTCGTTCATCGGTGAATCGTCAAAGCCGATCATCCTTGGGAGTGCCAAAAATCCTGCTTCCCTCCAGGCTCTTGCAGCGCCGAAAGCGATCAAGTCGCTCGTGCCGATGACGAGTTCGGGAGCCTGCCCCATGTCAATGAGCTGCTGCGCAGCCTGGAGGCCGAGGTTAAGATGGTCGCCGGCATTTGGCGACAGCACGAAATGATCGGGGATCGGGGCGCCCGCCGCGGCGAAGCCCGCAAGGATGCCCACAACGCGCTCGCGCGTCGCTGATGAGGTTGTTGGTGCGTGGATGAGCGCCGCCTTGTGAAAGCCTCGCCCAACCGCCCACTGCGCGACATCCTCACCCGCACGTCGATTGTCGATACCAATGAAAGAACCCACGTGACCTGTCGGGTTTCGCCGATTGACGAACACGATCGGTGTCGTCGAATTCTGCAGACGCCGCAGCGTCGGGCTTTCCACCGCGCCGAGCAGGACGATGGCGCGGGCCTGCTGGGCCAGCATCTCCCGCAGGTATTCATCCTGAAGGTCTGGCTGGTCATGCGTATCGCACAGAACCATCACAAGGCCGCGTCCCCGCAACGCAGTTTCTGCAGAAGCCGCGATTGCCGCCATGGCCGGGTTGGCGAGATTTGCGGCCAGAACAGCAACCAAACGGCTGGTGCGCTGCCTCAGGTCACGTCCCGCGCTGGTGGTGCGATACTCCAGAGAGGCAATCGCCTTGCGTACGCGCTCCACCGTCTCGGCCGATGCCTTGTTCGCCACGCCGTTCACCACGCGCGAGACAGTGGCGATCGAAACGCCCGCAAGCGCTGCGACATCCTTGATCGAACTCGATTGGGCAGTTCGTTTGGTCATACAGCTTGAAGTTTTCCTTGCGGATGATAAAGTCTGATTGGGGAAAACGTTTTCCTTCGTTTTCCCTGAAAGTCAAGAACCGGCAATCCGGCATTTCTCAGCCTAGGGAGGAACAGATGGGTATCCTACGTACACTTGCATGTGCCGCCTTTGCGGCCGTCGTCTCCGTCCTGCCGGCGAAGGCGCAGCAACTGACTGTTTGGCACGATCTCGGCGACAACGGGATCAAGTGGTTTGAGGCGCTGTCGGCGGAGTTCGCCAAGACGAAGCCTGGCGTTTCCGTGCGTTCGCAGAGCTTCCCGACCGACCAGTGGTTTGGCCGTGTCATCAGCGCGTTGAACACGGATACCGCGCCGGATCTGATCTTCAATAACTATGAGCGTGTCATCCGCATCCAGAACCAGACCAACAAGGTAATGGATCTGAAGGCAGTGACCGCTTCGATTGGCGACAAGGCCTTCCTGTCCGAGGACGACATGCGGGTCGCGACCTTC
>JAPLOV010000113.1 GCA_026400565.1 Hyphomicrobiales bacterium | reverse complement strand
CGTGGCCAGTCAACCCCGCTCGGCATTATCGCCACGCCCTACATCAATGGCTACACAAAGGAACTGGACACCTGGCCGAAATATGACGTCGCGGCGGCTCGCAAGCTGCTGGCTGATGCCGGATATCCGAACGGCTTTTCGGTCACGCTTCACTGCACCAATGACCGCTATGTAAACGACGAGGGCATCCGTCAGTCTGCCGTTTCCATGCTCGGCCAGATCGGGATCAGGACAACGCTGGTGGCGCAATCGCTGCGCGTCCATTTCCCGGCCATCCAGAGGGGCGAGTATGACTTCTATCTGCTCGGCTGGGGCATCCCGACCTTCGACAGCCATTACATCTTCCACGACCTGTACCGCACCAAGACCCAGAACGCGGGCACGTGGAACGGCACCGGCCTGTCGAACGCAACGCTTGATGCGCAGATCGACAGCCTGAACTCCGAGATCGATCCCGCCAAGCGCAATGCGACGATCGCGGCGATCTGGAAGTGGATCAAGGACAACGACGTCTATGCCCCGATCCACATGCAGTTCATCGCCGGAGCGATGCGCTCCGAGTGGAACATTCCAACCGACGTCGAGAACACCCCGAAGATGCGCTTCCTCAACGCACGCGGTTCGTAATCTGACGTCAGATCCCCAGGCCGGGATGGGCAAAACGCGCCCATTCCGGCCTTCTTCTTTCCAAACCTGAAACGGACGCCCATGCTGGCTTACATTCTGAGAAGTCTGACGCAGGCCACGCTGGTGATGCTGGCGGTTGCGTTCATTGCCTTCTCGATGTTCCGCTATGTTGGAGATCCTGTTGCCTCGATTGTCGGCCAGGACGCAACGCTGAAGGATCGGCAGGAACTGACTGAATCACTCGGGCTCAATGACCCGTTTCCGCTGCAGTTCGTTCGTTTTCTCGGCAATGCATTGCAAGGTGATTTTGGCATCTCGTATCGTCAGGGCCGACCGGTCGCTGAACTGTTGATCGAGCGCTTGCCGGCAACAATCGAGCTTGCAGTCATCTCAGCAGCAGTCGCACTCGGACTTGGCCTCATGCTTGGCATCTACGCTGCCCTCAACAGGCGAGGCGTCATCGCCAATATCGTCATGAGCCTTTCGCTGATCGGCGTGTCATTGCCAACGTTCCTGATCGGTATCGGCCTAATCTTCCTGTTTTCGGTCTATCTGCGCTGGCTGCCTTCGTTCGGTCGCGGCGAGGTGGTCGCGTTTGGCTGGTGGACGACCGGGCTGCTGACGGATTCGGGCCGCAAGTCCTTGATCATGCCGGTGATCACGCTCGGCTTCTTCCAGCTCACACTGATCATGCGCCTCGTCAGGGCCGAAATGCTTGAGGTGATGCGAACGGAGTACATCAAGTTTGCGCGTGCCCGCGGCCTTTCGGATGGCTCGGTGCATTTTCGTCATGCCCTGCGCAACGCCATGGTCCCGGTGATTACCATCACAGGTCTCCAGCTTGGCTCGATCATCGCTTTCGCGATTGTCACGGAGACGGTTTTCAACTGGCCCGGCCTTGGTGCGCTTTTCGTGCGCTCTGTGGAGGTGGTCGATATCCCCGTAATGGCGGCCTATCTCATGTTCGTTGGCCTTGTTTTCGTGGTGGTGAACCTCATCGTCGATGTCTTGTACTTCCTCGTCGATCCGCGGCTTCGCGGCGGCATCACCGTGCCGTCGAGGTAACATCATGAGCGATCTTGCCACCAAACCGCCGTCACCGATCGATGTGCCATCGACAACGCCACCAAGGCTGAAGCTGAGCTTCAGCGAGCGTTGTCTCGGCGGCCGTGACTCTGATTATCATTATGATGGCGCTCATGGCCGATGTGCTGGCGCCGCAGGATGCATTCGATCCGGTGGCGCTGAACCTGCTTGACGGCTTCGCTCACCCAATGGAGCGCGGCATGGGCTCAAACATGCTGTTCGTCATGGGCTCGGACGAACAAGGCCGCGATATCTTCTCAGCTCTGTTCTACGGTACGCGGTTGTCCTTGCTGGTCGGCGTCGCGTCGGTGATCTTCTCGATGGTGCTCGGCATCGGGCTTGGCCTGCTGGCCGGCTATCTTGGCGGCAAGATCGAGATGCTGATCATGAGGGTTGCCGATATCCAGCTATCGTTCCCGGCCATCCTGATCGCGCTCCTGATCTTCGGTGTCGCGCGCGGACTGATCCCGCCGCAGCAATACGAAACGACAGCCGTTTTTGTCATCATCATTGCCATTGGCCTGTCGAACTGGGCGCAGTACGCCCGCACGGTCCGCGCCTCGACGCTGGTCGAGCGCAACAAGGAATACGTGCAGGCAGCAAAGCTGATGGGCATTTCCGGTTTCGGCATCATGGCGCGGCATGTGCTGCCCAACGTGATGGGGCCGGTTCTGGTCATCGCCACGATCAATCTGGCGCTGGCGATCATCGAGGAGGCAACCCTGTCCTTCCTCGGTGTCGGCCTGCCGATCACGCAGCCTTCGCTTGGTACGCTGATCCGCTCCGGTCAGAAGTTCCTGCTGTCCGGCGAGTGGTGGATCCTGTTCTTCCCGGCGATGATGCTGGTGATCCTCGCGCTCGCCATCAACCTGCTGGGTGATTGGCTGCGCGATGCGCTGAACCCGAAACTGAGGTGAGACCCTGATGCACATGTGTGTGGAGTTGGCATGAGCGAACCAGTCATTTCAGTCCGCAACCTGCAGGTGGAGTTCGTCACCCGGCGGGCGACCTTGCGCGCCATCGACGGTGTGTCGTTCGACATCCACAAGGGCGAGGTTCTCGGCGTCGTCGGCGAGTCAGGGGCCGGCAAGTCGGTCACTGGCGCTGCCATCATCGGGTTGATCGAGCCGCCGGGCCGCATCTCGGGCGGGGAGATCCTGCTCAACGGGCGGCGCATCGACAACTTGTCGCCGGAGGAGATGCGCAAGGTCCGGGGTCGCAAGGTGGCGATGATCTTCCAGGATCCGCTGACCTCGCTCAATCCGCTGTTCCGGGTCGGCGAACAGCTCGTCGAGACCATCCGCACCCATTTGCAGATGAACGAACGCCAGGCGCGCGACCGCGCCGTGGAACTGCTGACGGAGGTCGGCATTCCCGCGCCCGAAAAGCGCATCGACGGCTACCCCCACGAGTTCTCCGGCGGCATGCGCCAGCGTGTGGTGATCGCGCTGGCCTTGTGTGCCGAACCCGACTTCATCGTCGCTGACGAGCCGACCACCGCGCTCGATGTCTCGGTACAGGCCCAGATCATCTCGCTGATCAAGAAACTGGGGCGCGAGCGCGGCATGGCCGTGATGCTGGTCACCCATGACATGGGTGTGATCGCCGAGACAGCCGACCGCGTCGCAGTGATGTATGCCGGCCGTTTGGCCGAGATCGGGCCGGTGCGCGATGTTGTCCAGCGCCCGATGCATCCCTACGCCAAAGGCCTGATGGGAGCGATCCCGACACTCGAAGCCTCTACAGAAAGACTGGTGCAGATTCCGGGCTCGATGCCGCGGCTTTCGTCGATCCCGCGTGGTTGTGCCTTCAATCCGCGCTGCGCCGACGTGTTCGCACGCTGCCATGTCGACCAGCCTTTGCCGCTCTCCGTTCAGGGCCGCCAGGTCGCCTGCCATCTTTATGAGAACGAACGGCTCAAGACTGCCGAGGTGGCCCGATGAGCCCGCGCCCGTATGTCGAGGTCACAGACCTCAAGAAGACTTTTGATGTCTCCAAGCCCTGGCTCAACCGCGTTCTGGAAGGTGCGCCGCGTCAGTACCTGAAGGCTGTTGACGGGGTCTCCTTCGACATCAGGAAAGGCGAGACCTTCGCACTTGTGGGCGAGTCCGGCTCGGGTAAGTCCACGGTCGCGCGCATGGTCGTGGGTCTGCTGAATCCGACAGGGGGTGAGGTCACCATCGACGGCATCTCGATGACGGACCCGGGGCAGAGAGCCCAGCGCGCCAAGCTCCGGCGCAAGATGCAGATGGTTTTCCAGGATCCCTACGCCTCGCTCAATCCACGCTGGCGCGTCGACCGGATCATCGCCGAGCCGATCCGCGCCTTCAACGTGGTCGAGGGCGAGGCCAACATCGTGGCCCGTGTCGGCGAACTGCTGACGCTTGTCGGCCTGCATCCCGATGATGGTAAGAAGTTCCCCCATGAGTTTTCAGGCGGCCAGCGCCAGCGTGTGGCCATTGCCCGCTCGCTGGCCTCGAATGCCGATTTCATCGTCTGCGACGAACCGACATCAGCGCTGGACGTCTCCGTACAGGCCCAGATTCTCAACCTGATGCGCGATCTTCAGGAGAAGTTCGGGCTGACTTACCTGTTCATCAGCCACAACCTCGCAGTCGTGCGCCACATGGCGACGCGCATCGGGGTGATGTATCTGGGCCGTCTCGTCGAGGTTTCGGACGCCAAGGAGATGTTCACCCATCCGCGGCATCCCTACACGCGCATGCTGCTCGATGCGGTGCCCGATCTGGCCATGAGCGGCCGGGCACGCATTCCCGTGGCCGGCGAGATCCCCAACCCGATCACCCCGCCGACGGGCTGCACATTCCATCCGCGTTGCCCCCTCGCCAACGAGCGTTGCAAGGCCGAGAACCCGTTGCCGATCAATGGCGTGGCCTGCCATGCGGTGGTTGAAGGCCGCACGCTGGCCCATCCTGTCGCAGCATGACCCATCAAGCGAAAGGCGGGTCCCGCCTTTCGCTGCGGTTCCTTGTCAGGAATTGCCGGTGGTCGAACGGGTTGCCATGGTTGGCCGTGACGACTCTGCTGCGGCAGTTGTCGCCCGCGCAAAGCGCACAAGCGGCCGGTCCGTTCGTGCCTGCCCGCGCGCCACGGCTGTGGTGATGATCACCAGCGCCACCAGTGTCATCAGCCACCAGGCCCGGAACCCGGCAAATCCCAGGATGCCAAGCGACAGTGCCGCGATGTAGGCTGCGATCGCACCCGCCTGGATGACCGGTGAGAGCACGCGCACGGCGCGCATGGCGAACCAGATCGCAGCTGCGAAGGCGGCAGCGCCGACCAGTCCGAGTTCATGCCAGATGTCCACGAGGATCGATGTCGGCAGCGGCCCGCGGGGCGCAGCAACGGACAAAGGAGCCAGCACGGCACCGAAGCCGTGGCCCGTGACCAGCTTCACGGGCGCTGCCGCAATCGTGGACGCCCAGTTGGCGAAGCGGCCGATCAGCGCCTGTTCGAGCCCAAGCGCGCTGCCGAGGCCGGACTTGATCACCCAGGGCATCACCGGGGCCAGGACCACCACCAGCACGCAGCCGGTTGCGACCAGCGGCACAGTTCTGGCGGCAAAGCCCGCAACCAGCGCAAACGCAGCCGTTCCGGCTGCAAGGGCGGCCACCAACACAGGATCGCGCACCAGAACCGAAGTTGCGGCAACGGTGGCGAACAGGGCGACCGCGCCCTTGGTCCGCCCGCGGCTGAACAGCCAGGCCACGAGAGGCCCGGTGAGAATGACGATCAGGGCCATGCCGCGCGCCAGGATGGTTGCATCGTCCTCGGTATCGCCAAGCCCGTAGCCTGCGGCCTGAGTGATCGCGGCGATGACGGTCGCTACGCCGGCCCCGACGGCGAGGGCATTCAGGTTGGCGGCGCGAACCCGCTCGGGCAGGGCTGCTACGCCCATGATGCCGATCACCAGCGCGAACAGCATGTTGATGATGCGGTCAATACCGCGTGCACCCGCCGGTGCCCATGTGGTCGAGAGCAGGCTCCAGCCCACCAGCAGGGCCAGAACAAGCGCGGTTGCCTTGACACTCCGGCGCTTCAGCGAGCGGATGAATCGCTCCGGCTCGGACAGGAAGGCGGCAATCACCAGAAGCGCCACGCCGATGGGCGCAAGGACAACCGCGGCCCTGCGTGAAACCATCGCCGAGACCGGCAGGGCGATGCCAAGCGTGGCGTCGTCATCACACACCCGTCATGGCTTAGCATCTGCTGTGCCAAGTGGATGGTTACCCCTTCGACGCAACGTAACCCGAAAGTGCGTGCCGCGTCTGTGGGGTTCCGGCAACAGCCGCTAGCGGACTTGCTCGCGCGGACCGCTTGCCGGATCGGTCAAGGCGTGACTATCTGCCGGCCACTGACATCCCCTGCGAGTGCAACCGCCCATGCCGACCAACACTGATGCGTGGCCAGATTACCTGGTGCGCCCCGACCCTGACGATCCGCGATTGTCGAGCTCCGTCAGCGGCATCGACCAGGTCGGGCAAAAGGTTGTCACGCGCGTGATACATGAAAAGCCGCTGACGCTGTATCTGAATGCACAGGAGATCGTCACGATGATGACGATCGGGGATCATCCCGAAGAACTCGCCATCGGCTATCTGCTCAATCAGGGCATGCTCGATCCCGCCGCTGCGGTGACGGGCGTTGATGTCGATGACGAACTCGGTGTGGTCGTGGTCCGCACCGGCACGCAGACCGATTTCGAGAGCAAGCTCCGCAAGCGCACCCAGACCTCCGGCTGCGCGCAGGGGACTGCGTTCGGTGATCTGATGGAGGTGATCGAGGGCATCAGCCTTCCGGCAGCGATCGTGAAGACCTCGTGGCTCTATGCGCTCACGCACAAGATCAACACCACGCCGTCGCTCTATCTGGAAGCCGGTGCGATCCATGGTTGCGTGCTGTGCGAGGCCGACCGGCCGCTGATCTACATGGAGGATGTCGGACGCCACAATGCCATCGACAAGATCGCAGGCTACATGTTCCGCCATGGCATCGGGGCCGGCGACAAGATCTTCTACACGACCGGTCGTCTCACCTCGGAAATGGTGATCAAGACCGTCCGCATGGGCATTCCGGTGCTGGTCTCGCGCTCCGGCTTCACCGCATGGGGGGTGGAGTTGGCGCAAAAGGCGGGGCTGACGCTGATTGGCCGCGCGCGCGGCAAGCGTTTCCTGGCGCTCGCGGGAGCAGAGCGGATCGTTTTCGACCAGGATCTGGACTTCGTGGAGGACGAGAGCGCGAAAAGCAGGCGCAAGGGAGCAGGCGCCGATGACTGATGCGTTCACCGGGGCTGAGGGCCCCGTCATCGGGGTGCTGCTGGCTGGGGGCCTTGCCAGGCGGATGGGCGGTGGCGACAAGCCGCTCAGGATGATTGCCGGCAAGACGATCCTCGATCACGTCATCCAGCGTCTGGCCCCGCAATGCAGCGATCTTGTAATCAACGCCAATGGTGATCCAGCCCGTTTCGCGCCGTGGCACCTGCCGGTGGTCCCTGACAGCGTCGAGGGTTTTGCCGGGCCGCTCGCCGGCATCCTTGCCGGACTGGACTGGGCTGCGGCGCATCAGCCTGCCATTCGCCATGTCGTCAGCGTTGCGGCCGATACGCCGTTCATTCCGCGCGATCTGGTGGCCCGGCTCGCCGCAGCGGTGCAGGCCGAGGCAACGCAGCTGGCCTGCGCCGCATCAGGGGGCTGGAGCCATCCCGTCAACGGGCTCTGGCCTGTTACCATCCGGGACGAACTGCGCCATGCCCTGACCGTCGAGCAGGAACGCAAGATCGATCGCTTCACGCAGCGCTTCGCGCTCGTAACCGTGACGTGGCCAACCGATCCGATCGATCCGTTCTTCAATGCCAACGAGCCGGATGACCTGTCGACCGCTGAAGACCTGCTGGTACGCGGGCTGGTGTGATGATCGGCCCGCGATCTGTCGGCGGGAGCCTTGAATGCCGCCGCTCGGCAGACTAGAATGATCACAACGACAGCTATGCTTTGCGCCTGACCACAAGAATGGGGGAATTGCCATGAAAGCCTTTTTTGCAGCCGTCGCTTTCAGCGTCGTCGCAGCCTGCGTTTGGTTCGGCGTTCTCGACATGCAGCAGCGCGGTCCGTGTGGATCCGCTTGCGAGCGCATGCTTGACCTGACGCGCAATGGCTACATAGGCCTTGGCGTGCGGGCTGTCAGGATCGCTGGCGACGATTGGTCGACCACTGTCCGACAATTCTCGGATCGGCATGGCAAGTGGGATCTCGCCGAGGAAGGGAACGCCCTGCTTCTCGGCCTCCCTGCGCGCGCCGCCATGGCCGAAGATGTCGTAGCGATTGCCAGTATCGGGCGCGATGAAATAGCTCATGTTCTCGATGATGCCGAGGATCGGCACCTGCACGCGCTGGAACATGGCAACCCCGCGCCGTGCATCGAGAAGGGCAAGATCCTGCGGCGTCGAGACGATCACGGCCCCTGCCAGCGGCGTCTGCTGGGCCATGGTGAGCTGGGCATCGCCTGTGCCGGGCGGCATGTCGACCACGAGCACATCGAGTTCACCCCAGGCCACTTCCCGCAGCATCTGGGTGATGGCCGAGATCACCATCGGGCCGCGCCAGATCATCGGGGTTTCCTCGTCGATCAGGAACCCGATCGACATCAGCTTCAGCCCGTAAGCCTCCATCGGCGCGAGCGTGCGCCCTTCCACCAGCCGTGGCCGGCCCGTCACACCGAAGATCTTCGGCACGGATGGACCATAGATGTCGGCATCCATGATGCCGACCTTCAGCCCGAGCACTGACAGCGCCACTGCAAGGTTGGCCGCCGTGGTCGATTTGCCGACACCGCCCTTGCCGCTGGCCACAGCAATGATGTGCTTGATGCCGGGCACGCCCGCAGCCTTGGGGGTGGGGCCGGCACCGGCAGCCTGTGCCCTTGCGGTCGCCGCTGGCGATGGCTTTTGCGGTGCGCGGTCCGCCGTCAGCGAAACGAAGGCCTGCGCGACACCGGGCAGGCCTTTCACAGCGCTTTCTGCCGCCACGCGCACGGGTTCCATGGCCGCTGCCTCCGTCGTGTCGATGGCAATGGCGAACATCACCTTGCCGCCTTCGACAACGACGTTGCTGATGCGGCCCGACGTGCCCAGCGCCTGCCCGCTCGGCATCAGCACCAGTTCGAGGGCGCGCAGGACATCGGCAGGGGCAAGGCTCATGGATTTTCTTTCAGGCTCTGGACGTGTTCATGGCAGAACGTACGCATCTTGGGACCGCGCGTCTCAGGATCTGCGGATCTCGAAAGTCAGCTTGCCTTCAGCTTCGTGTCTGTCGGTCAGCGTATCACCTGTCTGGTTGAGCAGGTGCGGAATGTCGATGGCTGCCATCGGGTCCGTGCAGATCACGCTCAGCCGCGCCCCTGAGACCAGCGCCTTCAGGGCCTTGCGCGTGCGCAGGGCCGGGAGCGGACACTTCAGCCCGCTCAGGTCGAGCACCAGAACGCCCCCGTCAGGCAGAGGTGTTGCGGGCGATGGTGCGGGCGGCTTCGAAAGTGACATCGCGGTCATACCACAGGGCCAAGAGTCTCCTGCCAGCACGGGCAGACGACGGTTAACCGGGCATGTAAACCCTGTCTGGTCTGCCCACAACCTCAGGACAGGCGCACGCCTTGCGGCAGATCAGCGCCGCAAGAACCAATCACCTTGAGACCGCCCGACCGGGCGGAAGCCCAGCGCCGCGCCCGGGTCCACATAGCCGCGTGATGGCTCCAGCATGCGGCCGCGCGCGGTTATCCAGTTGGTGTTCTGGCGCTTGGCCTTCGCGACCTGAACCTTCTGCTTGGCCGGCTTTGCCTTGGCGAACCGGGAGTTCTGGTCCGGCGCAATACCGTTGATCGCGATCCGCGTTGCGCCCTTGCCGTGCTTCTGTACGAGGGCGAACAGCTTGGCTGCGTTGGCGGGGTGGAGCCTGACGCAGCCGTGCGAGGCTGGCCGCCCGAGCATGCCGACCGCGGCGGTGCCGTGAATGGCAAAGCCGCCCCGGAAGAAGATCGCGTTCGGCATGTTGCCGCCATACTTGCGCGAGTGCCATTTCTTCTCGAGGCGATAGGGCCTGAAACTGCCCCTGATGGTGCGATAGCCATCGCGGCCCGAGGAGATCGCCCAGTTGTGGCTTTCCCCGTCGGCTGTCGCCACCTGCATGCGCTGGCTGGCAAGATCGATCTTGATCTCGACGCGAGCCGACGCTGCGGTCACGGTTGCGAACAAGGCAAAGACGACGGCGAGGGCCGCCAGACTACGACGCAGCATCACACACCTCTTGGCTGGGGCCGGAGCCCTGAAGCCGCATCTCGCACATCTTGAACCAGTGAACCGCGTTTCTGCCACGCCGTAAAGCATCGCTGCCAATCGTGGTTTCCGGCTGGATCACGCAGCGCCTGGCAGGCCTCCTGTCCAGCGCGATGGCCGACGTCAGGTTGGCGGTGTGCCGTTGAGACCCAGAACCTCGCCCGCCAGATAGAGCGAGCCGCAGATCAGGATGCGCGGCGGCGTCGGCCAGGAGTGCTGTGCGATCTCTTCCAGGGCGGCCGAGACCGAGCCCGATGGCCTCGCCGCAAGGCCGACGGAGCGCGCCTGCGCGGCCACATCATCTGCGGTGCGGGCCGCCTGCTGGCCCGGAATCGGCACCGCGATCAGCTCCCGCGCCAGTCCGGCAAAGGGCTTCAGCACGGCTGCGGTATCCTTTGTGCCAAGCATGCCGACAATCATTACCAGAGGGGCGGGGTTGCGATCCTCGAGGTCGGCCATGGCCGCGGCCAGCACCCGGCCACCATCGGCGTTATGGCCGCCATCGAGCCACAGTTCCGAACCGGGCGGGCACAGATCGGCCAGTCGGCCGCGGGCCAGCCGCTGCATCCGAGCTGGCCAGTCTGCCTGGGCGAGCCCGGTCTCGAAGACGCTGTTGGCAAGGTCATAGCCTGCCGCCCTGAGGCCTGCGATGGCGGTGGCGGCGTTGATGTGCTGATGCCGTCCGAGCAGGCGCGGCAAGGGCAGGTCAAGCAGCCGTTCCTCATCCTGATAGACAAGTCGCCCCGCCTCCTCGCGGATGCTGAACTCCTGTCCGCCGACCCAGACCGGGCCGGCACCGCGACGCCCGGCTTCCGCCACCAGAACCTCATCCGCCTCCTTGTAGGTCTGCGGGGCGATCACGGCGGGCGCTCCGCGCTTGAAGATGCCGGCCTTCTCGGCTGCAATCCGCGCCAGCGTGTCGCCTAGATACTCCGCGTGGTCCATGCCGATCGAGGTGACGATGGCCGCCGCCGGATGGTCGATCACGTTGGTGGCGTCGAAACGCCCGCCCAGTCCGACTTCGAGCAGAAGCACATCGGCCGGGTTCTCGTGAAACAGCACGAACGCCGCTGCCATGGTGATCTCGAACACGGTAATCTGCGCACTGGAATTGGCCGCTTCGCAGCGGGCCAGCGCATCGACCAGCCGGTCCTCGTCGACGAAGCGCCCGCCGCCAGGCTTGCCCAGCCTGATGCGCTCATGGAACCGCACCAGATGCGGCGAGGTATAGACATGCACCGAAAGCCCTGCTGCTTCCAGAATGGCGCGCATGAAGGCGACAGTGGAGCCCTTGCCGTTGGTTCCGGCCACATGGATAATTGGTGGCAAGCGTCGATGCGGCGCGCCAAGCGCTTCCAGAAGCCGCTGGACGCGCCCGAGCGACAGGTCGATGGCCTTCGGATGCAGAGCCAGGAAGCGCGCGATCAGCGCATCGGAAGAGACCGTCATGGGGCGCTGGTCCGGGTCGCTTCGAGGGCTCAGGCCGCAGCCTGGGGAGCGGGCAGTTTCATCAGCAGCCGCGCCAGCCGGGCCACGGTGGCCTTCATCTCGTGCCGGTGCACGACCATGTCGACCATGCCGTGATCCTTGAGATATTCGGCGCGCTGGAAGCCATCGGGCAACTTCTCGCGGATGGTCTGCTCGATCACACGCGGGCCGGCAAATCCGATCAGCGCGCCGGGCTCGGCGATGTGGATATCACCGAGCATGGCATAGGAGGCAGTCACGCCGCCGGTGGTCGGGTTGGTCAGCACCACGATGTAGGGCAGCCCAGCGTTGCGGAGCCGGCGTGTGGCCACGGTGGTGCGCGGCAGCTGCATCAGTGACAGGATGCCCTCCTGCATCCGTGCGCCGCCCGATGCCGCGAACACCACATAGGGCGTGCCTTTCTCGACAGCGGTTTCAGCCCCCTTGATGAAGGCTTCACCCGCCGCCATGCCGAGCGAGCCGCCCATGAAGTCGAAATCCTGCACGGCGATGGTCATCGGGTCGCCCTCGATGCGGCCGAAGCCGACCCGGAAGGCATCCTGCATGCTGGTCTTGAGCTTGGCATCCCGCAGCCGGTCGACATAGCGCTTCTCGTCGCGGAACTTCAGCGGGTCGCTCGCCACTTCCGGCAAGGCGACATCAAGCCACTTGGCCTCGTCGAACATCATGCGCAAACGGTCGAGCGACTTGACACGCAGATGGTGTTGGGAGCCGGGTATGACCCACTGGTTGGCTTCCACATCCTTCTGGAAGACGAGCTGGCCGGAATCGGGGCACTTGATCCAGAGGTTTTCCGGCGTCTCGCGCTTGAACAGCGTCTTGATCTTCGGGAGAACTCCGTCAGAAATCCAGTTCATCGCGAACAATCCTTCCAGCGGGCAGACCGGGCCAGGATGATGGCCAGGCCGAGACCCTTAACCATACATGGGAAGCAGGGCATCGCCCCGTCAAGCCGCCTTGCGCACCGAGCGGACCCCGCGCGCCAGTTCCGAGACAAGATCGGTCACCGCCGGCACGGTGGCGGGTGTCGCCTTGCCGGCGCCGTCGAGCGACAGGCGAACCTTCTCGACCAGGGCCGAGCCGACAACAACACCGTCAGCCCCTTTCGCGATGGCAGCGGCATCGGCCGCCGTCTTGACGCCAAAGCCGACCGCCACGGGCAGGTTCGTGTGAGCCTTGATCCGGGCCACCGCCTCGCCGACAGCGTCATAAGAGGCAATCACGCCACCGGTGATGCCGGTCATCGAGACATAATAGACAAAGCCGGAGGTGTTCTGCAGCACCTTCGGCAGGCGCTTGTCGTCGGTGGTCGGCGTCGCCAGACGGACGAAGTTCAGCCCCGCCTTCAATGCCGGCAGGCAAAGCTCGGCATCTTCCTCGGGCGGCAGGTCGACCATGATAAGGCCGTCGATACCCGCCTCCAGCGCATCCTTGAGGAAGACATCGACGCCATAGACATAAATGGGGTTGTAATAGCCCATCAGCACGATCGGCGTGGCCGCATCGACCTTGCGAAAATCGCGGACCATGGCGAGCGTCTTGCGCAGCGTCTGTCCGCCCTTCAGCGCGCGCTGGCCCGCAAGCTGGATCGGAATGCCATCGGCCATCGGGTCGGTGAACGGCACACCAAGCTCGATGATGTCCGCGCCGGCGCCCGGCAGCGCATGTAGGATCGCTTGTGCGGTGGCATGGTCCGGGTCGCCTGCTGTGACGAAGGTGACGAGAGCGGCGCGGCCTTCAGCGGCGCAGGCGGCGAAGCGTATTGCGAGGCGTGTGGTCATGATCGTTTCCTCACATTCCGCCGAGATGTTCGGCGACGGTGAAGATGTCCTTGTCGCCGCGCCCGCATAGGTTGACCACCATCAGGTGATCGCGCGGCAGGTCGGGCGCGAGCTGCACCACCTTGGCCAGCGCGTGCGACGGCTCGAGCGCCGGAATGATGCCTTCAAGCTTCGAGCAGAGCTGGAACGCCTCAAGCGCCTCGGTGTCCGTTGCCGAGATGTAGTCGATGCGGCCCATCTGGTGCAGCCAGGCATGCTCCGGCCCGATGCCGGGATAATCGAGGCCCGCTGAGATCGAGTGGGCGTCGGTGATCTGCCCATCACCATTCATGAGCAGATAGGTACGGTTGCCATGCAGCACGCCCGGACGCCCGCCGGCCAGCGATGCGGCATGCTGGCCTGACTCGACGCCATGGCCCGCGGCCTCGACGCCCCAGATCTTGACCGACGGATCGTCAAGGAACGGATGGAACAGGCCGATCGCGTTCGAACCCCCGCCGATCGAGGCAATCAGCGAGTCAGGCAGGCGCCCTTCGGCCTCCTGCATCTGCGCCCGCGTCTCATGCCCGATCACCGACTGGAAATCGCGGACCATCATCGGATAGGGGTGCGGCCCCGCGGCAGTACCGATGCAATAGAAGGTGTCGGCGACGTTGGTGACCCAGTCGCGCAGCGCCTCGTTCATGGCGTCCTTGAGAGTGCGGGTGCCCGACTGAACAGGGATGACCTCGGCTCCGAGCATCTTCATGCGGAACACGTTGGGCTTCTGGCGTTCGACATCGACCGCGCCCATGTAGACCACGCATTGCAAGCCAAAACGAGCACACAGCGTGGCAGTCGCCACGCCATGCTGGCCGGCGCCGGTCTCTGCAATGATGCGCTTCTTGCCCATGCGCATGGCCAGAAGTATCTGGCCGGTGACGTTGTTCACCTTGTGCGCGCCGGTGTGGTTCAGTTCGTCGCGCTTGAAGTAGATCTTCGCGCCTCCTGTGCCACCCTTTGCCTCGGCAAGCGCCAGCACATGCGCGGTCATCCGCTCGGCGAAATAGAGGGGCGAGGGCCTGCCGACGTAGTGCTTCAGATAGCCGTCGAGTTCGGTGCGGAAGGCGGGATCTACCTTGGCCTCGGCATAGGCTTTTTCCAGATCGAGGATCAGTGGCATCAGGGTTTCGGCCACGAACCGGCCACCAAAGATGCCGAACCTGCCTTGTTCGTCGGGGCCGTTGCGGAACGAGTTGGGAGCCGGATTGACGGTCATGGCAGGTTTCTCACGCTGTAGCCCCGGCAGCGTTGCGCGCCGCCCGGGCAAAATCCCTGATCTTTCCGATGTCCTTTATGCCGGGCGCGCTTTCAATGCCAGAGGATACATCGACGCCGGTCAGGCGCTGACCCGCAGCCCTGATCCGCGTGATCGCCTCGCCGACATTGCCGGCATTGAGCCCGCCCGACAGCATGAACGGCTGGGCCGGATCGAGCCCGGACAGGATCGACCAGTCGAAGGGCTGGCCATGACCACCGGGGTAGGCCGCATCGGCCGGCGGCTTGGCATCAAGCAGCAGCATGTCGGCGGCAGCGGCGGCTTCCAGCACACCCAGCAGGTCCGTGGCCCCTGATATACCGAGCGCCCGCATCACCGGCCGGCCCGTCAGCGCGCGGATCTCGGCTACCCGCGCGGGTGTCTCGTTGCCATGGCACTGGATCATGTCCGGTGCGGCCACATCCATGATGCGGCTGAGCGCCGCATCGTCGTGGTTGACCACCAGCGCCACGATCAGGGCTTGTCCCCGTGCCTGCGAGGCCAGCGCGGCCGCCCGATCGTCGGACACGAAGCGCGGGCTCCTGGGATGGAACACCAGCTCCACCATGTCGGCGCCGACCTCCAGTGCCGCCGCCATCACGTCATGGCTGCCAAGCCCGCACATCTTGATTGTGATCGCCTCATCCATCATCGACACTTGCAAACGGCTCGCTCTGGACGCCCCAGTTGTGACATGATCGTGCTTATCCGAAGCACGGCAGCGTTACGAGGGACAATCGGCTGATGGGACGTCGCGGCTTTCTGATGATGGCAGGGCTTTTTGCGCTCTCGGCCGTGGTCGCATTGTCTTTCCACCTCGCGACAGCACCCACCATCCTGCGGCTTGCCGTGGGGCCGATCGGCTCGGACGATCTGCGCATGGCGGCAGCCTTCGTGCAGGCCCTCAACCGCGAGAAGAGCAGCATCCGCGTCAAGATCGTGCTGACCGAGGGGCTCGCCCAAAGCGCGGCGCTGATCGACGACGGCAAGGCCGAACTGGCCATCATCCGTCCCGACATCAAGCTTCCCGTCAAGGGCGAGACGGTGCTGATCACCCGGCGCTTCCTGCCGTTCATGGCCACCAATGCTGCCAAGGGCATCGAGCGGGTGGCCGATCTGAGAGGCAAGCGCATCGGCGTGGTCAGCGTGCCGGCGGCCAACATCGAGTTGATGAGGACGATCCTGGCCTTTTACGAGGTGCCGCTGGCGGATGTGACGATTGTCGGGCTTCTGCCGCCAGACATTCCATCCGCGGTTGAGAATGACCGGATAGATGCGATATTCTCGGTCGGGGCGCTGAGCGCCCGGACATTGTCGCAGGGCGTGGGGATCATCCGGCAGGCCTGGGGCCCGGACGTCGTCTTCATCCCGATCCGCGAGGCGGAGGCGCTGGCTTCGCGTAACCGCGCCATCGAGACCGGCGAGATATTGCGGGGAGCCTTCGGTGGCGATCCGCCAAAGCCGGGCGACCCGATGACAACCATCGCCATCACGCACCGGCTGGTTGCCCACGCCGATGTCGACGACAACGCCGTCTCCGAACTGACCAGGAGGATCCTGTCGCAACGCAGCGCCCTGTCTTCCGAGGTGCCGACCATCCAGGGCATCGAGGCTCCGTCGACGGCTCGTGATGCGTCCTTGCCGGTGCATGATGGTGCGATCGCCTATCTGGATGGCACGGAACGCAGTTTTTTTGACCGGTATGGCGACTGGTTCTATCTCGGCGTCATGGCCATGTCCCTTCTGGGGTCTGGAACGGCAGCGTTGCTGAGCCAAGCCTCAATGGTAAGGCGACGCACTGCCATGGAGGGACTGACCCGGATCGTGGCCATGATCTCGGAAGCGCGGGAAGTCTCCGATCCGGCGCGGCTGCTGACGCTCGAACTGGAAGCCGACGCCATCCTTGCCGCGACGCTGGACAACATGGCACGTCAGCATATCGATGATTCCGGGCTGTCGGCTTACAGGCTTGCAATGGACCAGTTGTCGCGTGCGGTCGTCGAAAGACGACGTTTCCTGCTCGACACGATGGAACAGGAACACGCCACCTGATGACAGATGCGACCTTCTGACGCGGGGCATCATGCGCAAACTGGCCCTGTGCGAGATACGCCCCTTGCGCCATGATCTATTCAGGCTCGGGTGTCGGGCCGCGCTTCGCGGAGAACCTCTCATGAAGACACGTCGCAAGACCGTCGGCAGATCCCTTGCCAGCATCACGCTGCTTGCCGCAGCAACCGGCCTCTTCATCGCCTCTGCCCAGGCGCAGGGCACGCAGCAGAACCCGCCGCAGAACGAGCAGGGCGGTTATACCTGCAGCTCAAAGGCGCGTGCGCCCGCCACGTCCTGATGCGGCATCGGCCGGTCTGGCCTCGGCCTGATCGGCAGCCTTTCCGGAACTGGCCGGGCGACGTCCGTCCATTCAAGACCCATCTTTCAGGGGTGCTTCCTCGTGCTTGCTTGCTCCGGCTCATGGGCGCTGACGGCTGTGCTTGCTCCTGACCGTGCAATCCGCTAAGAGCCGCGTGTCGCGTAGGGAGTTTGCCCTGCGGATGCATGCACATGTTGCCGGTCAATGCACCGGTGCGCCGCGTCAAGTGCGGCCCGCTTTTTCAAAGCGCCCCGATTTCGAGCCTGCCAGGGCTTTTGATGGGCCGCCTGCAGCGCGTGTCTGGCCGATCAACACCAACCCAAGGTGCTCCTGGCGTCCAAGGAGATCATATGTCTGGTTTGAATTATGCCCCGTCGCGCGAAGATTTCGCGTCGATGCTTCAGGAGTCCTTCACCAAGGTCGATGTGCAGGAAGGTGCGGTCATCAAGGGCCGCGTCGTCGCCATCGAGAAGGACATGGCCGTCATTGACGTCGGCCTCAAGACCGAAGGCCGTGTGGCCCTCAAGGAATTCATGGGCCATGGCCGCGAGGTCGCACTGGCTGTCGGCGATGAGGTCGAGGTTTATCTCGACCGCGTCGAGAACGCCATGGGCGAAGCGGTCATCAGCCGCGACAAGGCTCGCCGCGAAGAGAGCTGGGTCAAGCTCGAGCGCGCCTTCGAAGCCAACGAGAAGGTCAACGGCACCATCTTCAATGCGGTCAAGGGCGGCTACACGGTCGATCTCGACGGCGCGACGGCCTTCCTGCCGCGCAGCCAGGTCGACATTCGCCCGATCCGCGACGTTGGCCCGCTGATGAACCAGGTCCAGCCCTTCCAGATCCTCAAGATGGATCGCCGCCGTGGCAACATCGTTGTCTCGCGCCGCACCGTTCTGGAAGAGACCCGCGCCGAAGCCCGTTCGGAACTGGTCGCGAGCCTCGAAGAAGGTCAGGCCGTCGACGGCGTGGTCAAGAACATCACCGAGTATGGCGCATTCGTCGATCTGGGTGGCATCGATGGTCTGCTGCATGTCACCGACATGGCCTGGCGCCGCGTCAACCATCCGTCCGAAGTTGTCACCATCGGCCAGTCGGTCAAGGTCAAGATCATCAAGATCAACCAGGATACGCACCGCATCTCGCTGGGCATCAAGCAGCTCCAGGCCGATCCGTGGGATGGCATTGCCGCACGCTATCCGGTTCAGGCCAAGCTGTCGGGCCGCATCACCAACATCACCGATTATGGTGCGTTCGTGGAACTGGAACCGGGCATCGAAGGCCTGATCCACGTCTCGGAAATGAGCTGGACCAAGAAGAACGTGCATCCGGGCAAGATCGTCTCCACCTCCCAGGAGGTCGATGTGTCGGTTCTGGAAGTCGATCAGGTCAAGCGCCGTATCTCGCTCGGCCTCAAGCAGACCCTGCGCAACCCGTGGGAACTGTTTGCCGAGAAGTTCCCCTCCGGCACCGTTGTCGAGGGCGAGGTCAAGAACAAGACCGAGTTCGGCCTGTTCCTGGGTCTCGAGAACGACATCGATGGCATGATCCATCTCTCCGATCTCGACTGGAACCGTCCGGGCGAACAGGTTATCGAGGAATACAAGAAGGGCGACATGCTGAAGGCTGTCGTGCTTGATGTGGACGTCGAAAAGGAGCGTATCTCGCTCGGCCTGAAGCAGCTTGGCGGCGATCCGTTCGCCGAAGCGGGCGAACTGAAAAAGAACCAGGTCGTGACCTGCGAGATCACCGAAGTGAAGGAAGCCGGTCTCGACGTGAAGATCGTCGGAACAGACTTCATGACCTTCATCAAGCGCGCCGAACTGGCCCGCGATCGCGGCGACCAGCGTCCGGAACGCTTCGCCGTCGGCGAGAAGGTTGATGCCCGCGTGCTGATGTTCGACAAGAAGGCCCGCAAGGTCCAAGTGTCGATCAAGGCGCTCGAAATGCATGAGGAAAAGGAAGCCATCGCCCAGTTCGGCTCGTCCGATTCCGGTGCGTCCCTCGGCGACATCCTCGGCGCTGCCCTCAAGAAGGCCGGCGAAAAGAAGTGACATGGCGCGGTCCGGTCCGTCCTTGCCCCTGTGCCGGATCACACCGCCACCCGATCTGCCGGACACCCGCGCGGCTTTGCTGTGCGGGTGTTTTTTGTGACGTGCTCGTCATAGCCCGCGCTGCGGCACAAATGCGGTTTCCTCTTTGGCGGCAGTTGCTTTAAGACAAACTGATCCTTCACCAG
Organism: Hyphomicrobiales bacterium; assembly: GCA_026400565.1. Classification (GTDB taxonomy): domain Bacteria; phylum Pseudomonadota; class Alphaproteobacteria; order Rhizobiales; family Beijerinckiaceae; genus Allobosea. The sequence continues at coordinate 8,156 of JAPLOV010000113.1, read as the reverse complement.
AAGCGGGACGCCATGTCGATCCAGCCCGATCTGATTGCAGACCGCCGCAGCATGCGGCGTCGCCTGAGCCTCTGGCGGATGCTCGGGGTGGTCGGCGCACTCATCGGGGTCGTCGGGCTTGCCTATGCCTTCGGAGGACGCCAGTTCCTTGGCGGCGGCAGTGAGCATGTCGCCCGGGTCAGGATACAGGGCTTCATTTCCGGCGATGACCGCACCTTGCGGCTGATCCGTGATGTGCGCCAATCGAAGTCCGTCAAGGCCGTGATCGTGCAGATCGATTCGCCCGGCGGCACCGTCTCCGGCTCGGAGGCGATCTATCTTGCCTTGCGCCAGCTGGCCGCCGAGAAGCCGACGGCCGCGGTCGTCACCGGCCTGGCCGCCTCGGGTGGTTACATCGCCGCTGCCGCCTCCGACCGGATCGTTGCCCAGCAGACCTCGCTGGTCGGCTCCATCGGAGTGCTGTTCCAGATTCCGAATGTCAGCAAGCTGCTCGATACGGTCGGCGTGAATGTCGAATCCATCCGCTCCAGCCCGCTGAAGGCTGCGCCAAGCGGTTTCGAGCCGACCTCTCCCGAGGCTCGTGCTGCTCTCGATCAGGTGGTGAAGGATCACTATGACTGGTTCAAGGGGCTGGTGCGTGAGCGCCGCAAGCTGACGGACACCGAACTGGCGATTGTTGCCGATGGGCGCGTGCACACCGGCCGCCAGGGCATCGAGCGCAAGCTCGTCGATGTGCTGGGCGGGGAGCGTCAGGCGGTCGAGTGGCTCGAGGCCGAGCGCAATGTCACCCGCTCGTTGCCGATTCGCGAATGGCGTCGCCGGAGCGATTCGGACGTACTGGGGCTGTGGTCTGCCGCAAGCCGGATCGCGGCAGCAGCCGGTTTTGACGCCTTTGCCTCGGTTCTGACCCGTGCCGGTTCGATCGAGCCCGGCGTGCGCCTTGACGGAGCCCTGGCACTCTGGCAGCCTGCACTTGAAAAATGAGCTATCTCAATTGGTTATGAAGCGGCCATGATCAAGTCAGAACTCGTCCAGCGCATCGCCGACCGCAACCCGCATCTTTATCAGCGGGATGTCGAGAACATCGTCAACGCCATACTCGATGAAATTGTCGGGGCGCTCGCCAATGGCAATCGGGTCGAACTGCGCGGTTTTGGGGCTTTCGCCGTCAAGAAGCGTGAGGGCCGCGTCGGGCGCAACCCGCGCACCGGCGCGTCCGTGACCGTTGACCAGAAGGTCGTCCCGGCCTTCAAGACCGGCAAGGAACTCAGGCTGAAGCTGAACGGCAAGGCTTGACCACCCAGCGGCCATGAGGCGTCGGTCCGGGTAGCCTGGCCGGCGTGTGGAGATCGACGATGCTGCGCTTTCTGAAACTGCTGTTCACCATTCCGACCGTGCTTGCCATCGTGCTGTTTGCGGTTGCCAACAGGCAATCGGTGCGCGTGTCGTTCGATCCCCTGTCGCGCGAGGCTCCTGCTGCCTTCGTCGAGATGCCGCTGTTTGCGCTGGCCCTTGTCTCACTTGCCCTCGGCGTGCTGATCGGCGGAGTTGGGGCGTGGCTGGCTCAGGGCCGGCATCGCAAGGCCGAACGGCAGCTTAAGCGCGAGGTTGATCGGCTGGCGGTCGAAACAGCCGCCCTTCGCGCCGTCGCGCCAGAATCGTCCCTCGCCAGCCTCACCGGTCCGCGCTGATCCGATGCAGGTCATCGACGCTGCCCAGATCGATCGCTTTCTGTCCTTCGAGACACTGATTCCGGCTCTTGAAGACGCTTTTCGCGGCGGCATCGTTGCCCCCGTGCGTCACCATCATCACATCGCCCGGCCCGACGCCGACGCAACCTTGCTGCTGATGCCGGCCTGGACCGGCAAGGACACAGCGCCGGCCTTTGTCGGCACCAAGATCGTCACGGTTTTCCCCGGCAATGCCGCCCTGAGCCTGCCCAGCATTGCAGGGCTCTATCTATTGATGGACGGCCGGACAGGCGCGCCGCTGGCCGCGATGGACGGTGCAAGGCTCACGTTGTGGCGCACGGCGGCCGCATCCGCGCTGGCCTCTCGGACCATGGCCCGTCCCGATGCAGGCCGACTGCTGATGGTCGGGGCCGGTGCCTTGTCAGGCTTTCTGGTTGCGGCCCATCGCGCGGTCCTGCCCATCACCGAGGTTATGGTCTGGAACCGCTCCCGGCCCGCAGCGGAGCGTCTGGTGGCGGACCTGCAAGGCAGCGGGCTTTCGGCGAGCCTGTGCGAGGATCTGGAGGAAGCAAGCGCACGCGCCGACCTGATTTCCTGTGCCACGCTGTCGCAGACGCCGCTGATCATGGGCCGCTGGCTGATGCCGGGCTGTCATCTTGATCTCGTGGGCGCTTTCAACATGGCGATGCGCGAGGTCGATGACGCAGCGCTCAACCGTGCCCGTGTCCTTGTCGACACCGACGCCGCACTCGGAGAGGGCGGCGATGTGGCAATCGCCATAGCATCAGGCCACTATCAGGCGGATGCCGTGCTCGGCACCCTGTTCGATCTCGTGGCTGGGCGGGCAGCGCCGCGCCGCAGTGCCGACGACATCACGCTGTTCAAATCGGTTGGAGCGTCGCTGGAGGATCTGGCGGCCGCGATGCTGGTGGAGCGCCGTCGTCAGGGTCTTGCCTCTGCCTGAGGGCATGATCGGCATCAGCCGATACCGCATCACGCAATTATGTGACCTGCCAGTGATCTTGCATGGTGCAATTTCCGTAAGACCTTCTATAGTGGAAAATACTTATTGCTCGCGACGTGACACGGTGCAGGTCATGCCGTTGGACCACATTGGGCCCCGACCGGTGAACTGGAGAGTTTCATGATGGCTGCGTCCCCCCACGCGCCTGACCAGGACAAGCAGGACCAGCTCGACCGGGTGCTTGAACTTGTGCTCGATGCCAGATCGCGGATACCTGCCAATCATCTGCCGAAGCGGCTCAACGGCCTGTTCCGTGAGCTTGGCAAACCCGAGCCAGCCAACGATCCTGATGACATCGAGGATCTGATTTGGGCCCTCTGGATCAGCCACCCTGAAGGTCGGGCGGCAACCGCGATGGCCAATGCCTGCGAGGCCATGGCCGCCGGTGCGTTTGACCTGGCCAAGCCCATCCTTGATGAACTTGTCGAGCGCTATCCGGATTGGCCGGAAGCGTGGAACAAGCGCGCCATCCTGGCCTTCATCGCCCGCCAGGACGGGGCGTGCCTCGCCGACATCGAGCGCACCTTGCGTCTGGAACCACGGCATTTCGGAGCTATTTCAGGCTTTGCGCAGCTCTGCGTGCGCCAGCGTCGCCATGTCGAAGCCAAGGCTGCACTGACCATCGCGCTTGAGATCGATCCGCACCTGCGTGGCCTACGCGAACTGATCGACAAGCTCGAGACCCCACGCGAAACCATGCACTGATCGGCGCGGTCCCGCCCCTGCCGTTAGCGTCAGCCGATGCAGGGCTAGACGGAAGCGCGAAGGCGTTGTCCAATGGGCACGGCCCTGAGCTTCGCAAGCTGGGCCCTGACCAAGGTCGTTCACGCCTGGGATCAACCTTCACGCTTGGGATCAACGTTGCCATGTCCAGATCCGCCCATGCGCTGTCAACCCCGGCGCGTCCCGATGTGACCTGTGCCGTGAGGCGCGGTGCCACGCGCCTGCTGCGTCAGGCGGGTTTTGTGGTCGCCAGCGAGATGACCTTCGCCAGCGGCCGCCGCGCCGACCTCGTCGGATTGCGGCGCAACCACGAGATATGGATCATCGAGGTCAAGTCAGGGCTTGCCGATTTTCGCGCCGACCAGAAATGGAACGCCTATGTGGACTATTGCGATGCGCTGGCCTTCGCCGTGCCGGAGAGCTTCCCGATCGAACTGATCCCGCCGGAGATCGGACTGATCATGGCCGATGGCTTTGGCGGAGAGATGCTGCGCGAGCCTCTCCGGTCACCGTTGGCCCCGCCCCGGCGCAAGGCTGTTACGCTGGCCTTTGCGCAACTGGTTTCGGCGCGGCTGATGGCGATCGAGGATCCCGATTTCAGCGCTGGCTGGTAGGGCTTCAGCGCGGCGCGCGCTTGGCCAGAATGCGCTGCAAGGTCCGGCGGTGCATCTGGAGACGGCGCGCCGTCTCGGAGACATTGCGGTCGCACAGTTCGTAAACACGCTGGATATGCTCCCAGCGCACCCTGTCCGCTGACATCGGGTTCTCCGGCATATCCGGCTTGGCATCGGGCGCGGCACCGAGAGCAGCGTGGATTTCATCAGCATCGGCAGGCTTGGCCAAATAATCGACCGCACCCATTTTCACGGCACTAACTGCCGAGGCAATGTTACCGTAACCGGTCAGGATGACGCCACGCGCCTCGGGGCGTCGCTCCTTCAGGCGGGCAATCACGTCAAGCCCGTTGCCATCGCGCAGGCGCATGTCGATGACGGCGAAGGCCGGCGGCGCAGCCTCGACTGCGGCCAGCCCATCTGCCACGCTTTCAGCGGTGCGCACCGAATAGCCGCGGGCTTCCATCGCCCGTGCCAGACGGGTCACGAAGGGCCTGTCGTCATCCACCAGCAGCAGGCTCATCTCCGGCAGTGCCGGGGGAGACCCGATTTCCAAACCTGTCACGACGTCACGTCCTTCCAAGGTACAATGCAGTTGCCCCCTGAGTTGCATACGCGCAGGGCGGGTGCTGGATCAGGAAGCCTGTCTCTTGAACAGTTTGGGCATCGGGTTCCAATGTTCAAGGCCTGCGGCATCGGCGACACCTGTGCGCGCTTCAAAGGTTTTGCGCGGCCATGTCACGGTGATGCGTGCGCCGCTGTTGGCGCGCGGGTTGTTGGCAAAGGTGATGGTCGCTCCGGAGCGCTCCAGCAAGGTCTTGGCGATGAACAGCCCGAGCCCTAGACCCTGCCGCGCCATCCGGTCCTCCCGCACGCTGCCAGGATCGCGATCCCGGTTGCGCCCGCGCAGCGTGATATAGGGCTCGCCGGCCCGCAGCAGGATCTCTGGCGGAAACCCCGGTCCATCGTCGTTGACCTCGATGATCACGCGTGCCTCGGTCCAGCGGCCTGTCAGGGTCACCGTGGATCGGGCAAAATCCACCGCATTGTCGACCAGGTTGCCGATGCCGTAGAGCACGGAAGGATTGCGCCGCATCACCGGTTCCTCGCCCTCGCCCTCCGCGACGATGTCGATCGGCACGCCGAAAGGCCGCTGCGGCCCGGCGATCTCTTCCAGAACCTGGCGCAGCACGAAGCTGGACAAGGGCCCACTATCCTCGTCGAGCGAGGTCAGGGTTCCCAGGATGGTGCGGCAACGGTCCACCTCCTGCCGCAGCAGGGCGATGTCTTCCGCCAGCGCAGAGCCTGGCGGGGCCACATTGGCGATTTCCTTGGCGACCAGTGTGATCGTGGCCAGCGGCGTGCCCAGTTCGTGGGCTGCGGCCGCCGCCAGACCATCGAGTTGCGACAGGTGCTGCTCGCGCGCCATCACCATCTCGGCGGCCGTGAGCGCTTCGGCCAGATCATCGGCCTCCGCCGAGACCCGCCATGCATAGATCGAGGTGAAGCCGACGCCGAGCAGGATCGAAACCCAGATGCCGCCGATGTAAAGATTCGGCAGGTTCAGCGGGCTGGCGGGATTCCACGGCAAGGGCCAGTGCGCGAAGGCGAGGACACTGGCGCAGAGCACGACGAGCGCGCCGAGGGCAAGCGTATGCTGTGGCGGCTGTGCTGTGGCCGATATCAGCACGGGCGCGAGGAAGAGCAGCGAGAAGGGGTTTTCCAGCCCGCCGGTCAGGAACAGCAACGCGCCCAGTTGCAGCACGTCATAGCCGAGCAGTGCCAGCGCCGAGCGATCGCTCAGCCGATGGCTCATCGGATAGCGCAGCCTGAGCGCGATGTTGAGCCAGATCGATATGGCAATCAGAATCACGCAAGGGGCAACCGGAACCGGAAAGCCAAGACCGAGGTGCACAAGGCCGATTGCGAGCCCTTGCCCGAGCACCGCAAGCCAGCGCAAGCGCACCAGAGTGTCGAGACGCAAGCGGCGCGAGGCCCGGCCCGGCACAATCTCGATATGATCTGCCATTCCGTTGTCCGTCGATCGAGGGTTGAGTCTCCAGCCCCGGTAAAGCACGGCGCCGCAAGTCCCGGCACCGGCTTACAGTGCCGCAGGGCATGCGTCACGCGTCAGGGACGGCTCATCACCGTAAGAACACCTACACATACTTCCTTAGCCTAATGCATGGTTGAATAACCTGCATATAGGACTAAGTTGGCGTTCTTGTGCGCTGCAACATGGGCGGCGCTCAGGAAGTGTTAAGCCGTTCCCGGAACAAGGCAGCGGCGGTATCGGCAGGCACTTCGGAACACCACAAGCAGACCGTCATATCCGGCGGGGACGACTGACACGCACTTGCGGGGATCACATGCCAATGTCCTACAATCTCTACGAGACCGCTCACATGATGATCGCGCCTGTGCGGGCCATGTCCGATGCGGCCCAACTCATTTTCAAGAATCCGGCCAATCCCTTGACCTACACCCCGTTCGGCAGGGCGATGGCCGCGTCAGCAGAGCTTTTCGAGCGCACCACGCGCCGCTACGGCAAGCCATCTTTCGATCTTCCGACCACCCTCGTCGGGGGGCAGCGTGTCGCGGTGACCGAGCGTGTGGTCTGGGAACGGCCTTTCGGCAGGCTTGTGCATTTCGAGCGGGCGCTCAACCCCGGACAGAAGGCAGGACCGAAGGTGTTGATCGTGGCACCGATGTCGGGCCATTACGCCACCTTGCTGCGCGGCACGGTCGAGGCCTTCCTTCCGGCGCACGAGGTCTACATCACCGACTGGATCGACGCCCGCATGGTGCCGATCGCGACAACCTTCGATCTCGATGATTACATCGACTACCTGATCGCCATGTTCCAGATGCTCGGGCCTGACACGCACGTCATGGCCGTCTGCCAGCCGGCTGTGCCGGTGATCGCGGCGATTGCCCGCATGGAAGCCGAGAACGATCCGTCTGTGCCGCGTTCGATGACGCTGATGGGTGGCCCGATCGACACGCGCCGCGCCCCGACGGCGGTCAACAAGGTGGCGCAGGAGCGCGGCATCGATTGGTTCAAGCGCAACTGCGTGGTGCGCGTGCCGATCGTCTATCCCGGCGCTTTGCGCGAGGTCTATCCGGGCTACATGCAGCTGTCCGGCTTCATGGCCATGAACCTCGACCGCCACATCTCGGCGCACCACGACATGTATCAGCATCTGGTGAAGGGCGACGGCGACTCCGCCGAGAAGCACCGCGAATTCTATGACGAGTATTTGGCGGTAATGGACCTGACGGCGGAGTTCTATCTCCAGACCGTCGACAAGGTTTTCTGCAAGCATCAGTTGCCGAAGGGCGAGATGATGCACCGCGACAAGCCTGTCGACCTGAAGGCGATCCGGCGCGTGGCGCTGATGACGGTCGAAGGCGAGAATGACGACATTTCGGGTGTCGGCCAGACCGAAGCAGCCCAAGACCTGTGCATCAACATCCCTGAGGCCAAGCGCGTGCATCACCTCCAGCTGGGCGTCGGCCACTACGGCGTGTTCAACGGCTCCCGCTTCCGCTCGGACATTGCGCCGCGCATTGCCGATTTCATGCTCACGCTCGACATGGAAACCGCCAGAAGCCGGAGCCAGAGCAACGCCGAAGTCGCCCGCAAGGCCATCCGGTCGGTGAGAAGCGCCTGATCAGCACCCGGCCATGCGGTCTGGCAAGGCCGATATGGCGCGGCGGCTTTCCTTCGCAGCGCGAATCTTCCAGATTCAATCCATGCGCCTGTCTCTGTTTTCCCGGACCCCGGACCCTGACCATATCGAGGTCAGCCATGGGGAGCATCGTTTCAAGGTTGCCATCAAGCGGCGCTCGACGGCGCGCCGGTTCACGCTCCGGGTCTCACATGCCAGCGGCGAGGTCGTGCTCACCTTGCCAGAGCGGGGTGATCTCAAGGCCGCCCGCCTGTTCGCGGAAGCCCATGGCGGCTGGATCGCCACGCGGCTGCTGAAACGCCCGGATGGCGTGCAATTCCAGACTGGTGCGCTGGTGCCACTGCGGGGCGTCCCGCACCGCATCGTGCACTGGTCAACTATCCGAGGCCTGACGCGCACGACCGTGGATCGG
>JAPLOV010000252.1 GCA_026400565.1 Hyphomicrobiales bacterium | reverse complement strand
CATACCGGATGTGATTGCGAACCATCTCCACGGTACTGTCACCTTCACCAACTTGACGGCAATCCTTGGCTTTGACAGTGTCCATGAACAGAAGACATTTCGGCACCAACAGTCATGATCAGGTCCGACCTGATCCAGAAAATATACACCAAGAATCCGCACTTATACCAGCAGGACCTAGATCGTGTCGTGAACACCGTCCTGAACGAAATCACCAAGGCACTGAAGGACGGCGGCCGCGTGGAGCTGCGTGGCTTCGGAGCATTCACCACCAAGGTACGTGATGGACGCATAGGTCGCAATCCGCGCACTGGCTCGGAAGTCGTAGTCGAGGCGAAGCGGGTCCCTTCGTTCCGGACCAGCAAGGATCTGCACAAGCGTATGAACGTTGATCCGCCTCGCCTCACACCACAAACAGCCTCTGGGCCGATAGGCTTGGGATCTACCAGCCCCTCACCTACAAGGTTGACGTCGATCTCGAGGAAAAACTTGCTCACTGGGAGCAGTTCTACAACCTCTCGAGGTCCCATGGAGCCTTCAATGAAAAAGTGCTTCACGAAGCTCCCAGGGAAATGCTACAAACCAAGAACGGATCGTCTCGTCAGATCGTCTTCCTCACAAGCCGGGAATAGCGGGCACAATCGGACCTTAGGGGAGCGGCGAGATTTCACGTCCCTGCATGAGGACACGCAACTCGAAAAGGCACGAGAAGGGAAGTATGAAAGCAACACGAAGGCAATGAATGGTGCGTTGCCAGGATCGCCCTCACAGCCTGAGCGAAGGCGTCTTCATGGATGCAGACGAGGCTTCGCCCGTCGAGGGTGCGGAGAGGATGTTGCCAACCGTGATCGTCGCGGACCTTCGTTTGCATTCAGCGGATAGAGATTCGTGACAAGCAAAGTCGCTGCCAAAGGAGAAAATTGCCATGCAATCAACTGCATCAAGGTGGGCAGACGCATCGATAAGGAACCGTCCCGGCAGAGGCAATCCGTTCGGCGTAGGAGCTATCATCCTGTTGGCGCTTGCAACGAGCGGTACTGCTGGCGCGCAAGAGCTAGGACTTCCTGGCGACGTGAAAGCGTTCCGGAAAGAAGTCCGCTGCCAGCTCAAGTTTGCGCAGCAGCCATCCAGCAATCTGCGGGGCTACCTGCCAGCGATCGGAGCGGCGGAACACACCGACAGCGTCCATAGTGGCGTGTATCCGTGTGCGACCTGGACCGGATCGTTCGACGGTGCGAACAATGTGCTCCAGTACGTTTCCGATACGACCTGGGCGTCGATACAGTTAATCGTCTTTGACGGGCCCGAGGTCGGCTACCTTCAAGGCGGCGGGGCCGCCCCTCCCGTGTACGACGGGGGCCAGTTCATCGCACGGTTCAACGCGTCAACGGGTAAGCAGATCTGGTTCACGTCCACCGGCAACGGAAACGACCCGGATCAGTGGATCGCCTTCGGCAGCATGGGCATCCACAAGAACGGCTATCTCTACGCGGCAGCCGGACCCAACATCTACAAGATGGATCGGCAGACGGGCGGCATCATCGCGACCGCCGAGATGACGGTCCTGGGCTCACTGCCGACCGACGCCAACTTCGACGGCTTCGAAATTGCGCCGGACAAGAAGGGCACGATCTTGATGAAGACGCAGAACCGACCCGTCGGCTGTACCAATCAGGGGAACGCAGCGTTGGGCACATGTGGGGGCACGAGCCCGAACACGACGGTCGTCGCGGTCGATCCCGATACGCTCGAGACCCTGGATGCGATCGAGCTTCCCGAGGCCATCACTGCGCGGCCCATCGTGACCACGTACCAGGGCAAGATCTACCTGTACATGGCGGGTACGACGCTGATGCGCGTGAACTGGTTTCCAGGCGCCAAGAAGCTGATGCTCGATCAGTCCTGGAACCCTGCGTATGTGCTGTCCGGCCAGACCGGTGGCACTGCGCCGAACGTCATCGGCGACTGGATCATTTCCAACACCAACGCCAAGACTGGGGCAGTACCGATGAGCGTGGTCGCCGTGAACCAGGGCGATGAGAACAAGCTGGTGCGGATCAACCCGTGGGGCACCACCNNNNGCTTAGCGTTACCGTCGGCAGCTTCGGCGTCGATCCCAAGAACAGCATGATCTACGCCCAAGACTATTTCGTCGGCGGTGTCTTCGGCATCAAGCTCAATCAAAAGACCGGCGCGATGAAGGTGGTCTGGAGCCGGCCCGATTGGCGCAACAGTGACTACTTCACGCTTGTCGGCCCGACCGACGAGCGCGTCCTGATCAGCCAGTACATCGACCCCAACACTACCTTCGCTGATGTCGCCCAGGGCCTCGCCGCTAACCAGTTGACCTACACCGAAAGCGTCCTCTGGGCCAACGCTGCGACCGGGACGACGATCGCCCAATCCCAGTACAACCCAGCGACGGCACTGGGCAGCCTTCCCAACATGGGCTATGGCGGCCGCATCTACATGATGGGCAACCAGGGCTCGGTCTACATCTACAAGCCGGTGCCGGCAGGTGGCGAGGGCGGGAGGAAGCATCATGACGGGAAGTACCACGATGACGATGATGACGACTGAAGCCAGCGCTTAACTGGTCTTGATTCCGACGCCGCCCGGGTGCTCGGCATGCGCATGCAGCGCGCTCCCTATCTCACAGTGGCACAGGAGCATGCGCCCGCACACCTCGTCGCGGGCGTAGTTCAGTGGTAAAACGGCAGCTTCCCAAGCTGCTGAGTTACGGCGTCATAGGCGAAACACCCTCACGAGCGCATTCAGCGCCACCCGGCCATTTTGCATTGCGCTTGCCGCACATCGATCGCAGTACGCCCCGACATTGCGAAAATCCGGGTGGGAACGGCGGTGGAAAACTAGACCACGGTAGCGGCGGGATTGGCCCGCTGCGGGCGGAGTAAAAGTCGCCCACTATCTATGCCCTTTCTGTGTGAGCAGGGAGGGCTGGGAGATCTACACCGTGGAATTGTACAGGAAGGTCCGTCTGGCGTGTGCCGGCGGCATGAGCAAGCGTGCGGCGGCACGGCACTTCAACATTTCGCGCGAGAGCGTGCGCAAGATGCTGGAGTTTTCGGTTCCGCCGGGTTACCGGCGCCAGAAACCGGTGCGGCGGCCGAAGCTGGAAGGCTTCATCGAGATTATCGAGGGCTGGCTTGAGGACGACAAGAAGGTGCTGGCCAAGCAGCGCCATACGGCGAAGCGTATATTCGACCGGCTGCGGGATGAGCATGGCTTCACCGGCGGCTACAGCATCGTGAAGGATTATGTCCGGGAGCATGAACAGCGCAACCGGGAGATGTTCGTGCCGCTTGCCCACCCGCCGGGCCACGCGCAGGCGGATTTTGGCGAGGCGGTGGCGATCATCGGGGGCGTCGAGCAGAAGGCCCATTTCTTTGTGATGGACCTGCCGCACAGCGACGCCTGTTTCGTCAGAGCCTACCCGGCGGCGACGGCGGAGGCGTGGACGGATGGCCATGTCCATGCCTTCGGGTTCTTTGGGGGCGTTCCGCTGTCGATTCTCTACGACAACGACCGCTGCCTGGTGACGAAGATCCTGCCGGACGGCACACGCAAGCGGGCACGGCTGTTCAGCGCCCTGCAGTCGCATTACCTGTTTCACGACCGTTATGGCCGCCCCGGCAAGGGCAATGACAAGGGCAGCGTCGAGGGGCTGGTCGGCTTCGCCCGGCGGAACTTCATGGTGCCGGTTCCGCGGTTTGCGACCTGGGCGGAGTTCAACGCCTATCTCGAGGCCCAGTGCCGCAAGCGGCAGGAGGATATCCTGCGCGGGCACAAGGAGAGCATCAGTGGGCGGCTCCAGCGCGACCTGGCGGCGATGAAGCCCTTGCCGGGCGCGCCGTTCGATGCCTGCGATCAGGCCTCGGGCAAGGTGAGCTCACAGGCCCTGGTGCGCTATGACACGAACGACTACTCGGTTCCCGTTGCCCATGGCCACCAGGACGTGTGGATCCGCGGCTATGTCGAGGAGGTGGTGGTCGGCTGCCGCGGTGAGGTGATCGCCCGGCACCCCCGCTCCTACGGCCGCGAGGACGTGATCTACAATCCGATCCACTACCTTCCCCTGATCGAACAGAAGATCAATTCCCTCGACCAGGCTGCCCCGCTGGCGGAATGGCATCTTCCCGAGGAGTTCGACAGCCTCCGCCGCCTGATGGAGGTGCGCATGCTGAAGATGGGGCGGCGTGAATATGTCCAGGTGCTCCGGCTTCTGGAAACCTTCGGCTTCGAGGACCTCCATGCCGCCGTCAAGCACGCCCTGCGACTGGGAGCGATGAGCTTCGACGCCGTCAAGCATCTGCTGCTCTGCCGGATCGAGAAGCGGCCGCCCAAGCTCGACCTCGACATCTACCCCTTCCTGCCCCGCGCCAATGTGGCCACGACCTCGCCTGCCAGCTACATGAGCCTGATGACGGAGGGCCAGTCATGAGCGAGGCCCCGAAGATCCTGCTGGCCCATCAGCTCAAGCTGCTGAAGCTCCCGACCTTCCTCCGCGAATACGAGAAAATGGCCCGGCAATGCGCCGCCGAGGGCCTCGACCACATTCAGTTCCTCGCACGCCTGGTCGAGCTCGAACTGATCGACCGGGAGCGCCGGACGATCGAGCGCCGCATCAAGGCCGCCAACTTCCCAGCCGTGAAGAGCCTCGACAGCTTCGACTTCAAGGCGATCCCGAAGCTCAACAAGATGCAGGTCCTGGAGCTTGCCCGCTGCGAATGGATCGAGCGGCGCGAAAACGTCATCGCACTTGGTCCGAGCGGCACAGGCAAGACCCACGTCGCTTTGGGCCTGGGGCTGCACGCCTGCCAGAAAGGCCTCTCTGTCGGATTCACGACGGCCGCCGCGCTGGTCAATGCGCTGATGGAGGCCCGCGACGAGCGCCGCCTGCTCCGCCTGCAGAAGCAGATCGCCGGCTACAAGCTGCTGATCATCGACGAGCTCGGCTTCGTGCCCCTCTCCAAGACCGGGGCCGAGCTGCTGTTCGAGACGATCTCCCTGCGCTACGAGCGGGGCTCAACACTCATCACCAGCAATCTGCCCTTCGACGAGTGGACCGAGACCTTCGGCACCGAGCGGCTCACTGGTGCCCTTCTGGACCGCCTGACGCACCATGTTAGCATCCTCGAGATGAATGGCGACAGCTTCTTGCCCAGAGCCGGGCGAGAAAATCACCGCAAGCCGAGTAACCCGCATCCTCCCGGATTGGCCCTCGCGGGCCACAGCGGCCAGTCACCCGCCAGCCTCCTGTGGGCGCGGCTGACTGGCCGCTGTCCCTCTTGCCGGCGTCCTTATTCCAAGGGCCAAGTGGTCGACTTTTGCGCCGCCCAGTGGCCTAATTTTACTCCGGCGTTGACAGTCTCCTTTCGGCACATGGAACGGTGCTGGAGATTGGTTGTGGAACGGGTGAGCATGCGGTGTGCTTCGCCGCGGCGATGCCCACGCTCACCTGGCTGCCCACCGACCCCGATCCCGCCTCTCGCGCCAGCACTGCCAGCTGGATCAGGTTCAGGAAGTTGAGCAATGTCCTGGCGCCAATCAACGTCGATGCGAGTTCCCCAGTCTGGGGCGTCGAGAAGCTTGCGCCGTTTGATGCCGTGCTGTCGATCAACATGACTCATATTGCAACATGGGCAGCCACTGCCGGGCTGTTCTCCGGCGCTGGCCGGTTGCTGCGGGACGGCGGATTGCTCTGTCTGTACGGACCCTTCATGTACAACGGCGCCTACAACGCGCCGTCAAATGCCACTTTCGACCAATCCCTGAAGGCACGCAACCCCGCCTGGGGCTTGCGCGACATCGCCGACCTCGAACAAACCGCGCTCGCATCCGGTCTCAGGCTCGGCGAGACGGTCGAGATGCCCGCCAACAACGCGCTGCTCGTCTTCCATCGCGCTGCCTGAGGGGCCGCGCCTCGTCTTGAGCGGACTGCACAGTCGACCTTCTGAAGGTGGAAGGTCAGAGCCGCCGGACAATCTCCGCAACCGCGCGCTCGGCAGCATCCAGCGCACCGGCGAGGTAACCCGGATCGGTGGCACTTGTCTCGCTGCCGGCCAGAGACACATAGGGAGCCCAGCTCCCTGAGATCCACGGCCTGGGGTCGGGCAACGGGTGTCCTTCCGCCTGCATGTCCGCTTCGGTCGCGGTGAAGGCATCGGCTGTCCAGTCCTTGAAGAGGGTTGCCTGCGGCTGGCCGGCCAGCGCGCCAAACAGGCGCACGAGCTGCGCGATGGCGGCCCTGCCAAGGGCCTCCTCGCCAACGGCCATCCGTTGCCGGCGATCCAGCCCGACGAAGCCGAACAGAGCAGCCGAACCGGATGCCAGGGTCGCATCGTGAATTTCCACCAGCGGCCCGACGGCACTCTGCGCCGTACCGGAGAGGCCGGACTCGCGCCAGAACGGGCGGTCGTAAAGGGCGAAGAACTTGGCATGCGGCGCCATCCAGGTGGCGGTATGGCGCCAGCGGAGCAACGTCTCGCTGTCCAGGGCGGGTTGGAAATCAACCGTCGATGCCAGGAGCCGCGGCGGAAGGGCCAGGATCACCTGCCGCGCCACAAGCTCACTGTCTGCTCCGTCATCCCGGAACAACAGTACCGCGCCGCCGTCGCGGATCGTAACGCGGCTGACCTGCGCGCCGAGATGCAGATGCCCGGCCGGCAAGGCACCCACCAAGGCCGAAACGATGGCGCCAGTTCCTCCGGCGAGCCGCATGGATGGAGGCTCCTGGGGCAGCGTCGGAAAGCGCTGCACGGCCTCGAACCGTGACCGCTCGACGACCACGTCGCCCTCGGTGTGCTGGGGAAAGGCCCGTAGCCCAAGGCCGTCCACAACGCGGGCCATCCTGGGGTGCATCCCGGGCCAGAACCAGGAGGGGCCCAGATCGAAGCCACCGGGCGAGGGATCCCCCATGCCGCTCACCGACAGGATGCGCCCTCCGAAGCGGTTCCTGGCCTCGAGCAACTGGAACTCGATACCGGCATCCAGAAGAAGTCGTGCCGCATAGAGCCCCGAGAGCCCTCCGCCCACGATAGCAACATCAGTTCGCATCAGTTCTGCC
>JAPLOV010000212.1 GCA_026400565.1 Hyphomicrobiales bacterium | reverse complement strand
GGAGAGGGCGCGGTTGCGCAGCGTGTCTGTCGCGTTCTGCCGGGCGGCATCACCGCTCGCCGCTGCGGCGGCGGGCTTGGACAGGACGCCCTTGAGGTCCTTGTCCATGGCGATGAACCATTGCGGCGTGTTGCGGAAGATTACCGGCTTCTTGGAGCGCCATGAGTGCGGATACTGGTGCTTGAGGCGGCCGCGCGCGAACAGGTTGCAGGCGGCGATGAGCGCCGCGATCACGGCGTCGTTGGCCTTGCCCTTCTCGCCCTTGTCGGTGATGACCTGCTCGCCGACAAAGCCCGGAGCGGCCTTCGTGTAGCTGCCATCAGCATCGACCGTATAGGGGATGGCGGTGTCGATGCCCTGGGCGCGCAGCCGCTGTTGCGTGTCCGCCCGCATCCAGATGTCGAAGTCCTCGCGGCCATGGCCGGGCGCGGTGTGCACAAAGCCGGTGCCGGCATCATCGGTGACATGATCGCCATCGAGCAGGGGGACGTCGAAGTCGTAGCCGTGGCCGTGGCCGGCCAGCGGGTGGGCGCAGGTCATGCCGTCAAGCAGGTCGGCAGACACGTCCATCAGCCGCGTCGCAACGGCTTTCGCCTTGCCGAACACCTCGTCCGCCAGCTTGTCGGCGACGATGTAGCGTTTGCCAAGCGTAGCGAAGCTGCCATCAAGCAGCCCGGTCAATTCATAAAGGCCATAGCCGATCTTGTTGTTGAACGAGATCGCCCGGTTGCCGGGGATGGTCCAGGGCGTGGTGGTCCAGATGAGGATGGAGGCTAAATCAAGAAGCGGCTTCGATTTGGAATCAGCAATAGCCCAATCAACAACTTGGTCACGATGTGAATCGTCTACGCCACCCAAACGATGGACGCCGATGACTCGCTTCACCGGAAACGCCACCCAGACCATGTCGCTCTGGTAGTCCTGATATTCGATCTCGGCTTCGGCCAGCGCGGTGCGCTCGACCACGCTCCACATCACAGGCTTGGAGCCGCGATAGAGCAGGCCGTTCATCGAGAACTTCATGATCTCGCGGGCGATCTGCGCTTCGGCGGGGTAGCTCATGGTCAGGTAGGGCTTGTTCCAGTCGCCCTCGACGCCAAGGCGCTTGAACTGCTCGCGCTGCACGCCGACCCAGTGCTCAGCAAAGGTGCGGCACTCCTTGCGGAACTCGATGACCGGCACCTCATCCTTGTTCTTGCCCTTGGCACGATACTGTTCCTCGATCTTCCATTCGATCGGCAGGCCGTGGCAATCCCAGCCGGGGACATAGTTGCTGTCATAACCAGACATCTGCGCGCCGCGCACCACCAGATCCTTGAGAATCTTGTTGAGCGCGTGGCCGATGTGGATATCGCCGTTCGCATAGGGCGGGCCATCGTGCAGCACGAAGCGGTCCCGACCCTTCGCCGCCTGGCGCAATTGGCCATAGAGGTTGATGGCAGCCCAGCGCTCCAGCAGCTTCGGCTCCAGCACAGGCAGGCCGGCGCGCATGGGAAACCCGGTCTCAGGCAGGTTGAGCGTCTGCGAATAGTCGCGCCCGGCAGCATCGGTGGAGGCGGGTGTCGCAGCGGGGGTTCTGGTGTCGGTCATCGTCATTTCACGGCTGTGGCGCGGATGGCTGGCTCTGACCCGGGGCAAGGCCCTGCCAGATCAGCCCGGCAAGTGCCCTGTCAGGGGCCCATCTCATGGGCCATCGGTGGCGGAGTGGCAAGGTTTGGTGGTGAAACGGTCACCCGGCAAGGTTCACCCGGCCCGTCAGCGCCTGCACTCAGGCGTGAGGAACCGGGCGCGTAATTCGCGCAATGCGTTGCTGATGGACTGCCGGGATGAAGCGGGCTTGCATGACCGCTCTTTAGCCCAGCCGGGGAAAGCCTGGCAACGCATTTCGCGCTCCGGGCGCCCACCCGCCCGGCCCGGAGGCAGCTCAGGCGACCTTGATGCTGGCGATGTGCTCGCCCACGGCATGGCGCAGGACCTCGGCGGTCTGCATCACGTTGTCGGCGGCGGCTTCGAGGTCGCCGGCAGCAAAGGAGGTCTTCTTCGAGGCGCGGTCGACGGCAATGATGGCGCTGGTCACTTCGGCGCTGGAGCTGGCTGCATCCGAGATCGAACGGGCGATTTCATGGGTGGCCGCGCCCTGCTGCTCGACAGCGCCGGCAATCGAGACCGTGATCTTGTCGATCATGGCGATGGTTTCGCCGATGCCGCCGATGGCGCCGACCGCCTGCTGCGTGGCGGTCTGCATTTCCTCAACCTGCCGGCGGATCTCGTCGGTGGCGCGCGCCGTCTGGCTGGCCAGCTGCTTCACCTCCTGGGCGACGACCGCAAAGCCGCGCCCGGCCTCGCCGGCGCGGGCTGCCTCGATGGTGGCGTTGAGCGCCAGGAGGTTGGTCTGTTCGGCGATGTTGGTGATCAGCGTCACGACCTCGCCGATCCTTGAACTGGAGGTGGCCAGCACGCCGACCAGCTCGCGGGTGGTGTCCATGGCCGTCACGGCGGCGGCGGTGACACTCGAGCCTTGCGAGATCTGCTGCGAGATGTCGGCGATCACCGAGTTCAGTTCCTCCGCGGCGGCGGCGGCGATGCGCACACTGTCAGACGAGCCGGCGGAGGAGGTGGTGGCGGTTTCCAGCTGGCCGGCCGTCAACTCGGCAGCCTCGCGCAGCTGCTCGGCGCTGGCGCGCAGCAATGTCGTGGTTTCGAGCACGGTGGACACGGAGCTTTCCACGGCGATGTTGAGATGGCGGGCCGCTTCGCCGATATGCATGGCACGGCGCATGGCCTCTTCGCTTTCGCGCGCGTCTTCTTCCATCATCATCGATTTCTCGACCAGGGAGACGCGCAACTGCTCGATGGAACGCGCCATGTCGCCGAAGATGTCGGTGCGCCGGCGATAGGGAACGACACCGGAAAGGATGCCCTTGGCAAGGGCCGTGACAGACCCGGCGAGCGGCGCCAGCGGCGTGAGCCAGAAGCTGATCAGCGCCAGACCCGCGATTGCACCGACCAGCGCCATCAGCACGGCACTGATGATGATGGAGCGTTCGATGCCTGACGAGACGGCCCCTGCTTCGCGGCTCGGCATGCCAACCTTGATCGCACCGCTCACCATGCCGTCCGGCGCGACGATCGGGACGATATGGCCCATGTAAGTTACATCGAGCAGCGTGATCTCGCCGCGATAGGGACTGCCCGACCGCAAGATGGCGAAAGCGGGACTGGCCGGGCCGAGCAGTGCGCCGGCTGCGCGGCCTCCCTCGGTGCGGCGAAGGGTGGTCGAGGCCTGCTCGAAAGCGCCGCGCGCGCCGTCCCAGCGGAAGATCACGGCGCTGCTGCCGGTAATCTGCAAGATGCTGTCCACAAGGCGGTGGTCGCCAAGATCCGGCAGGCCGACCGCGCGCACGCGATCAACTCCGGTCGGAGAATAGAGTACCTCGGTGCCGGGCTGGGCTGCGCGCACCAGATGTGCGGCCAACCTCATCGCCGAGCCCTGATCGCTCAGGGCATGTTCAGCAACGCGGGCATCGACGATCCTGACGGCGGTGACGACGACCCCAGCAACACTCAGAAGGATGATCAGCAGCACGCCGAGCGCCATCTTGATGCGCAACGATATGCGCGACGAACGCGGATATTTCATCGAACCAACGTCTCCACAGCCACATGAAGTGATGCGAGATCAAGGTTAACGATCTGCTAAGAAATGGCTGTTTTGCCGATGTTTCAGGCGGTTAACCGGCGCGCTTCGGCGCTGTCGCGGTCCATCTGGGCCACCAGCGCCGACATGTCGGCAAACTTCTCCTCGGGCCTGATCCAGCCGACGAACTCGACATCAAGCGTCTGCCCGTAAAGATCACCGGCAAAGTCGAACACGAAGCTTTCGAGCCGCGGAGCGCCATCATCGAAGGTGGGGCGGCGTCCGAAGCTGGCAACAGCTGGCCGCCAGATGCCGTCGATGCAAAGGCGCACGGCATAGATGCCATGCCGGAGCTGGTTGTCGGGCGACAGCACCATGTTGGCAGTCGGGTAGCCCAGCAGGCGCCCGCGCTTGTCACCATGCACCACCTCGCCCCTGAGTCGCCAGCGATGGCCCAGCAGGTTGTTGGCCAGCGCGACATCACCCGCCGCCAGCGCGTTGCGAATGCGCGACGACGACACGGCAATCCCGCCGGCATCGACCACTGGCGGCACCACGAGCATGACGCGGCCCGAGGCTTCGAGCACGCGGCGGAGCAGCGCGACGTCGCCCTCGCGGCCACGCCCGAAGGCGAAGTCGGCACCAACCGCGACACCGGCGACATCAAGCTGCCCGATCAGCAGATCATCGATGAACTGGGCTGCGCTCTGGCTGGCGAAGGCCGCGTCGAAAGGCAGTTCCGCCACAACCCCACAGCCATGCTCCTCCGCAAGGTCGCGGCGCAACCCGGCCGGGCTCAGGCGGAACACCGGAGCATCCGGCCTGAAGAAGCTGCGCGGATGCGGCTCGAAGGTGATCAACCCGACCGGGCGGCCAAGGCGCGCGCCTGCCTCAGCTGCGGCAGCGAGCAGCGCCTTGTGGCCCAGATGCAGGCCATCGAAGTTGCCGATGGCGCAGACTGCGCCGCGCAGGCGCTCAGGCACGGCACCTGTCCCCGTCCACAGGGCAGGCGTCCGCGCGTCGAGTCCGGCGATCGCGTGAGACTGTTCGGAGCGAGACGTCACGATAGGAAAGGTCCGCGCAAGAGGAGTGTGGGCTGAGCCGGAAGGCGGGCGGGGGCAGGAGAACTCCACCCCTTCCCGGCTGCGAGGTGACGCGAAGTGCGGGCGACGTCAAGTGCAGGCGGCAGCGGCGGATCGGGCGACTTAACCCGTTGTCAATCACCCCATGATAATTCGTCAGTCGAATGTCCGCAGTCTGTGCGGCCCGCCTTTTCGATCCGCGACAGCGGATCACGCGTTTGACGGAGCAGTTTGATGGCCCTCGACACGTCCATGCCGATCTTGGTTGTCGATGATTACCAGACGATGGTCCGGATCATCAAAAACCTGCTCAAGCAGCTTGGCTTCGAGGATGTTGACGATGCATCGGACGGCACAGCTGCGCTCGACAAACTGAAGCAGAAGAAATACGGCCTCGTCATCTCCGACTGGAACATGGAGCCGATGACGGGCTACGAACTGCTGCGACAGGTTCGCTCCGATGACGGGCTGCGCACCACGCCTTTCATCATGGTCACAGCCGAGTCCAAGACCGAGAACGTGATTGCGGCCAAGAAAGCCGGCGTGAACAACTACATCGTCAAGCCCTTCAACGCCCAGACCCTGAAGACGAAAATCGAAGCCGTCTGCGGCGCCTGATCGATCCAAACATCCGAAAGATCGATCCATGGCACACAGCGTCCTGAGGCCAGCCGCCCCTTCAGACCCCGCCGACCGCGGTGGGCAGGTGCGCGAGATCGGCACGGTTGCCGTCCGCATGGCTGAGCTGAGGACCGCGATCAGCCGCCTCGGCGTGCTCGACATCGCCGAGACCAAGCTCGGGGCAGTCCAGGTCGACATCAACGACGTGCTGGCCTCGACCCGCTCGGCGGCAGACACGATTCTGAAAGCCGCCGAAGACCTGCTTGCCGCCACGCAGACCGGCAACGATTACCGCGTGCTCGTGGAGCAGCGCATGTTCGCGCTTATGGAGGCGTGCAGCTTTCAGGACCTGACCGGACAACGCCTGCAACGTGTGACCCATACGCTGCAGGCGATGGAAGAACGCCTCCGGATCTTCGCAGGCGCCGTTAAGGCCGGGCACGGCACGATACTGTCCGGTGAGGTCGGCCCCGACACGGTTTTCCAGGGCGAGGTCGAGCGGCAGCGCGCGGCCTGGAACGACGCCAACATGGTGCACGGGCCGGGCGTCGCAGGGGCGATCCCGCAGGAAACGGTCGATTGGCTGTTCGCCACTACCAGCTGAGGCGCGGCATCACGTAGTGTGGCTGGAAAGCCTGGCGCGACAGCCAATCACGGTAGCCACCGGGCCAGGCATCGGCCCCAACATCGTGCCAGTGAATGCCATCGAGCAGCAGGATCGAGCGCACGCCGAGCGCGGCTGCGCCGGCCACATCGGTTCGCACCGCATCGCCGATGGCCGCCACGCGCGCCAGATTGATGGCCGCACCGCGCACCTGTTCGGCCAGCATCAGCGCCTGCTGATAGACAGGCAGATGCGGCTTGCCGGCGTAGATCACCGCACCGCCCCTGGCTTCGTAGGCCACAGCCAAGGCACCGGCGCAGGGAATCAGCTTTTTGCCGCGCTCGACGATGAGATCGGGGTTGCCGCAGATCATGGTCAGACCACGCGCCGCCATCAGGTCGAGCGTGGCGGCATAGTCATCCGTGGTCTGCGTCTCGTCATCGGCAAATCCCGTGCAGATACAGTAATCAGCGCTTGCGGCATCGGTAAGCGCCACTTTCAGGCCGTGAAACAGTGTCAGGTCACGTTCCGGCCCGATATGGACGCAGGATTTCCCGGCATGCGCCCTGATCAACTGCCGCGTGACATCGCCGGAGGTGATGATGCGATCAAAGGCGGCGGCAGAAACGCCGTAGGACAGCAGTTGCGGCACCACGTCCACCGAAGGGCGCGGGGCATTGGAGACCATGATCACGGTGCCGCCGCCAGCGCGGAACATCTCGAGCGCCGCGCAGGCGGCCTTATGGGCGGTCTGGCCATTGTGGACTACGCCCCAGACATCGCAGAGCAGCACGTCGATCCCGCAGGACAGCATATAGAAGCCGGTGACAAGTTCGGCATGCGGAGCCGGAAGCGGCGCGGACGGGGCTGTCCTTGTCGCGGAAGCCGTGGTTACGGCACCAGCAGACGGCACCATGGATCTGGCTTCGGGTTCGTCGGTCATGCGCTCTCCGGAATACATGCAGCGTGCGTTGAGTGACCGAGGCAGGCGCGCACGTCAAGCCTGCGGATCCAGCGCTGGAGCTGCCCCGGCAACAGCTCAGGCGCGGCGCAGCACGGCGCGAAACGGAACCCGCTCGCCCTGATCGGGGCTGCGGGCCGGCCGTTGCCCGGTCACGGCGATGGGCAGGTTCTCGACCAGCGCTTCGCGGGCGGGCGTCGCCGGTTCGGCAACGCCGGGGGCGACGGGCTGGAAGACATCGGGCCTGACCGGGCGCGGCTGCGAAATCGCAAAGCCCTGGGCAAAGCGCACATCGAGGTCCAGCAGGTCCGCGACCTGCCGGTCGGTCTCGGCGCGCTCGCCGATAAGTTCGATGCCGGAGCGGCGGAGCAGCTGGGCGAGATCGCCAATGTCGATGTCCAGCCCGCTCTGGCGTTCGCCCATCTCGGCCAGCATCAGCGCCGGAGCCTTGACGAAGCAGACACTGCGATCCGCCAGGGCTGCCGGGTCGATCCTGAGGTCATTGACCTGATCCAGCGCGAAGCGGGCACCGCTGGCCGACATCGCCCCGATGATGCCCAGGCGCGTTGGGTCCATCTGCCGGAAGATGCGCTGCGGCACCTCGATGACCAGCCGTGCGGCGTGCGAACGGAAGGTTTCGAGTACGCGGGCAATGGAGCCGAGCGCGCGCGCATCGGACCATGTGCCGCCCGATAGATTGAGGCTGATGAAGTGATCGTGGCCCTTGGCATTGAGGTGGCCAGCGATAGCGAGAACCTGCGTCAGCACCTGCGCATCGAGACTGGCACCCTGCCCTGACCGTTCAAGGGCGGCGATGAACTCGGACGGCATCAACTGGGTGCCATCGGCGAGCTTCATACGCGCCAGCGCCTCGTAGCCGACCGTGCGGCGCATCGGCAGCGCCGCCACGGGCTGGAGATGAACCTCAATGCCACCGGACCCGAACGCCGTCATGATTGCCGACAGGCGTGCCTCGTCGCGCTTGCGCAATTCGGCATCGACAAGCGAGGCCGGCTGCGCCATCAGCGTGCCGGACAGACCATGCCTGCCCGCTTCGCGCGGGGCGGCGGACGAAACTGAGGAGCCGGGCGAGGATGGTGATGCCGCCGCTGGGCGGGCCGGGGCTTTCTCAGCCTTGCGGGCCTCAGCATCGGCGCTGGCGAGCCGGGTCTCATGCTCCGACACGGCGTTGGCCACATCGCGCAGCACGCCGCCGAGCAGCCCGACCTCGGCGGTGAGTTCGGCCAGCGAGGCGCGGGTGGGGGCGATGTCGGCCTCGCGCAGGGGCTCTGAATCGATCCGCGACCTGAGGCCATCCAGCTTGATCCGGGTGGCGGCCAGCCGCACATTGAGTTCGCCGACATTGGCGGCAAGAAGGTCAGCCTCGCGCTTGCGGCGGGCATCCAGCACCAGCAGGGCGGACAGGCCCGACAGCCCGATCACTGCAAGCGCCACCGGCAGGGCCAGCAGCGGGGGGAGGACGACGGCCAGACCGCTGGCCGCGCCGATGCCCAGCAAGACGCTGAGCAGCGGCCTGCGCAAGGCCGGTTCGATGCTCGGCAGCCACCGGCGGGAAGGCTGCGCGGCATTCTGCGCTGAATTTGGCTGGGCCGCCATGTCTCAACCTCAAGATCGACAAAGTGGGGGAGCGGGCCGATCCGCGAATCACTTCGCCCAGACTACGACAGCCGGCCCATCGCGGACAGGCTCGCCTGGCTGCTTCCGCAGGAAGCGATGGCAGGATTGACGGCTCACAGGTTGGCTGCCACGGGCCGCGGCTCTCAGCCCTTGGCCAGTTCGCTGAGGCCGCCCGCTTCGAGCGCTTCGAGCAGCATGGCGCACACGTCGCGGGTGAGGAAGGCCCGATCGAGAAACTCGCCGGCATTGTCACCGAACACGGGCGAGAGGCTGGCCACATGCCGTATCGCCTGAAGCGCCTTGTCGCGCTGGCCGAGATCGGAGGCGGCGACAGCGCGGTCGAGCAGGGCCAGCGGGGCATCGGCCAGATCGAGCGAGTGCAACGCCGAGCGGGCCCGGTCCGCGTCCCCCACTGCACGGCCTAGAGAAACAGGTAGAACTTGTGCCAGACCGGCCGGACGCGGTTCACCTCGGCGGCGCGCAACAGCAGCGGCCGACCCTTGCGCGGGCGTCCCGCCTGGGTGAGCCGCGCGCCCAGAACAGCCAGAATGTCCGTGTCGAACAGGTTGCGGCGTACGGCCTCGAAGCCGGTGCGCAGCGCCTCCTCGGTGTCGCCACTGACCGTCTGCACTGCCATCAGAGCCCGAAGGGCGCGGGCGCTTTGGGGGCCAGCATCACCGCGCGCTGTGCTGCCCGGCGGGACCTCTGTCCAGCGCCGAACCCGGCATCGGGTTGTAGCCGATTCGGTATTCGTCGAGGTGGATCATGGCGAGCAGCGTCCAACCTGGATGATAGAGCGGGTCTTTCCTGACCGTGGTCTGAAGGCATTCTCGGACATCGGCATGGCGCGCGCTGGACCGCTCGGACCAGTAATCATAGGTGCGGACGACGCATTGCACCGGCCCACCGCCGATGGCGTGTGCCCTCGGATCGGCATGGATCAAACCATAGGGCTGCGCGACGCGCACGGCTCCGTCCCTGGCAAGTTCGCGGATCTGGTCGTTGTGCGCCATCACGCTGGCTGGCAACTCAACGCTCGATGTCCAGACCACACAGCCGGTCGGGGCATGCACCAGCCGTGACGAGGCCTGAAGCACCGTGCTGCTGATGAACTGGGCGGCATGCTCGAAGCGATGGGTCGGCAAGACGGTGGTCGCGGCAGACGCGGCCTTCAGCAGCGAGAATTCATCGAAGCGGGCCAAGGCGTCCGACAACTGGTTGTCATGGTTCAGAATCGCTGCCGACAAAGCCGGGTCCAAGCCGGTCATGTCAACCACCAGAACCGATGGCTGCTGGCGGGTCGCCGATGTCAATTCCTTGACCTTGGCGGCAGTGGGGCTCTCGGGGCGCTGGTCGCGCTGCCCGTTCCAGAACAGCCCAGCGCCGACCAGCGTCACGGCCGCGAGGCCCGCCAGCAGAAAGCGCGGGGCAAGCGGGCGGATGACGCAAGGCGGTGATGCAGAAGCGGGCGCCGGACCTGCCTCTCCCCGGGAGGCCGGGGCCGGCACGATGGCGGCTGCGGCAAAACGAGCCTGAAACGCCATCAAGGGGAGCCGCTTCACCGGACTGGCGAACAAATCGCGGCACATAGGAGCCGCGCGGGATCCGCAGCCGAACCGGATCGCTGGCCCCTTCGTCGGCTTAATGGGAATCCCGCGCACGGCGCAGCCGGCCAGCCTCGACGCGCACGATCGGGATCACCAGGTCGAAATCTCCGGGGCGACCCAGGGCCTCGACCGCGATGGTATAACCCTTAATCTCGCCCTTTCGCCCGGCCAGCGCGGTGTTGACGACACAGCCGAGAAACGCCGCCAGTTGCGGAGCTGTGCGAAACGCGGGGCTCTCGACCAGCAGGGCCAGCGCCGCACGGGCCTCTGCCTGTGCGACATCACCGAGGATCGGAGCCAGGTCGGGTCTGCTGGTCTCTTTCACGGCGGTCCTTGGTGCTGCTGAGCGCGCCGCCCTTCAGGGGAATCGCTTGAAGGTCATTGAGCGGTCCTTGTGATGAGAGCCTTGAGGTAGTTGTGATCCCAGGCTGCGGCCTTTCTGCGGACCTTGAGACTGTCTTTTCCTTGTGCTGCGCGG
>JAPLOV010000200.1 GCA_026400565.1 Hyphomicrobiales bacterium | reverse complement strand
CCGATCTGGCGGTCATCGAGCCGACGGCGGATGGTCTGGTTTTGCGCGAGCGCGCGCCGGGCATCAGCCTCGAGACCATACTTGGCGCAACGGACGCAGCCCTTATCGTGCCCGATGATGTTCCGGAAATGCGGTTGTCCTAAAGTCTGACAGGTTGTCGCAACAGGTTTTGTGGAGCCCCAGGTTGACCAACCCAACGAGAAGAGGACTTTTCACATGACGACATCTCTGACCATCGGCGTCATCGGTGCCGGAACCATGGGCAATGGCATCGCACAGGTGTGCGCGGCAGCAAGATATTCGGTGATCCTGCAGGACCTGTCACAGCCAGCGCTCGACCGGGCTCGCCAGACAATGGAGGCAAGCCTTGCCAGGCAGCTGAAGAAGGGCACGCTGACAGAATCGCAGGCCGCCGAGACGCTTGATCGAATTCAGCCCACGACGGAACTTCAGGCGATGGCCGACCGGGACATCGTCATCGAAGCCATTGTCGAAAAGCTGGAGGTGAAAGCCGGCATCCTCCGGAAACTCGACGAAATCTGCCGTGCCGAGGCGATATTTGCCTCGAACACGTCCTCGATCTCCCTGACCCAGCTGGCTGCGGCTTCGCGTCAGCCGGAGCGGGTGATCGGCATGCACTTCTTCAATCCGGTGCCGATGATGCAGCTTGTGGAAATCATCCGTGCCTTGCAAACGAGCGATGCAGTCGCCGAAACGGTGACGGAATTGACCCGGGCGATTGGGAAAAAACCCTATGTCAGCAATGATAGCTACGGCTTCGTTGTCAATCGCCTGCTCGCGCCGCAGATCAACGAGGCAATCAATTGCGTTTATGAAGGTGTGGCTACCGCTGAACACATCGATGAAATGATGAAATTGGGCACCAACAATCCCATGGGACCGCTGGCTCTGGGCGACCTTATCGGTCTTGATGTGGTGTTGAACATCATGGAAACGCTCTATCGCGGATTTGACGATCCAAAGTACCGCCCCAGCCCGCTTCTGAAGCAGATGGTTCACGCCGGCTATCTCGGCCGCAAGTCAGGGCGCGGCTTCGCCGCGTATCCGCCGGGGTGACGGGAAGACAAGGAGGCGCAGCCCTCCGGAGCAGGCATGGAGATGCAGAAATTTCAGGCCGAAGATGGAGCCATGCTCGCCTATCGTGATGAAGGCGCTGGGCTTCCGCTGCTTGCCCTCGCCGGGCTGACCCGGGACGGACGCGATTTCGACTATCTGGCGCGACAATTGCCGAAGAATGTGAGGTTCATCCGGCTCGACAGTCGCGGGCGAGGAGAATCGTCCTGGACAGGCGCAGCCACCTATACCGTTGCGCAGGAAGCGCGAGATGCCTTGGCGTTGCTGGATCACCTGTCGTTGGAAAGGGCCGCGGTGGTCGGCTCGTCACGGGGCGGACTGCTGGGGCTGGTCATTGCCGCGACCCAGAAGCAGCGGCTGATGGGCCTGTGCCTCAACGATGTCGGCCCGGTCCTGGAGCAGGACGGCCTGGTGCGAATTGGAACTTATGTCGGAATACCGCCCGCCATCGCCACACTTGAGGAAATTGCCGACCGTATGCCGGCTGCGATGCCGGGTTTCGAGCATGTACCCGAGTTCCGCTGGGTGGAAGAAACCATACGACATTTTGTGCAGTATGACGGCAGCGTCGGCCTGACCTATGATCCAGCCCTGCGCGAGGCATTGCAGGCTGCGTTGGCGCAACCCTTGAACGATGTCTGGCCGTTGTTTGACGCGTGCAAGGGTTTGCCGCTGGCCCTCATTCGTGGTGCCACCTCTGATGTCCTAAGCCGGGCCACGGCGGAGGAAATGCGGCGACGCCGTCCGGACATGCTTTATGTCGAAGTGGCGGACCGCGGACATGTCCCGTTTCTGGATGAACCTGAAGCGACCCGCTGCATGC
This sequence comes from Hyphomicrobiales bacterium, assembly GCA_026400565.1. Lineage (GTDB taxonomy): Bacteria > Pseudomonadota > Alphaproteobacteria > Rhizobiales > Beijerinckiaceae > Allobosea. Next base: position 19,787 of record JAPLOV010000200.1, on the reverse strand, counting down.
AGGCTTGGCTGAAACGCATCTGCGACAACGAGGCCGTCCGGCCATAGACCTGGCGGCAAGCTGCCATTCCCAGCCCCTTGCACTGATGGATCCGCCATGACCGTCCGCCAAAGCTTGCAAACGTCGTCCAGCCCGCGCTCGAAATCGGCACCTGGAGCGAGGCAAATGGTTCTACAAGTGGTGAGAAACGACAGCCATTCGTCCCGGTCGATGCGTGCAGCGGCACACCCGAACCCGGGCATATCGTTCGCCGTACCCACCGCCTGCCGCTGAACGGGTTCAGAGCCCAAGCCGCATCGGCTCGTCCTCGTTGACCGGCATCAGGCGTTGGCCTTCCGACAGCACGCCGCTGCGGGTGATGCTGGCATAGACGCCGCAATCGACGTGCCCGTAGGCGCTCATCAGCGTGCGCACGATGGCTAGGTCGCGCAGCCCGGTCTGCGGATCAACGGCGGTGGCAGCACAGCGGTCGATCGGCTTGCTGATCGCAAGCCGCACGCCACCGCTGGTCTCGAAGGTCTGGCCGACCAGTGTGAATTCCTGCCATGGCTCAAGCCCCTCGACCAGGATATTGCCGCGAAAGCGCAACGGATCGACGGGTGCGCCGATGCGCGCCTCCAGATCCCGCACCGAAGCGAGATTGATCAACGAAACCGCACCGCTCCGCGAATCGGTGAAGCGAAAGCCGTCCGGTGCCGTCAGGACCCGGAGCAGCCCCCGGCGGCTTTCAGCGGGAACGTAGCTCGCAAGGAAGCGCACCACCGCGTCGCAGCCATCCGCGGTCCCGAGATTGGCGCTGACCACCTCTTGGCCCTCGTGGACGATGGACAAGGTGTCGCTGGCATCATCGTAGCGCGTCACGAGGCGGGCCAGTTCGTCGTTCTTCATCAGCATCAGGAACCTGATCTTGGGCTGATGCTCGGGCCGGGACGGATCGAAGCCGGAAGGGCCGTTCTCGACCGCGAACTTCCGGTCTGCCGGAAAGTGCCCGCCGGCACCGAGCACCACGCGCGTCAGCCGCTCTGCCGAGAAGCCTTTCAGCGGATAGCGGTGGAGACTGACGATCCGCATGGCCGCGCTCATGTTGCCTCCGGCTCCTCGACGAGAGAACGGGTGCAGCCCCATTCGGCCAGTTGCTGCTCCGTCGCCTCGATCACGAAAAACCGCGCCGCGTCGCGGTCGTAGCCCTCGCCCAGCAGGTGATCGTAATCGGTGTAGCGATGGCGCACATGGCTGGTCAGCGCCAGCCAGATGCCGGCAGCCGGGCTGAGGTCGCGCAGCGTGCCTTTGCCGGCGCGCGCCAGCACGTCAAGAGCATCAGCATGGGGGATCAGCGGCGCGAGGCTGCGCAGTGTCCGCACCATCGCCATCTGCCGCCGCGTCGCCATCAGCACCCCCCGAGTCATCAATCGCAGCGAAGAACATCGCAGCAGCGCTGGCAACCCCTTACGTTGCAGATAAGCCACACCTACATGAGGAGTAGACCGGTCGCCCTGGCGGGGCCGGATCGTAATGACAACGCAGCAGCCGGCGTCGCCATTTCGGGGCGTCAGGTCAGGCGGGCACAAGGACAAGGGTCATGAATCAGGACAAATACACCGATCGCGCCAAGGGGTTTCTTCAGGCCGGGCAGACCATTGCCTTGCGCGAGAACCATCAGCAGTTCACGCCCGAGCACCTTCTCAAGGCGCTCACTGACGACCCGGAAGGCATGGCAGCGGGCCTGATCGACCGCGCCGGCGGTTCTTCGAAAACGGTCAAGCAGCTCAATGACCTCGCGGTCGGCAAGATACCGCGCGTCACGGGCGGCGGCGGCGGCATTTACCTGACCCCGGCCCTGGCGCGCGTGTTCGCGACAGCCGAAAAGGCAGCCGAGAAGGCAGGCGACAGCTTCGTGACGGTCGAGCGCCTGTTGCTGGCGCTGGCTGTCGAGAAGGACACCGATGCCGGACAGGCGCTTGCCAAGGCAGGGGTCACCCCCGCCTCCCTCAACAGCGCCATCGAGGCGATCCGCAAGGGCCGCACGGCCGACTCGGCCTCCGCCGAACAGAGCTATGACGCGCTCAAGAAATATGCCCGCGACCTGACCAGCGCAGCGCGCGAGGGCAAGCTCGATCCGGTGATCGGGCGCGACGAGGAAATCCGCCGCACCATCCAGGTCCTGTCGCGGCGCACCAAGAACAACCCTGTCCTGATCGGCGAGCCCGGCGTCGGCAAGACCGCGATCGCCGAAGGCCTCGCCCTGCGCATCGTCAATGGCGATGTGCCCGAGAGCCTGAAGGACAAGCAGCTCATGGCCCTCGACATGGGCTCGCTGATCGCTGGCGCCAAATATCGCGGCGAGTTCGAGGAGCGGCTGAAGGCCGTGCTCCAGGAAGTGACGAGCGCCGATGGCGGCGTGATCCTGTTCATCGACGAGATGCACACGCTGGTCGGGGCCGGCAAGGCCGACGGCGCGATGGATGCCTCGAACCTGCTCAAACCGGCGCTGGCACGCGGCGAGCTGCACTGCGTCGGCGCGACCACGCTCGACGAGTATCGCAAGTATGTGGAAAAGGACGCGGCCCTGGCGCGGCGCTTCCAGCCCGTGTTCGTCGACGAGCCGACCGTGGAAGACACTGTCTCGATCCTGCGCGGTCTCAAGGAGAAGTATGAGCAGCACCACCGGGTGCGCGTGACCGACTCCGCCCTCGTCGCGGCTGCCACCTTGTCCAACCGCTACATCACGGACCGGTTCCTGCCCGACAAGGCGATCGACCTTGTCGACGAGGCTGCGGCCCGCCTGCGCATGCAGGTCGACAGCAAGCCGGAGGAACTCGATTCCATCGACCGTGAGATTGTGCGCCTGCGCATCGAGCAGGAGGCGCTGAAGAAGGAAACCGACGCCGCCTCTAAGGACCGTTTGCAGCGGCTGTCAAAGGAACTGGCCGATCTGGAGGAGCGGTCCGCGACCATTACCAGTCGCTGGAAGGCGGAGAAGGACAAGCTCGGCCACGCCGCCGCGATCAAGGCCAGGCTGGAGACCGCACGCAACGACCTCGCACAGGCCCAGCGCAAGGGCGAATACCAGAAGGCGGGGGAACTCGCCTACGGCATCATCCCGAAACTGGAGAAGGAACTGGCCGAGACGGAAGGCGCGGAAAACAGTGCCGGCCTGATGGAAGAGGCGGTCACGGCTGACCACGTGGCCCAGGTCGTGAGCCGCTGGACCGGCGTGCCGGTCGACCGCATGCTGCAGGGCGAAAAGGACAAGCTGCTGAAGATGGAGCAGACGCTGGCCAGCCGTGTCATCGGCCAGGCCGAAGCCGTCTCGGCCGTCTCGACCGCCGTGCGCCGCGCCCGCGCCGGCCTCCAGGATCCGAACCGGCCTATCGGCTCGTTCATGTTCCTCGGGCCCACAGGTGTCGGCAAGACCGAACTGACCAAGGCGCTGGCCGCCTTCATGTTCGATGACGAGACCGCGATGGTGCGCATCGACATGTCCGAATACATGGAGAAGCACTCCGTCTCGCGGCTGATCGGCGCTCCTCCGGGCTATGTCGGCTACGAGGAGGGCGGGGCCCTGACCGAGGCCGTGCGCCGCAGGCCCTACCAGGTGGTGCTGTTCGACGAGATCGAAAAAGCGCACCCTGATGTGTTCAACGTGCTGTTGCAGGTTCTTGATGATGGCCGACTGACCGATGGCCAGGGCCGCACGATCGACTTCCGCAATGTGCTGATCATCATGACCTCGAACCTTGGCTCGGAGTATCTCGTCAACCAGCCCGATGGCGAGGACACGGATGTGGTCCGCGCCGATGTGATGGGCGTGGTGCGCAGCCAGTTCCGGCCCGAGTTTCTCAACCGGATCGACGAGATCATCCTGTTCCATCGCCTCAAGCGCACGGAAATGGGGGCGATCGTCGACATCCAGATGGCGCGCCTGCAAAAGCTGCTGGCTGACCGCAAGATCACCCTCACGCTCAGTGACGAAGCCCGCCAATGGCTGGCCGACAAGGGCTACGATCCGGCCTATGGCGCACGTCCGCTCAAGCGCGTCATCCAGAAGGCCTTGCAGGACGGCCTGGCGGAATTGATCCTCGCCGGGGAGATCGGCGATGGCGAGACCGTGCCGGTCACGGTGGAAGCCGGCTCGCTGCTGATCGGCGGCAGGTTGTCGGGCAAGGAACGCCGGCCCGCTGATGCGCCCCTCAACTGAACAGCCCTCCAAGCGGGCAGGCTGTCAGCCCTGTGACGGTCTGCCCGCCGCCGATGGTGCCTTGACGCCCCAGAGCAGGGCCGCGCCAGACACGAAGAACAGGATCAGCACGGCAAGCCCCGCCTCCTGCCGGTTTGTGATGTCGGTCGCGAGCGCCACCAGCGTCGGCCCCATGAAGCTGGTGACCTTGCCGGACAGGGCAAAAAGCCCGAAGAACTGCCCGCCCTTCTCGGGCGGCGACAGCCTTGCCAGCAGGCTGCGCGATGCGGCCTGGAGCGGGCCGGCCACCAAACCGATCAGCATGCCAAGGCCGAGATAGACCTGCTCGCCGAGCGACAGGATGCCGAGGCAGGTGACGATCAGCACCGCGATCGAGCCCAGAACAACGGGCCTGCCGCCGAAGCGATCATCCAGACGCCCGCCCGCCAGCGCGCCGAACGTGCCGGTAACCGTGAGCAGGATGCCGAAGATGCCGACCTCGATTGTCGACCAGCCGAACACGCCGGCGGCGTAGATCGCGCCGAACGCGAACAGCGCCACCAGCCCGTCCTGGTAGACCATGTTGGCAATCAGGAAACGCGCCATCGATGGCCAGCGCCGCACCTCCCGGAGGGTTTCGCGGAGCTGGCCGAGGCCGCGCCCGGCGGCCTGCCTGAGGCTGACACCGGTCTTCGGCAGATCGGGCGTGAACAGGAACAGCGGCGCGACGAACACCACGAACCACAGCGCCGTGAGTGGCCCGCTGATCCTGTCGCCTTCGCGCAGGGCGGGATCAAGCCCGAAGGCGGGGCTCAGCCCAAGCAGGGTGCGCCCGGTCTCCGGGTTTGCCGCGAGGAACCCCAGAACCAGCACCAGCGAGACAAGACCGCCCAGATAGCCCATGGCCCAGCCTGCGCCGGAGAGCCGGCCGATGCGATGGGGCGGCACGAGCTGTGTCATCATCGCGTTGTTGAAAACGGTCGCGAACTCGGCACCGATGGCCGCAAGCACGAACCCGGCCAGTGCAATCGGCACGGCTGACGGATGGCCCGGCACCGCGAACCAGAGCAGGCCCGCGCCAAGCACCAGCAGCGCACCGAAGCTGGCAATCCAGGGTTTTCGCGGCCCGGTCATGTCGGCCACGCCGCCCAGCAGCGGTGACAGCAGCGCGATGGCGAGGCCCGCCGCCCCGGTGGCATAGCCCCACAGGGCCTGGCCCTGCGCCGGATCGGACGCCAGCGCCGAGGCGAAGAACGGCGCGAAAATGAAGGTCGTGATCAGCGTGAAGAACGGCTGCGCCGCCCAGTCGAACATCACCCAGCCCGCCACGGCCCGCCGCGGCGGGTAGGAGATCCCCCCCTGCGCGGCAATCCCTGCTGCGGTCCCCGGCAGCTTTGTCACTGCAAGGTCGTGTCGGTGTCGGAGCCGTTGCGGGCCAGTTCCATTTCGGTGATCGCCACCAGCATCTCGGCACGGGTCTTCAGATCGATGGCTTCAAGCAGCGCCTGCTTTTCCTTGGCGCCGAACGGCGCCATCATCGAGAGCGCGTTGACCAGCGCCTCGTTCGGAGCCTCGTTGACGCCCTTCCAGTCGACCTTGAACTCGTTGGCCAGTGCGAAGTCCTTGAGCGCGCGCAACAGGCCGGTTCGGTCGACATCGTCTTCGCCGGCCCTCGCCTCGAAATCACTGGCGAAGCGGCTGTAGCTGACCTTGGCCTGGCGGTAGGGCGTGAGCGCCCGCACTTCCTCGACGAGTTCAAAACGCGCAACCCCGGTCAGGGTCAGCAGATAACGCCCGTCGCCGGTCTCGGCGATCTGGGTGATGCGCCCGATGCAGCCCACACCATACAGCGAGGGCGTCAGGCGGGTGCTGTCCTCGGCGCCCTCGTCGGGCTGGATCATGCCGATCAGGCGATGGCTCTTGAGGGCATCGTCGATCATGGCCAGATAGCGCGGCTCGAAGATGTTCAGCGGCATCTGCCCCCTCGGCAGCAGCAGCGCGCCCGGCAGCGGGAACAGCGGCACCATGGCCGGGCAATCTCCGGGGCCGCGATAGATGGCATTCATGCTCATGCGGCGCTCCTGTGTGCCGATGCGGACCCGCTCATGAGAACAGCACGGTGGACAGCTTGCGCCGGCCGCTGATCGCGGCGTCATCCATCGGGCCCCAGGCCTCGAAGAACTGCACGATCTGCTTGCGCGCACCATCGTCGTTCCACTTGCGGTCTGCCTTGACGATGGCGATCAGCTGGTCGTCGACGTCGCCGAGGGCGGCGGCCTGCTCCGCAAGCTCGATCGCGGCACGCACGCCATTGAGCGCGGCATCGCCAGCCTTGTCCTCAGGCGCCAGCGCCAGGATCTGCCTGGCCGCTTCGAGATCGCCCATGTCGAATTGCAGCTTCGCCATCCCGGCAATGGCCGGCAGATTGGCCGGCTCCTGGGTCAGAACTGCCGCGTAAAGCTCCATCGCGCTGGCCGGATCACCGGCTGCGGCGGCAGCGCCGGCTGCCTCGATCATTTCAACGACCGGTCCGGGTCCGACGGGACCAACCAGCTTTTCGATGAACTGCCTGATCTGTCCTTCCGGCACGGCCCCCATGAAGCCATCGACCGGCTGGCCCTTGGAGAAGGCGATGACAGCCGGGATCGACTGGATGCCAAGCTGGCCGGCAATCTGGGGGTGCGCGTCGATGTTCATCTTGACGAGCTTGACCTTGCCGCCCGCAGCCTTCACCGCCTTCTCGATCACAGGGGTCAGCTGCTTGCACGGCCCGCACCAGGGTGCCCAGAAGTCGACCAGCACCGGCTGCGTCATCGACTCGGCGATCACATCCTGCCGGAAGCCCTCTGTGGTCGTGTCGCGAACGAGGCCTGCGTCCGCAGCGGCGGGTGGGGCCATCATGCCAGTGTTGCCAAACATCGTCGTGCCCATCTCGTCTTGCCCAGTTCGTCTTGCCCAGTTCGTCTTGGCTGTGCGGCCCGTTGCCGCGTGGTCGCCGCCGCACCGGAACGTTGCGTGTCGCCATGACACGCCAGCCGCCGGCACGCACGCAATAATACACGTGGCGACCCGGTTTTGATCAATCCATCCAATGTGGGGATGCAGACAGCCGATGTCCATCCGTCGCCCGGCTGCGATGAGGCGGGAATCGTCATGCCCCTGCCGCAGCGGTGCTGACATGTGGCTGGCGAGCCCTATGCCTCCGCGACCGGCGTGGGCAATGCCAGGATCATCGGCTCATGACCCGTCGCACGAAAGAAGGCGAGCAGAGCCTCCCGCGTCAGGCTCGTCGTCATGCTGTTGACCAGCGGATGGCAGTTGATCACCGGCTCCGCCATCAGCGCCGCCTCGATCACGACGCTGACGGCATGGCTCCGGTCATTGATCAAGGCGAGCGACGTCACCGATCCGGGGGTCACGCCCAGAAAGGTCATCATCTGGTCCGCACTGCAGAACGACAGCCGCCCTGTGCCGCCGATCACTTCGTGCAGCCGCTTGAGATCGATGCGCTGCTCGTGTTCCGCAACAACGAGGAACATCCGGCCCCGCTTGTCCTTGACGAACAGGTTCTTTGTGTGCGCGCCCGGAATGTCGCCGGTGATGCGCTTGCTCTGCTCGACCGTGAACGCAGGCTCGTGGCTGACCGTCGGCGCGTCGAGCCCAAGGTTGGCGAGATAGGCCAGGATGCCCTCCGGCGTGGCCGGTGCCCCAGCCTTTGACGCACCGCCAGCGATGTCATCAGGCGCAGCGATTTCGGGCGTGAACGGTTCGGACATGGACAGGCACCGCAACCGGCCGCTCCCACAAGAACTGCACAAAGGGGCTTGCGGAGCCGGACGGATTGAGGCAAAGAACGCGCCTCGCAGCCGGTTCGCCGGCGTCGGGCCCACGGATGCGGGTGTAGCTCAGTGGTAGAGCACGACCTTGCCAAGGTCGGGGTCGAGGGTTCGAATCCCTTCGCCCGCTCCAGGTCTCTTTTCGGACGTCGGGTCTTCTTCAGGACATCACGTCTGGCTTCGCCCCGCGCCTCGACGCGGGGTGTTGTGTTTCTGGGGCCCGCGGTCCTCTCGGAGATCTCGTGACGATGGCCAAGCTTTCAGCCCGCGATGCTGCCGAAGGCTGGCCTCTGCTCAGGCGGCTATGGCACGACGAGGTCCGGCAATTCCGCCTCCAGCTTGCTCTCATTCTTGGGCTTGTGCTGCTGATTGCCGGCACAACCAGCCTTTATCCCGTTCTCATCAAGCTCGCCTTCGATTCGTTTGCAAGCGGGGCTCCGGCCAGCGGCGATGCCATGTTCTCGGTGCTGCGGCGCTGGCTAGCAGCAGTGACGGGCGGCAGCGTCGGGCCGATCCATGTCATCGCGGTGCTGGTGGTCATCGTCACGTCGATCAAGGGCTTTTCGCTGCTTGGCCAGATCGTGCTCACCAACAGTGTGGTTTCCCGCGTGGAAGCCCTGATGCAGGCAAGGCTGTACGGCCATCTGGTCGATGCCGATCTGGCCCAGACCCAGCGCGAGAGCCCGGCCACCACCACGCAGCGCTTCACCGCTGACTTTGCCTATGTGCGCGAAGCGCTGACCCGCATCATCAACATCGCGATGCGCGATGGCATCACCGCCATCGGCCTGTTCGGCGCGATGCTCTGGATCGACTGGCAGCTGACGCTTGTCGCCATCGTCGTCGTGCCCTTCGTCGCCGGCCCGATCATCGCCATCGGCAAGAAGCTGCGGCGCGTGGCCACAAGCCATCAGGAGCAGAGCGGACTGATGGCGGCGCTGGTCGCGGAGAGCCTTCAGGGCGCGCGCGCCAGCAAGGCCGACCAGCTCGAATCCTATCTCAAGAGCCGGGCCAACGCCGCCTTCGACCTGATCCGCAAGCTGCGCATGAAAGCCATCAACGCCCGTGGGCGTGTCGAGCCGCTGCTGGAAGTCGGCGGCGGCATTGCCGTGGCTGCCGTGCTGTTCGTGATCGGCCTCAGGGTCAGTTCCGGGGCAGGCACCATCGGTGACTTCACCGGCTACGTGACGGCGCTGCTGCTGGCCGCCCAGCCCCTGCGCTCGATGGGCAACCTCAACGCCATCGTGCAGGAAGCCCTGGCCGCCCTGAAGCGCTATTATGCAACGCTCGATGAAGCCCCGCAGATCGCCGAACGGCCGGGCGCAGCCGATCTGGTGCTGGCAGCGGCCGGCATCCGTTTCGACAAGGCCTCGTTCCGCTATCGCGACGACCAGCCCGCCGTGACCGACCTCAGCCTTGATGCCCCCGGCGGCAAGGTCACCGCCCTGGTCGGCCGCTCCGGTTCCGGCAAGTCGACGCTGCTGGCGCTCGTTCCGCGGCTTTACGATGTCACCGGCGGCTCGGTGACCATTGACGGGCAGGACGTGCGTGACCTGACCTTGCACAGCCTGAGGGCGCGCATTGCCGTGGTCTCGCAGGACATCATCCTGTTCGACGACACCATCCGCGCCAACATTGCCTTCGGCCGGCCCGGTGCCAGCGAAGCGGACATCGTCGCAGCGGCCGAGGCGGCGGCGGCCCACCGCTTCGTGACGGAACTTCCCGATGGCTACGACACCCGCGTCGGCGATCGCGGCTCGCGCCTGTCGGGCGGCGAACGGCAGCGCATCGCGCTGGCCCGCGCCATCCTCAAGGATGCCCCGATTTTGCTGCTCGACGAGGCCACCAGTGCGCTTGACGCGGAATCGGAACGTCTGGTGCAGGATGCGCTGGCCCGGCTGATGAAGGGCCGCACCACGCTGGTCATCGCCCACCGGCTGTCCACCGTGCGTGATGCCGACCAGATCGCCGTGATGGAGCAGGGCCGGGTGGTCGAGATCGGCAATCACGATGCGTTGATGGCCACCGGCGGAGCCTATGCCCGCCTGCACAGGCTTCAGGTGCTGGAAGACTGAAAGCCGTCGGCTATTCGCGCTTGAGCAGCCGGTCGATCAGCAGGCTGGCCCAGAAGCCCTCGTGGAAGGCCGCTTCGACCGCCGCCGGGTCATAGACATCGCGCACCCAGTCCATGAAGCTCAGACCCTTCGCCTCGCCGTCGCGCGCGAAGGCATCGAGGAAGGCATCGAGCATCCCGGTCTTGGCCATGCGCACGTGACCATAACGCAGCGAGAGTTGACGTTTGGCCTCCGCCACGGGCCGTCCTTCGCGCACCAGAAGGTAAAGCGCCGAGAACAACCCTGCCCGATCCGCCCCGGACTTGCAGTGCGCCAGCACCGGATAGCTCAACCCGGCGAAATAGTCCGGCAGGCCCAGCAACATGTCGCGATCCGGCGCCGCGCGTGACCGCATGGCGATTTCGCTGAGGATCAGGCCATTGAGCTCACAGGCCTCGCGCTGGAGAGGCCAGGCCCCGTTCTCGCGCCCACCCCTGAGATTGACGATGGTGCGGACGCCCTCACGGGCAAAGCGGGCGAAATCCTGCGGGGCAGGCTGGGCTGAACGCAGGAAGTCCGGCGTCACCGCGTGTTCGTTGAGATAGACCATCCTGATGATGCCATGGTCGACGAACAGCATGTTGATCCAGGCTCGCAGGCGCTGCGAGCCGGTGACCAGCGGGCGGTCCCACTGCGCCACCCGTTGCTGACGCGCGGCCCAGCGCTGCTCGGGCGTCTTGAAGATGTTCAGCACGCGCGATGACCCGTCATGACCCGGCACATAGGGCGGCTTCGGCCAGAACGCAACGGACGGCGGACGGCGGCAGGACAGCGGCAGGATGGCAGCAGGCAGGCACGGTGCAGCCACTCAATGCCGGAAATGCCGATGCCCGGTGAACACCATGGCCAGCCCCGCTTCATCCGCAGCCCGGATCACCTCATCATCACGCATCGAGCCGCCCGGCTGGATCACGGCCGTTGCGCCGGCCTCCGCGGCCGCAACCAGCCCATCGGCAAAGGGAAAGAACGCGTCGGACGCAACCACAGAGCCCTTGGCGAGGCTGTCGGCCAGCCCGGCATTGTGCGCCGCCTCAGCGGCTTTCCAGGCAGCGATGCGCGAGGAATCGACCCGGCTCATCTGCCCCGCGCCGATGCCGACGGTTGCAAGCTGGCGGGCATAGACGATGGCATTCGATCTCACATGCTTGGCCACGCGGAAGGCAAAGCGCAGATCGGCCAGTTCCGCCGCCGTCGGTGCGCGCTTCGTCACCACCTTCAGTGTCATGTCATCCACCACGGCATTGTCCCGTGACTGCACCAGCATCCCGCCGGCAACCGTGGCCAGCATCAGGCCGGGCGCTCGCGGATCGGGCAGCGAGCCGGCGAGCAGCAGCCTGAGGTTCTTCTTGGCACTGATGATTGCGAGGGCCTCGGGGCTGGCATCAGGCGCGATGATCACCTCTGTGAAGATCTCGACGATGCGCCGCGCAGCAGCGGCATCGAGCGGCTGGTTGACCGCGATGATTCCGCCGAAGGCCGAAACCGGGTCGCAGGCCAGCGCCGCGAGATACGCCTCCTCAAGTGTCGCGGCCTTCGCAACCCCGCACGGATTGGCATGCTTGAGCACCACACAGGCCGGACCCTCGGACGGATTGAACTCCGCCACGCATTCATAGGCGGCGTTGCTGTCATTGATGTTGTTGTAGGACAGTTGCTTGCCTTGCACCTGCCGCGCGCTCACCACGCCGGGCCGGGCGTCCGGCGTCCGATACAGCGCAGCGCCCTGGTGCGGGTTCTCGCCATAGCGCATCTTCTGGGCCAGAAGCCCGCCGAAAGCCCGGATCGGCGGGGCCGCAAGGCCGAGTTCTCCCGCAAACCAGTTGGAGATGGCCGCATCATAGGCAGCGGTCCGGGCATAGGCCTTCTGCGCCAGCCGCTTGCGCATGGTCAACGTGATCGCACCATTATGGGCCGCCATGTCGGACAGGACTGCAGCATAGTCCGCCACGTCCACCACCACCGCCACATCGGCATGGTTCTTGGCTGCGGCCCGGATCATCGCCGGCCCGCCGATGTCGATGTTCTCGATACAGTCATCATAGGGCTTGCCGGCCGCGACCGTGGCCTCGAACGGATAGAGGTTGACCACCAGCAGGTCGATGGCACCGATGCCGTGGGCCAGCATGGCCGCCTGATGTTCGGGATTGGAGCGCACGGCCAGAAGCCCGCCATGAACCGCCGGATGCAGGGTCTTGACACGGCCATCCATCATCTCGGGAAGGCCCGTCAGATCGGATACATCGCGCACCGGCAGGCCGGCAGCGGCAATCGCGGCGGCAGTGCCGCCGGTCGAGACCAGGTCCACGCCGGCACTGGCCAGCGCGCGCGCGAAGTCCTCGAGGCCGGTCTTGTCGGAGACGGAAATCAGGGCACACGCAATGCGGCGGGTCTGGTCAGGCATTTGTGGCGTTGTCCCCATCTGGCCATGCCGGAGCCGTCCTGCATAGTCCGTCGTCATCCGTCACCGGCCTGTGCCATTGGCACGGTAATCGGATTGACGAGCCAGCGGCTAGCACATGGTGCGCTGCAAATACACCCCCAAGCTGCCTGCCGGCGGGTTCGGCGGCGCGGATCAGCGGCGGGTCAGGGGGCGCTCGCGTCGCCCGCGTGGGCGGCGCGATGCAGTTGCGCCATCGATTCCACCAGATCGGTGATCTGCCGGCGCACCTTGCTGTCGGTGATCGAGATGAAGGCCCGGGCCAGTTGCTGGCCGTCGGACATGGCCACCATCTTGTGGACGAAGGCCGCCGCCGGTGTCTCGCCCACAACAGACGGCGTCGCATCGTCCGATCCCTCGAAGAAGAAGGAGATCGGCACATCCAGCGCCTGAGCCACCAGTTGCAGCCGGGCCGGGCCGATGCGGCTGACGCCCTTCTCGTACTTCTGCAACTGCTGGAACGACGTGCCGATCATCGCGGCCAGTTCCTTCTGGGTCAGGCCGTTGAGAAGCCGGCGCATCCGCATGCGCGATCCGACGAAGAGGTCGACAGGCTGCCGTGTTCTCAAGGGCGCTTCTCCCGTATTCTGCCTCACCGGGTATAGCCGTGGGATCGCCCGAATCACCTTCGGCGACCGGTCTGTTGTGGCAAACGAAAGCTTAACGCTTCGTGCCAGGCCCTGTCAGGACCCGCTGGCGGCCACGAACCCCAACGGCAATCCGGCAGGTGCGAGCATGCCGTAAAGCGGCACGCCGGGCAGCGCGCGCGCCACAATGGCGCGGGCGGCGATCAGCCGTTCGAGATCGATGCCAGTCCGCACGCCCATGGCTTCGAACATGAACACCAGATCCTCGGTGGCGACGTTGCCCGATGCGCCGGGAGCATGAGGACATCCGCCCAGCCCGCACAGGGAGGAATCGAAGGTCCGATCAGCCGTCTGAACAGCCGGCGCGTCTGTGCCGGGTTGCCCATGCCAGTGGTGTCCGACAGGCCCGAGATATCGACCCCGGCCTCGACCAGCGCGAGGCTGAGGCGGATCACGTCATCCTCCGGCACAAGGCCGGCAATGGTGCAGCCGAAGGCAACCGAGATGTTGGCCTCGACCGGCAGATGCGGCGCGCGCTCGTTGCGCATCGCGACGATGCGCGCAACTTCGCTCACCATCTCGGCCCGTGTCTTGCGCACGTTGGCCAGCGAGTGCTCTTCCGAGCCGGAGACGGGGATGGTCAGCTTGTGCACGCCAGCGGCGATGGCAGCCTCCGCACCGCGCAGGTTCGGCACCAGCGCGAGCACGGTCAGGCCGGGCAGGCGGGCAGACGCGGCAACCACCTGTGCCGCATCCGCCATCTGCGGCATCAGGCTCGGCGGCACGAACGAGCATACCTCGATTTCGGTGATGCCCGCCCTGTGCATGGCACTGATCCAGGCCAGCTTGTCGGCTGTGGCCATGACCTGATCGATGATCTGCAGCCCGTCACGCGGACCGCACTCGCTGATCACGATCTCCGCCGCCATGCCAAAGGCCCTTTCGGTCTCGCGCGCTCAGGCCGCCTTGCGCGCCTTTGGCGAGATCAGGCCCTTCTTGATCAGCGTTTCGGCGATCTGCACCGCGTTGAGCGCGGCGCCCTTGCGCAGGTTGTCGGACACGCACCAGAACGACAGGCCGTTCTCGATGGTCTGATCCTCGCGGATGCGCGAGATATAGGTGGCATCCTCGCCGGCGCATTCGTGCGGCGTGGCGTAGCCGCCGTTCTCGCGGCTGTCGATCACCATCAGCCCTGGCGCGCTGCGCAGGATGGCGCGCGCCTCGACGGCGGTCACCGGCTGTTCGAACTCGACGTTCACCGCCTCCGAATGGCCCACGAACACCGGCACCCGCACGCAGGTGGCTGTCAGCTTGATCTTCGGGTCGAGGATCTTCTTGGTCTCGACCATCATCTTCCACTCTTCCTTGGTGTAGCCATCCTCCATGAACACATCGATGTGGGGAATGACATTGAAGGCGATGCGCTTGGTGAACTTCTTCACCTCCGCGCCACCGAGCGAGTAGATGGCCTTGGTCTGGCGGTCGAGTTCGTCCATACCATCCTTACCGGCACCGGACACGGACTGATAGGTCGCGACCACGACGCGCTTGATGCCGAAGCGGTCATGCAGCGGCTTCAGCGCCAGCACGAGTTGGGCCGTCGAGCAATTCGGATTGGCGATGATGTGCTTCTTGGTGAACCCTGACAGGGCGTCGGCATTGACCTCCGGCACCACAAGCGGAACGTCCGGATCGGTGCGCCAGGCGGAGGAATTGTCGATCACCACGCAGCCCTGCGCGCCGATCTTCGGTGACCAGACCTTCGAGACATCGCCGCCTGCCGACATCAGGCAGATATCGGTGTCGGAGAAGTCGTAGTGGTCCAGAACCTTGCACTTGAGAATGCGATCCCCGAACGAGACTTCCGAGTTGATCGAACGGCTGGAGGCGAGGGCGACGACCTCGTCGGCCGGGAATGCACGCTCCGCGAGAATGGAGAGCATTTCCCGGCCCACATTGCCGGTGGCTCCCGCGATGGCGACCTTGTAACCCATGATTCTGATGACCTTGGCTTGCCGGTTTGGCTGGAATTTCCCCCGGGAATTACCTGTCAGGACCTGTCTTGTCCATCAAGGCTGGTCTCCAGACCCCCGTCGGGGGAAATCCCGGAGCGAGGAGAGACGTCAGCGCGTGGTTTTGCTTTTGGTCGTTGCCGGAGAGCCAGACGTGCACGCGCCAGCCACTGCCCTCAAAGGCAGGCTGGTCGGGACAACGTGAGTGGCGGCAACGAACGGCATGGCGCGGTCTGGACGTCTTCTGGAAGTCCCGCCGGTCTGGCAGGCCTCTGCCTTTCTTAAGCGGCAGAAGCCGGATCTTGTCAATGCCAGACCCTGGCTAGAACCTGGCTCGATCTGGGCTCGACCTGGGCCCGACCCTGGTCGCTGGCCGTTCGTCGATAGCCCTTCGCCGGGGCCGCCTGACGCGGCGCGGGCTATTGATCGCGCCAGCGCTGCACCGGCACGCCGGCCACGGGCGAGCGGCCGATCAGGAGGATGCCCCCGTCCGGATCACCCTGTTCCGGCTCCCGCAGACTGGTCAGCACCAGCGTCTTCAGATCATCGCCGCAGAAGCACGGCATGGTCGGCGTCCTGACAGGCAAGGGTGTGCTGTCCAGCAATGTCCCTTCCGGCGACCAGCGGTTGAGCCGCCCGCCGAACACGCCTGCGCTCCAGTAGCCATCCTCGATGTCGCAGGCCGCACCATCGGGCTTGCCGAGTTCGGCGGGGGAAGCATCGACAATGCGAACGATCTGGCCAAGGCTGCCGCTGGCGGCGTCGAACGCGATGCGGTCGATCCAGCCCTGATGCGAATCCGCATGAAACATCGTGCGCCCGTCGCCGGACCAGGCCAGCCCGTTGGAAACGCCCAGACAATGCGACCGCGCCACGCTGAGCTTGCCGCGGCCATCGATCCGGTAAAGCGAGCCGGAAGGCGTCCTGCCCTCGTGCACCATGTCCATCGAGCCGACCCAGAATGCTCCGTCAGGCCCGACCTTGCCGTCGTTCAGCCGGTTGCGCGCCGGCTCGCCGGTGATCTCGATCAGCGGCTGGAGGTCGCCACTATCCGGATCGAGGATCGCCACGGCCTGCTGCAACGCCACGATGATCCGGCCGCTTTCAGCCAATCCGATCGACCCTGTCAGGCTCGGCATCGGCCAGGTCCGGAAACCGCTGCCATCGAGCCTGATGGCGTGGACCGCCGGCGCGCGGATATCGACGAAGAACAGGCAATGCCGGCGGTCATCCCAGACCGGACCCTCGCCGAGTGACGGGCGGCATTCTCCAAGGCGTGAAAATTTGAGAGTCATAAAGGGTCCCTCCAGCGTTGCCACCCGACCGCTGTTGTTGCACCGGCACACTGCGATGATCGGGTGGAACAGGCAAGTCGTCCTGATGCTGCGGGTTGCACCTCGCAACCAGGCCAGGCCCTGTCACTGATCCCCGGCCATTGCCGGAGACCCCAAGACTGAATCCTCAGAAAGACGGAGTCCTCAGCAAGACGCAATTCTCAGAATGACGCAATCCCCAGACCCGGCGCTGCCAAAGCGCCCGCGTGGATGGGGTCCGTGATGCTGACGCTGGCACGCCCGGCCATGGTGTTTGCCGCCATCGACAACACGGTGATGGCCTGGAGCGACTTCTTCTTGCCGCTGGTCTTCCTGCAGAACGAATGTCTCCAGACATTGCCACAGGGCCTGACCGTGTTCATGGGCGAGTACAACACCGCATGGGGCCTGCCCTTCGCCGGGTTGACGCTGGCATCCCTGCCGCTGACCCTCGTCTACATCCTGCTCTCGCGTCATGTCCTTGTCGGCATGATACAGGGCGCATTGAAACAGGGCTCCGGCTCAACGAAAGCGCAGGGCAAGTCGTGGCCTTCGGGGCAGTCTCCTATGCAATGGCCATCGCTTGACAGCAATTATCATATGATATTACCTTTAAATCATGAGGCCGAAGAGCTTTCACGCGGCAGTCGTTGACCGGCTCGCAGCGATGATCATCCAGGGAGAAGACGCCATGGGGTCGCAACTGCCGACCGAGGCGGATCTGTGCACCACGATGGGCGTCAGCCGCACGGTGCTGCGCGAAGCGGTCAAGACCCTGTCGGCCAAGGGCATGGTGATGACCGGCCCGCGCACCGGCACGCGCGCCCAGCCCGCCTCTGCCTGGAACCTGCTCGACCCGGACGTGATCCGCTGGCGGCTCATGTCCGGCATCGACCAGACCTTCGTGCGCGACATCCTCGAATTGCGCCTGGCAATCGAGCCGGATGCCGCAGCCCTTGCCGCACAGCGTGCCAGCGAGGCGGATCTTGGCCAGTTGCGCGCAGCCTATGCCGCCATGGAGGCCGCGGTCGAGCTTGGCCGCGGCTATCTCGACGCTGACCTTGCCTTCCACGAGACAATCCTCGCCGCCACGCACAACCAATTCCTTGCCGCCCTGACCCCGGCCATCGGCGCGCTCCTGCGCGTGTCGTTCCGTTTCTCGGTGAAGAGCCGCGAAAGTGCCCGCTCGTCGCTGCCTCTGCACAAGGCCGTGCTGGCCGCGATCATGGCGCGCGATGGCGCAGCGGCCGAGGACGCGATCCGCACGCTGATTGCCGCGGCACGCCGTGATGTCGAAAGCGACATGGCACGCGACGATTTCCTCACTGGCGAGGCCGACCGATGATGAAGCAGCTGGAAGACAGGTTCTTCAAGGCGCTTGAAGCGCTGCTGGTGCTGTTGCTGGCCGCCATGGTGATCATGGTCTTCGGCAACGTCATGATGCGCTGGTTCTTCAATGATGGCATCCAGATCTCCGAAGAGATGAGCCGCTACTGCTTTGTCTGGTTGACCTTCATCGGGGCCGTGGTGGTGATGCGCGAGCATGCGCACCTGGGCGTCGACGCTCTGGTCGGCGCGCTCGGGCCGCGCGGTCGGTTGATCTGCATGGTGCTCTCGGACATGCTGGTGCTGCTGTGCTGCGTGGTGTTTTTCTGGGGAACCTGGAAGCAGGCACCGCTGAATGCCACCAACGTGGCGCCAGTGTCCGGGCTCAACATGCTGGCCGTGTTCGGGGTCGGCTTCTTCACCTCGGCCGGGATCGGCGTGATGGTGCTGCTCAGGCTCGTCAGAGCCCTGACGGGTCGCCTCCGCCCCGGAGAACTCGACATGTTCGCAGGACGTTTCTCCGATGAAGCGGCTGCCCACAGCGTGCGGGGGAAGATCGAATGACCGTCATCGTCTTCCTGGTTTCGCTCTGCGGGGCCATGGCGCTGGGCATGCCTTGCGCCTTCGCGCTGATGGTCTGCGGCATGGCCATCATGGCCTGGATGGTCGCCATCGGCATCTATCCGGCTTTCGATGCACAGGTCATCGCCCAGAAGATGCTGGACGGTTCCGACAGTTTCATCCTGCTGGCCATCCCGTTCTTCATGCTGGCCGGCGAGTTGATGAATGCGGGCGGATTGTCGAAGCGCATCGTCAACTTCGCTCTGGCGCTGATCGGCCATCGCCATGGCGGTCTGGGTTATGTCGCCATCATCGCCGCCGTCATCATGGCCTCGCTCTCGGGCTCGGCTGCCGCCGATACCGCTGCGCTGGCGGCCATCCTGATCCCGATGATGCGAAATGCCGGCTATAACGTGCCGCGCTCGGCCGGGCTGATCGCCGCGGGCGGCATCATCGCCCCGGTGATCCCGCCATCGATCGGTTTCGTGATCTTCGGTGTCGCGGCCAATGTCTCGATCCCGCAATTGTTCATCGCCGGTGTGTTTCCCGGTCTGCTGATGGGCGTCAGCCTCGTGTTCGCCTGGTGGTATGTCGCCCGCAAGGAGAACCTCCAGCCCTATCCCAAGCGCACCTGGACCGAGCGCTGGCAGGCGACCAAGGACGGTGCCTTCGCGCTGGCCATGCCGGTCTTCATCCTCGGCTCGATCCGCTTCGGCTTCGCCACGCCGACCGAGGCCGCCGTCGTGGCCGCCGTCTACGCCATGTTCGTGGGCATGTTCATCTACAAGGAACTGAAGCCGAGCCAGCTTTACGGCCTGTTCCTGTCCGCCGCCAAGATGACGGCCGTGATCATGTTCCTGGTTGCCGCCGCGTTGATCTCGTCCTGGCTGATCACCGCCGCCAACATCCCCGGCGAGATCGCCAACGTGCTCCAGCAGATCACCACCAACAAGACGGTGATGATGTTGATGATGATGGCGCTCGTGCTGGTTGTCGGCACAGCCCTCGATTTCGCCCCGACCGTGCTGATCCTGACGCCGGTGCTGATGCCCATCGTCAAGCAGGTCGGCATCGATCCGGTCTACTTCGGGGTGCTGTTCATCATGAACAATGCCATCGGCCTGATCACGCCGCCTGTCGGCATCGTGCTCAATGTTGTTTCCGGCGTGGCCCGCGTCTCGATGACGGATGTCATCAAGGGCGTTAATCCTTTCTTGATTGCCCAGAGCCTCGTGCTGTTTATTCTGGTGCTCTGGCCGCCCCTCGTGATGGCGCCCTTCCGGCTTCTGCAAGGCCGGATCGGATTCACGCAATTCGTCCAGCAACTGCTCGGATACTAGAGGGCCAAAGCGCCCATAACGGAGGAAGACCCATGTTGAAAGCCACATTGATCGCGGCCGTCGCCGGCCTCGCCCTGATGACCG
>JAPLOV010000038.1 GCA_026400565.1 Hyphomicrobiales bacterium | reverse complement strand
GCTTCTCGAGGCATCGCCGATCCCGGTCCCCCGCGAGATCTCCGCACGCAAGCCCATGCCGGGCGAGCCGCCATCTCCCTATCAGACCTTGCCGGGGTGCCGCTTCGCCTCGCGCTGCCCCCATGCCGTCGACCCCTGCCGCGCATCACCTCCGCCGTTGTCGGCGTTCGATGACGGAGGCCGCCAGGCCGCCTGCATCCGTGCCGCCGAGTTGCCGCCTGTCGCTCTAGCCTCGGACGATGAGAGCTTGATGTCAGAGGCCTATCGCCGCCGCCTCGCCTTGTTGCGCGAAGCGAGAGCGAGGATGGTTTCTTGAACACACGCGATGAGACCCGCAGCGCAACGATCTCAGATGTCGCGCGTCAAGCGGGCGTATCAAAGGGAACCGTTTCCCACGTGCTGAACGGGCGTGTGCCAGTCTCTGCTTCCATGCGTGCCCGCGTCGAGAACGCCATCGCCGCCCTTGACTATAGCCCGGCCGAGACGGCCCGGTCCCTCACCTCCCGAAAGCGGACGCCCGGCGAGGAATCCCGCTTCGACGCCTCTGTGCCCCGCCTCACCACAGTCGGCTATGTCAGCGTCGACTACATCGCCTGCCTCGACCGGCTGCCGGAGCGAGAGGAGCGATTCATGGCCGACGAGATCGTCAAGGCCGTGGGCGGCCCCGCAGCGAACGTCGCCGCCATCGCGGCAGGCATCGGCGGCCCCTGGCCCATCGCGGTGTCCCTGATCACCGCCATCGGGACGGATCAGTCCCTGATCACCGCCATCGGGACGGATCAGGACAGCGACTGGGCCGCTGCAGAACTTGCGAGCCGGCGCGTCGATCTCATCATGCCCCGCGAGCGCCGGGAGGGGCGGCTGAACCGTGCTCTCGTGCTGGTGGAAGCGGACGGCCGCCGCACCATCGTCAACGAGCCGTCGAACCTCGCCGAGGTGGATGTGCGCCGCTTCGTCGAAACGACTGACACGACGGATCGCACGTGGTGTTTGCACATAGAAGGATATCAGGCGCCCCGGCAGATCGGCGCGGTGCCTTTGGCGCGCGCGCGCGGGTTCCGCACCTCTATACAGGCGACGGGTTTGCCCCGGGACTGGCTCTCCGCGAGAGGCGAGGAACTGTTCTCGTCCTTCGACGCTGTTGTCCTCCACCGGGAATCCCTGGCCCTGCTGCAAGGCGTCCCCGCAGAGCCCGAGGCCGCCATGCGCCATTTCTCGCACAGAGCGAGAACCTCATCCGTCTGGCCTCAGGTTGTCATTGTCACCCTCGGACCTCGTGGCGCGATGCTGGTCGGCCGTGACGGACGTATCGCTCGGGCCGACGCCCTCGACGTCCCCGTTCAGGATACGACGGGTGCAGGCGACGCCTTTGTCGGGACCTTCCTCACGCTTTGGCTCAACGGCGTCGAGCCCGACCAGGCGATGCGCTACGCCTGCGCCGCCGGTAGTCTTGCAGTGACCCGCTTCGGAGCCCAGGATCTGCGCCCCAGCGCCGCTCGCCTCGAAGACGCCCTCGCCGCCCGCGCGACGCTGCGCGCACCAGCCCTCGCCCCTTGAACCCCGGATCCCCCGTGTCGCACCCCGCCTTGATCTATCGCGAAAAGCCCAACGCTATCGAAGCCCTCTTCGGCCGGCGCAAGGCGGTTATCGGCGTCATTCACGCTCTGCCGCTGCCGGGCTCGCCGCACTATGATGGCGGGCCCATGGAGTTGATCTACGAGCACGCGTGCGCCGAAGCGCAGCGCTATGCTGACGGAGGCATCGATGGTCTGATCGTCGAGAACCACGGCGACATCCCCTTCGCAAAGCCCGATGAACTCGGCCCGGAAACCGCCGCCGCAATGGCCGTCATGACCGATCGCGTCAAGTCTAGCGCGGGCTTGCCCCTGGGCGTTAACATCCTCGCTAACGGCGCCGTGGCCGCAATCGCCGCAGCGAAGACCGGCGGAGCGGATTTCGTCCGTGTGAACCAATGGGCCAACGCCTATATCGCCAACGAGGGCTTTATGGAGGGCAAGGCTGGTGCCGCGAGTCGCTATCGCGCCTGGCTGCGGGCCGAGGGCGTGCGCATCTTCGCCGACGTCCACGTCAAGCACGGCGCCCACGCCATCGTCGCGGACCGATCCCTGACCGAACTCACCCGCGACGTGGAATTTTTCGACGCCGACGCCGCCATCGTAACCGGTCAGCGGACCGGCGACGGCGTCGATCTTGGACAGCTGGAGACGGTTCGCCGCTCGACGAGCCTTCCGGTTCTGGTCGGAAGCGGCGTAACGCAAGACAATGTCGCCGGGATCTTCCGTTTCGCAGACGCAGTGATCGTCGCAAGCTCCCTCAAGCACGAAGGCTACTGGTGGAACCGGGTTGAACCCCGGCGCGTGGCGGCATTCATGGACGTAGTGAGGAATCTGAGGGGATGAGCAAGGTCGTCGTCCTCGGTAACGCTACCGTCGACATCATTCTCAATGTCGAACGCTTGCCAGCGCCCGGCGAGACCTTGCTGGCCGGCAGCATCCTGCGCTGCGCGGGAGGTAAGGGTCTCAATCAGGCAATCGCTGCCGCCCGCGCGGGCTCCCGGACGACGCTCGTCGCTTCCGTGGGCGAGGACGCGGACGCCGCCTTCCTGCGCTGCGCCATTACCAATGAGGCGTGTCTCGAGGCGCGATGGTTGATGACAGCTTTCGGCACGGACGTCTCGACGGTCTGGGTCGCGTCATCGGGCGAGAACTCCATCGTCTCCAGCGCCGCCAGCGCGCAGGCTCTGGGTCCCGAGGACGTGCCAGGCCTGCTCGACAAACTCGCCCCGGCGGATGTGCTGCTCATCCAGGGC
>JAPLOV010000168.1:18376-67771 GCA_026400565.1 Hyphomicrobiales bacterium | reverse complement strand
GGCATGGCTTGGCCGGGCATAGCAGTAGACGCAGCCATGCTCGCAGCCGCGATACGGATTGATCGACCGGTCGAAGGAAATGTCGGGCGACTGGTTCCGCGTGATGATGGTGCGGGCCTTCTCGATGGCGATCTCGGTCCGGAAGGGCGGCAAGGTGCCCAGCGAACCCCAGCCATCGCTCTCCTCGATGCGTCTGGTGCCATCGAAGCGGGCATCGGGATTGAGCGTTGCGCCGCGACCGCGTCGCCGTTCCGGATCGAGCCGGTAACCGGCGGCCGCAACCGGATCACGCGCCATGACACGTGGCGAGGCCAGCACCGCTTCGGCTTCGGCGCGCCGCGCCATGCTCTGGGCCGGGGGGATACCACCCACCTCGACGGCGGGTAATTCGCTGGACGTCGCCATATGGTTGAACCTTATGTTCCTTATATGTTCTTAGCGCGTTTCGCCACCGCGTCAAGCTCCGCTCCGCAACCGCGCAATCCCGGGCCGCTTCTTCCGGCTCTGCCGCGATGTGGCAATGCACAAAAGCTGTGCTTTCAGGCGCGGCAAACCGTGTCTAAAAGGCCAACCATGCTGACCGCCCTCGTCCATGCCAGATCGAACCCCGGAGCGCTTGCGGTCACGCTGGCAGCGCTGGTTCCGGCCGTAGCCGAGGGGCTCGTCAGCCATGCGGTCGTGGTGCTGGCTGGCAAGGACATGGACAGCGAACGGATTGCCGATGCAATGGGCGCGACCGTGATCCAGGCAGGCGACGCGCCTTGGCGAGAGGCGGCGGCGATCGCGCGCGGCAACTGGGTGGTCCTGCTTGATGCCGGCGAAACCCCTGATCAGGGCTGGATCGCGGCGATCGAGCGCCACCTGCTGCAACAATCCTCCGCGCGGCAAAGGCCGGCCATTCTGCCCGTCCGTGGCCTTGCGGCGGGGCTTGCAGAGCGCACCGGACTTTGGCGGACCAGCACGCGCCTGCGGAGCGGGCTTGTCGCCCCGCGCGCCATGATCGCAGCCGGGACAGTGCCGCCCACACCGGTGCGCCTCGCCATCGGGCGGCAGCGGCTGCCTGGCTGACCGGGGGAAGCCTGCGGGCAACCGATTAGGCCATTGTCAGCCCTTGGCGTGGGAGCTAGCGGCTCCGCGTTTCAGATGCTCGTCGAGCCGAGGCATGATCTCGACGAAGTTGCAGGGCCGATGGCGCATGTCGAGCTGGAGCGCGAGGATCCCGTCCCAAGCGTCCTTGCACGCTCCCGGCGAGCCGGGCAGGCAGAACACATAGGTTGTGCCGATCAGCCCCGCCGTGGCGCGCGACTGCACCGTCGATGTGCCGATCTTGGCGAATGAGATCTGGTGAAAGACCCACGAGAAGCCATCCATCCGTTTGTCCAACAGCGGCTCCAGCGCTTCCGGCGTGACATCGCGCCCGGTGAAGCCGGTGCCGCCGGTGGTGATGACGACATCGACCGCATCATCGGCGACCCAGGTCCGGACCTGGGCCTGGATGGTTGCCTTGTCATCGGGGACGATGGTGCGGTGGGCCAGCCGGTGCCCGGCATCGCCCAGGCGCTGAACCAGCGTGTCGCCCGAGCGGTCATCTGCCAGGGTGCGGGTGTCCGAGACGGTCAGCACCGCAATGCCGACAGGGATGAAGGGCCTGCTCTCGTCGATCCGCGACATGGCTCAGATCGTGCGGCTGGAGAAGGTGTCGCAGGATTTCAGCGTCCCGCTGCGCATGCCCGTCAGGAACCAGCGCGTGCGCTGTTCGGACGATCCATGGGTGAAGGAATCGGGCACGGCATAGCCCTGCCCTGCTTTCTGAAGCTTGTCATCGCCGATGGCCGCGGCAGTTTTCATCGCTTCCTCGACATCGCCCTGATCGAGCCGGCCCATCTGCTGAATGTGGAAGGCCCAGACGCCGGCAAAGCAATCGGCCTGCAATTCGACCCGCACCGACAGCGCATTGGCGTCACGCTCCGAGGCGCGGCGCTTCATCTGCTCGACGCGCGGCAGGATGCCAAGCAGGTTCTGGATGTGATGCCCCACTTCGTGGGCAATCACGTAGGCATAGGCGAAATCACCGCCGCCGCCGAGCTTGCGCCGCATCTCGTCGAAGAACATGGTGTCAAGATAGACTCGCCGGTCTGGCGGGCAATAGAAGGGGCCCATCGCTGCCTGCGCAGTGCCGCAGCCTGACCGATCAACCCCTCGGAACAGCACCAGCGTCGGTGGCTCGTAGGGCTTGCCCGTGTCGCGCGGCATGATCTTGCCCCAGACATCCTCGTTCTGGGCCAGCACCACGGAGATGAAGCGGCCCATGTCGTCGCTGGGGCGCGAGGTCTGGGTTGGCGGCTGCTGGGTGGGCGCCCGCCCGCCCTGGAGCATCTCGGCCCCGCCGATCAGGATGCGCGGATCAATGCCGATCGCGTAGCCAACCAGCCCGAGCACCAGCATGGTGGCGAAGCCGATACCCGTGCGGCCACCAGGCACGCGGCCCATGCCGCCGCCGCTGCGCCGGTCCTCGAGGTTTTCGGACTGGCGATAGTCATTCCACTTCATGGCATCTCACCTGCTTGGCTGTCTGGAAGGTGGCGTAAGCATCGCGTTTTCTGCGGCGGGCTGCAAGCTCCCTGCCCGGTTTTTCGGCTGAACCGCGCGAAACGAGGCTGGACGAGCTCCGTGCAGCTTCTGTTCAGGAAGACTTGGTTAACCTTGCTGACGATCACCGGAACGCGCGGATGGTCCGCCACGATCCCGATGGGAGGAGACTCACGATGTTGCGAATTGTGAGATGGGTGGTGGCAGCCGGTCTTTGTCTTGCTGCCGGACATGGTGCCATCGCCGCGCCGGTTTCGACGGCCGCAGGCCCGATGACAGAAGCCGCGCGAGACAGCCAGCGCGCGCTGACCAGCGAGGTTGGCTACTATCACCGCAGGGTCTATCGCACCCGTCCTGTCCGCTACCGGCGCGTCTATCGTCCACGCCCGGTCTATTACCGTCCGGTGTATTATCGGCCGCGCCCGGTTTATGATCATCGTCCGGTCTACCGACGGCCTGTAAATTTTGGCCCCCGCTGCTTCACCAAATGGCGGACCGTCTACACTTGGCAGGGCGTCGTCCACAAACCGGTGCAGCGCTGCCACTACTGATCAGGTGGCCTGAGGCCGGAACTGCCTTACGCTCTCACTCAGCTCCGGCACGCCCTGCCGGGGCTGTTCTGCTTTTGTGGGCCCGGCCAGCTAAACGCCGGCTGAACGGCGCGCTCGGGGTGCATTCAGCCAGCCTGTGCGATGGTCCCGGTGTCGCAGGCGCACAGATCGGACATGGTGTCCGGTCAGCCTTCGCAACAGACAGGTTTCAGATCCATGTCGCGTCAGCTTGTCCTCGGGATGGCCGCTGCATTTGCCCTTGGCGCCGCCACGCTCGCTCCCACCACGGCCACGCAGGCACAGTCCTGGTCGCTCAGCATCGGCACAGGCGTTTATCACGATGGTTTTGGCCATCAGCCACGCCGGCACCATGATGGCTGGGGCCGCTCACAGTGGAGCGGCTTTGGCAGCGGACACGGCGGCTGGCGTTCGCGCCATGGGCATGGCTACGGCTATGGCGACGGATATGGCTATCACCAACCGCGCTGCCATGTGCGCAGCGTGCGCTACTGGGACGGCTGGAGATGGGTGGTCGATCGCAGGCGCGTGTGCCGTTGACATGACGCAACCCCAGACGGCGTCCGAGGTCATGGCAATGCCTTGTTGACTGACCCTCAGAACGCGATCAGGCCTTCGCCGGCGTGAATGGCAGCAGCCTCTTCGGTGAAGCTGCCGTCGGCGCGGTGCAGCACCAAGGCCTGGCAAAGCCTGATGGGCGCCCGGCTGCCCAGCGTGCCAGAGATCAGCACCCGCCTTGCCGCCTCGCCGCTTCTGGCATGGACCGGCACCAGCGCGAGCCCCCGGAACCGGCGCTCCAGCAGTGGCAGCAACCAGACCAGCGCCTCGGGCCGGTGGATCAGCACGAAGCGGCCTCCCGGCTTCAGGGCGCGCGCTGCCGCACGGCACCACAGATCCAAGTCGGCAGGCATCAGGGCATGGGCATCGGCGCGGCGCGCATCGGGAGAGGCCCGATACCGGCCCGGCGTGTTGAACGGCGGATTGGCCACGACGACATCGGCCTGCCCGGCTGGCAAGCCCGCTGCCACGAGCGCGCGGGCTGGGGCCGAGACATCGGCCTCAACCACATGCGCCAGGGCGACGAGGCCGTTCAGCGCGATGTTGCCGCGCGCCAGCGCAGCTGTCTCCGCGTCACGCTCGACGAGGCTGACGAAGCTTGTCCGGCCCAGACGCACGAGACCCAAGCCCGCCGTGCCGACGCCGCTGCCCAGATCGACCATGCGTGCGCCATGCCCGGCTGCCGCGATCAGCAGCATGGCATCGGTGCCGGCGCGATGGCCGTGTGCGGACTGGCGCAGCCACAGCCGCTGGCCGAGCAACCGATCCTCGGTGACATCCGCCGGCATCGGGCTGGACGCCGGAGAGCCGGGCGGGATTTCGTCAGCGCGTCCGGACATCGCGCAATTCTGCGCCGAGACCGGCTTCGATGAGGAGTGCGCGGGCTTCCTGCTCCTCGTCGTCGACAACCATGACACGCCGCTGGAAGGCCCCGATGCCGCCCTCCAGCGCACTGATGTAGCCGTCGAGCACGAGCACATGAACGCCGGCAGAGGTCAGGATCGCCTCGGCCGCGCTGATCGTCACTAGATTGTTGGTGCGCATCAGTTCGATCATTGGCAACTCCCCGAAGGCGGCTCTTTGCCGCAAGTGGCCTTGACGGGACATCTTGCAGCCGCCTGCCAATTGTCGCATGGACGACACAGTTGCAAGTCGAAGCGCATGGTGGCAGCCATTCCTGCCCCGGTTTAAGCATGTCGACAGGCTGGGTGCCGGCGGTTTGGGCCTTGGGAGTTGGTCTTGGGACTGGTTCTGCAATTCGAAGAGAAGGACGCAGCGCGCGATGGCGTCGCAGCGCTCGTTGCCCTCACCCGGCCCGACATGGAGCGCGTCAATGCGATGATCCTGTCGCGCACGGGCTCGCAGGTCACCATGATCCCCGAGGTCGCCAACCATCTGATCTCGTCAGGAGGCAAGAGGTTGCGCCCAATGCTGACGCTGGCGACCGCCAACCTGTGCGGCTATCGCGGCGAAGGTCATGTCAAGCTTGCGGCCTCGGTCGAGTTCATGCACACCGCGACGCTGCTGCACGATGACGTGGTGGACCAGAGTGACATGCGCAGGGGCAAGCTCGCGGCCCGCATGCTCTGGGGCAACGAGGCCAGTGTTCTGGTCGGAGACTTCCTGCTCGGCCAGGCATTCCGCATGATGGTCGAGGTCGGCTCGCTGCGCGCGCTTGACATCCTGTCCACGGCTGCAGCCGTGATTGCCGAAGGCGAGGTGATGCAGCTCGCTGCAGCCAAGAACACCGAGACCACCGAGGACGAATATCTCGCCGTGATCCGCGGCAAGACCGCCGAGCTGTTTGCCGCAGCCTGCGAGGTCGGCCCGGTAATCGCCGAGCGGCCCAAGGCGGAGCACACGGCTTGCCGCGGGTTCGGCCTCAACCTCGGCATCGCCTTCCAGTTGATCGACGATGCGCTCGATTATGGCGGTGTCGTTTCCAAGCTCGGCAAGAATGTCGGCGACGATTTCCGGGAAGGCAAGATCACCTTGCCGGTGGTGCTGTCCTTCCGGCGCGGCAACGCCGAGGAGCGCCGCTTCTGGCAGCGCACCTTGCAGGACGGCGAGGTGCGCGAGGGCGATTTCGATGCGGCGATCGCCATCATGAAGAAGCATCGCGCCATCGACGATACAATCGAACGGGCGCGCCACTATGGTGCCATGGCCCATGATGCGCTGGCGCTCTTCCCGGACAGCGAGATGAAATCGGCCATGCACGCCACCGTGGAATTCTGCATCGCGCGCGCCCACTGAGGGCAGCGGCCGGAAGCCGGGCTGCGCTACCTCGCCTCTTTCAGCGCAGGATCGTGGGCTCGACCCACCAGTGGGGGTGCGCCGACCTGATCGCACGCGCCGCTTCCGTGCTTTCGCCACATGAGCCGAACAGCCCGAAGCAGGTTGCGCCCGAGCCGGACATGCGCGCTAACCGGCAGCCCAGAGCAGCGGCCAGCAGGTCGATCACCTCGGTGATAACCGGCGCAAGAGCACGTGCTGGCGCTTCGAGATCATTGGGCAACGGCGCCAGCACATCGGTGATGAAGGCATCGATGCCCATGGCAGCCAGGTGTTCCGACGGCAGCGGAGCAGGCTCAGGCACCGGCAACATGGCGCCCGGCGCAAGCCCGAGCCTGCCGAAGACGGCCGCCGTGGAGACCGCAACACGCGGATTGACCAGAACAGCGAACAGGCGCGGCAGGCGCAAGGGCGGCCCGAGCACCTCGCCCGCGCCCTCCATCACGCGCGCCTTGGAGGCCAGGCACACAGGCACATCGGCCCCGGTCCGGGCTGCGGCCTCGCGCAAGGCGGGATGATCGGCCGGCAACCGGTTCAGGCGGGCCACAAGCCGCAACGCCGCTGCCGCATCCGCCGATCCGCCGCCGATGCCGGAGGCGATGGGCAGGCGCTTGAGCAAGGTGAAATGGCCGGCCTTAAGGCTGGGGATCAGGCTTGAAAGGTGCGCGACGGACCGCAGCACGAGGTTGCCGTCATCTGTTTCCAGACCATCGCCAAACGGTCCAGCCACGGTGAGCCCGGTGACGCGGCCCGGGATGAGAGTGAGCAGATCTCCGACGCCGGCAAAGGCGACGAGACTGTCGAGGCGGTGATAGCCATCCGTCTGGCGACCGAGGATACGCAGCCCAAGATTGACCTTCGCAGGCGCGCGGCTAGACAGCATCAGCGCGCCGAAGCCACCTTCACGATGGCAGCAGGGCTGGTCACCATCCGGTCAGCCATCATTCTTCTTCGGCGGCTCGGCCACGGCCGAGGCCGGATTGACCTCGTCCTCAAGACCATTCTCGATCTTCTGGAGGATCTTGGGCAGATCCTCAGGCTCCGGATTGAGATCACGCGCGTGGTTCCACTGGAAGCGGGCCTCCAGCTTGCGGCCTACGCGCCAGTAGGCATCGCCAAGATGGTCATTGATCACCGGATCGGCGGGGCGCAATTCGATGGCGCGCTCCAGTTCACGCACCGCATCCTCGTAGCGGCCAAGGCGGTAAAAGGCCCAGCCGAGGCTGTCGATGATGTAGCCGTCGCGCGGCTTCAACTCGACGGCCTTGCGCAGCATGGCGAAGGCCTCATCGAGATTGATGCCCTGATCGACCCACGAATACCCCAGATAGTTAAGCACGAGGGCGCGGTTCGCGCCCATGCCCTCGGGAATCAGCTCCAGCGCCTTCTTGAAGTCCGCCTCGGCCTGCGCCCAGCGCTTGGTGCGCTCATAGGTGATGCCGCGCGCATAGAACAGGCTCCAATGGTGCCGCTCCGGTGTCTTGATGGTGGCGATCGCCCGCTCGTAATAGGTCGCGGCCCGCGCGAAATCCTTGCGGGCACGATAGACGCCGCCGATGGCCGACATGGCTTCCAGATCATCCGGGTCTTCCTTGATCGCCGCTTCGAGATGCTGGATCGCCTCGTCCTTGCGGCCGAGCGTTTCGAGCCCAAGCCCGATCTGGACCTCGGCATTGGAGCGCAACGGCGAGGTGGCCGGCATGCGGTCATACACGGCGATGGCATCATCGGGCTGCTTGGCCCGTTCCAGCGTGTCGCCCAGTGTCAGGATGGCCAGTTCGTGAGCCGGATCGAGATACAGGGCAAGCCTGAGGTAGATGATGACGATCGCCGCTTCGTTGTCCTCGCGGTTGCCGGCGCTGCCAAGGCCGTAGAGCGCCTCGGCGGCTCCCTGCTGCGCGTTGGACACCGTGCGCGACAACGCTCGCGGGGCTGTGCCGGACTTGGACGGGCTCAGCGTGTCCAGCGCATCACGGATGATCGGGTGGTTGGGCAGGAGACGGTTGAAGCGCTCATAGGTTTCGCGCGCTCCAGCGAAGTCGCCACGGCGCGACTGGAAACGCCCCCAGGCATCGACAATGCGCAAGGTGGCGGGGTCGTTATCATAGGTCGCCTTCAGGCGTCTCTGCGCCTCGGCGGTGTTGCCCAGCACGTCATGGACCAACCCTGCGTGATAATCCCGGAAGGTGGTGATCGAGCCATCGCCGCGCAGGCGCTCCAGTGTCTCGATGGCGCGTGTCCGCTCGCCCGCGCCGGCGAAGGCCCATGCGGTCAGCAAGGTCGAGGTGATGTCGGCTGCCCGGCCGCGTCCGCCGCCACGCAGCCGCTCGCGCGCCTGCTGGAACTGGCGGTTCTTGATGGCACGGACGGCCAGCGTCATCTGCGCCAGCCCGTTGGTCGGATCACGCTGGAGGATGCGCTCCGCCGCGCGGAAGGCATCCGGCATCGCGCCATCGGCGAGGAAGGCGATGAACGAGCGCTCGACCAGTTCCTGATTGCGCGGATCGGCCCTCAGGGCCTCGCGCAGAAATGTGGCGGCAGCGCTGGAATCGCGTGACGAGCCTGCGATCAGGGCCGCGAGGTAGTTGCCCTCGATGCTGTCGGCGGGCTCGAAGCGCTCCGGTTGACGGCTCTGCGCGTTGGCCAACGCTGCGCCGCCGGCCAGGGTCAGCGCGGCAGCAAGGCCGATGGCACGCAGGAATCGCGCCGGACCAGGGAGTGCGCGCATGATGCGCGCAGGACCGGGACAGGCTCCGGCCTCAGCTTCGGCCTTCCTGAGCTCTTGATGATCGGTCACGGTGGTCCCTTTCACGGGCCGCATGTCCGGGTCAGGCTGCACAACAAAGCCTGTCCCGCGCATGCGCCCTTGTCGTCGGCCGGCGGGCCCTTCGCGCCGCGAAGTTCCTGTGCTGGCAAGATGGATGCATCGTGGCTTTTGCACAAGTCGCACCTGATGTCACACTTGCGTGGGGGCAGTCGGCACGGCGCGGCAGAAAACCCTGGCGAACCAGTGGGCAAGACCAGTGCCACCCGCCGACCCGATAGGGAGGCGGCCACCGGCTTGGACAACCGGCAGTTAATCTCTCCGCCCTAGGCTGACATAGCCCGATCTGGCGGGGTGTAAAGGACAAGCAATCCCGTATGTTCGGTCAATGGCTCAGGCACTTGTCGATCTCGGCCCGCATTGGCATGCTGGCAGGGCCTGCTCTTGCTGCCGTTGCATGTGTGGCTGGCTTCGTCCTGCATGCGCGCACCACCTGGCTCAAGGCCTAGGACGGCATCGCGCGGATCGAGCAGTTGCGGATCGGCGTGCTGGACCTGAAGCTGGAGCAGGCACGCAGCCAGGGCCGTTTTCTCGAATTCGTCCACACACCGATGGAGCACCTGCTGGACCGGCTGAAGAGCGGGCTGGCGCAGGGAGTTGCCGACGCCGAAGCCTTGCAGGCGAGGGCTCCGGACGGCCAGCTCGCAAGCAACCTGACAGAACTGCGCAGGCTGACGGGCGAGGCGCTGGCCCGGGTTGACGTGACCAGATCGACCCAGATTGCCCTTGGTGCGACGCAGAACACAGGCATGCGCGGCCAGATGACGGAAACAGCGACACGGCTAGAGAGCACTGTGCGCTCAGAACTGGACGCATCGAGCGCGCCAATGCTGGTGCGCGTTTCGACCGCCATCCAGGCTGCGATTCGGAAAAAGGAAATCCTACTGGCGACGCGTGACACGGCGGCGGAAGCGGCGCTCGATCTCGACCATGCCCGAATCATGCGACTGATCGAGGCCCGGCAACTGCCGACCGAAGTGACGGCCCGCATCGCCTCCGAGTTGACCGCCCACGTCGAGGCCGTGAACGCATAGCTGGCCATGGCGAGGCGGCTCGATGCGGAAACTCTGAGGATCGAAAACATCTTCACCCTGATGCGCGAGCCGCTGTCCGCGCTGACCGAAGCTGCCGATGGCATGGTCGCGCAACTGCGTGAGGACGCGAACGCAACCCAGGCCCATAACGACGTCGCGGCGCTGCTGGGCGCGCTGGCGGCCCTGCTGGCCTGCGCCATTCTCGCCGTCCTGACAATCCGTTCGATCAGTCAGCCGTTGCACGCGCTCAAATCGGCCATGGAGAAAATCGCCGAAGGCGATGCGTCCATCAATCTCGCAGGCCAGTCTGCACGTGACGAGATCGGTGCCATGACGCGGGCGACGGCGATCTTCCGCGACCAGATGCTCGCACGCCAGCGCGTCAGCGAGACTGCCGCTGAACAGGCCGAAGCCCGCAGCCTTCGGGCGGCGGCAATCAGCCTGTCCGTGTCGGCCTTCGACCATGCGATGGACGAAGTCCTGTCCGCGCTGGAGCAGGCCGGCGACAATCTCGGCACATCATCCGGGCAACTCGACGAGGCCTCCCGCGTCGTGGCCCGCAGGAAGCCGATAGCGCAGGACGCCACCGAAACCATGACCAACCGCATCTCGACCGTGGCGCCGGCGACCGATGAACTGACATCCTCGATCGCCTCGATCACCGAGGGCACGAGCCGCGCGGCGCTGGCTGCGGACGTGGCCATCCGCCAGGTTGACCAGACCGACCTGCGCATGGCTGGATTGCTCGCGACCTCGGCGCAGATCGGCGATGTCGTGGCCTGATCCGTCAGATCGCCAGCCAGACCAACCTGCTTGCCCTCAATGCCACGATCGAGGCAGCACGCGCCGGCGAGGCAGGACGCGGCTTTGCCATCGTGGCCTCGGAGGTCAAGACCCTCGCGGCCCAGACCCAGACCGCGACAGAGGAAATCAGCCGCAAGATCGAGGCGATCCAGAGCGGGGCGACGAACATGTCGCAGTCGATCCACGACATGGCGCTGGTGGTTCAGGACATGCGCGGCATCGCCGTCGAGGTGGCCGCCGCGATCCGCCAGCAGGATACGACCTGGGCAATGCTGGCCGATGATGCCAGTCTCAACCTCAGTTCCGTGCGCGACACAGCCCAAGCGGCCACTGCAGCAGATGCTGTGGCACGCGAAGTGGGCGGCACCGCTGCCAGCATGCGCCGGATGGCCACGCGCCTGTCCGGTGACGTCGGCACCTTCATCGATCGCGTGCGCGCGGCGTGATTCTCCCCTAACGCGTCTCGCGCTGCTTGAGGGGAGTGTGTTCCCCTAACGCGCTTTGCGCTGCCTGAGGGGCTACATGTTCGGGTAATTCGGGCCGCCGCCACCTTCGGGTGTGACCCAGTTGATGTTCTGCGACGGATCCTTGATGTCGCAGGTCTTGCAATGGACGCAGTTCTGCGCGTTGATCACGAAGCGCGGATCGGCTTTGGTCGACGGGTCGGCATAGACCACTTCGTAGACGCCAGCGGGGCAATAAAGGCGCGCTGGCTCGCCATAGCGCGGCAAGTTGACCGCGATCGGCACCGCCGGATCGAGCAGTTGCAGATGCGCCGGTTGGTCTTCCTCGTGGTTGGTCGCGGATATGAACACCGACGAGAGCTTGTCGAACGAGACCACCCCATCGGGCTTCGGGTAGATGATCGGCTTGACCTGGTCGAGCGGCTTCAGCGTCTCGTGGTCGGCCTTGCCGTGCTTCATCGTGCCGAAAGGCGAGAAGCCGGTCAGTTCGTTGAGCCACATGTCGACACCGCCGAGCACCACCCCGCCGATGGTGCCGAACTTCGACCAGAGCGGCTTGACGTTGCGCACCGGCTTCAGGTCACGCCCGATGGCGGACGAACGCCACGCCTCCTCATAGCCGGCGACCTCATCATGGGCGCGGCCCGCTGCCAGTGCATCGCTGACATGCTGCGCGGCCAGCATGCCCGAGATCACGGCGTTGTGGCTGCCCTTGATGCGCGGCACGTTGACGAAGCCTGCCGCACAGCCGAGCAAGGCGCCGCCTGGGAAGGTCAGGCGCGGCACAGATTGCCAGCCGCCCTCGGTGATCGCACGCGCTCCATAGGACAGCCGCTTGCCGCGCTCGAACACGTCGCGCACCATCTCATGGGTCTTGAATCGCTGGAACTCGTCGAAGGGCGAGAGCGTGGGATTTTGGTAGTTGAGATGCACCACGAAGCCGACCGACACCAGATTGTCGTCGAAATGATAAAGGAATGAGCCGCCCCCGGTGCTCATGTCGAGCGGCCAGCCGAACGCGTGCTGAACCAGCCCCTTGACGTGCCTGCCGGGCTCGACCTGCCAGAGTTCCTTAAGGCCGATGCCGAACTTCTGGGGCTCCTTGCCGCGGGCCAGATCGAAGCGCTTGATCAGCTGCTTGGAGAGATGGCCGCGCACGCCCTCGCCGAACAAGGTGTATCGCCCGCGCAATTCCATCCCGCGCGTGAAGCGCCCAGAGATCGTGCCATCCTTTGCAATTCCCATGTCCCCTGTAGCGATGCCGATGACGGCACCCTTGTCATCGAACAGGATCTCAGAGGCGGCGAAGCCGGGATAGATTTCCACGCCCAGCGCTTCGGCCTGAGCCCCCAGCCAGCGGGCCACATTTCCCAGCGAGCCGACGAAATTGCCATGATTGTCCATCAGCTTCGGCATGGCAAAGTTCGGCAGGCGGATGCCTCCGGCGGGGCCGAGGAAGTAAAAGAGGTCCTCGGTGACCTCGGTGGTCAGCGGCCTTGCCGGGTCGTTGCGCCACTCGGGCAGCAACTGGTCGAGGCCGAGCGGATCGATCACGGCCCCTGACAGGATATGGGCACCAACCTCGGAGCCCTTCTCGACCACCACGACCGTGAGGTCCGGATTGATCTGCTTGAGGTGGATCGCAGCGGACAGACCGGCAGGCCCGGCCCCGACAATCACCACGTCATAGTCCATGCCTTCGCGTTCTGGCAGGTCGTGGTTTTGCAACTCGCTCATCTGGTCCTCGTATCATGTGCCGGCTCGGCGGGACGGTTTATTCATCTGATATAGTTTAGATATGAACTATCCTGTTCTGACGAATGTCTCAGGTGCGTGTTTGGGCGAGAGCGCGCCTTGGCGCAAGAGGTGAGGTGATCAGCGCGGGTGGTGACAACCCGGCCATCCCGAGCGCGGCAAAGCCATCCAGAACGATGTGGTGGCACGGCTGGATCGCTTCGCTGCGCTCGCGATGACGGGCACGGCGTGCTACGTTCATCGGATGCCATCTGCTGATACCCTCACCCCTTCCGAGCTTGCCGACATCCTTGCCTTCCATGCCGAGGCAGGCGTGGATTGCGCACTGGATGAGGCACCGCATGACCGCTTCACGGAAACCACAGGGGGTGCATCAAACCGCCTTCCGGGGAGTGCCGCAGGACCGGAGCCGGCTGCCGCGCCCCGGAGCGATGGCCGTGCCCTGAACCGTGCTGCTTCCGCCGCGCCTGAGCCGCCCAGGCCTGCGCTGGCCGGCGCCGCGATGAGCGCCGACGATGTGGCCCGCAGCGCGACGGCGCTGGCCCGCGGGGCTCACAGCCTCAACGATCTCAAGGCCGCACTCGCCAGCTTCGAGGGATGCGCCCTCAAGGCCACTGCCAAGAGCCTGTGCTTCAGCGATGGCAATCCTCAAGCGCGGATCATGCTGGTGGGCGAGGCGCCCGGTGCCGACGAAGACCGGCTTGGCCTGCCGTTTGTGGGTGTGTCGGGCCAGTTGCTCGACCGGATGCTTCTGGCCATAGGGCTCTCGCGCGCCAGCGATGTCTACATCGCCAACATCGTTCCCTGGCGACCGCCGGGCAACCGCACGCCAACAACGCAGGAAATGATGATCTGCAAGCCCTTCATCGAACGGCAGATTGAGCTGGCGGCACCCGACATCCTGGTGACGGTCGGCGGACCCTCGTCGCAGGCGCTGCTCGGCGTGCCGGGCATCATGGCGGCGCGCGGCAAATGGCGCGAGTATCAGGTGGGTGGGCGAGCGATCCCGGCCCTGCCGACGCTCCATCCTGCCTATCTGCTGCGCAACCCGATCGCCAAGCGACAGAGCTGGATCGACCTGCGCAACTTGAGGCAGGCCTTCGACGCGCTGCCGCCGCGCAGCTGAAGCCCTGCGACACTGCGCCAGCCCTTGCGCCAGCCCTTGCGCCGATAACGCCCGCTCCCCATCATCCAGTCATGCCCACAAAAATGCTCTCGCGCCGCTCATCCGACCTCGCCGCCATGCTCGGCAAGGTGATTCCCGCCCGCTATTTGCCGAAGGCGCTGACGGCGCCGCGCCCGCTTGTGCCGGTCGTGCGGCTTTATGGCGCGATCGGCATGCCCTCGTTGCCAGGCCAGAGCGCCCTGTCGCTTGCCGGCGTCGCGGCGCAACTGGAAGTGGCCTTCGAGGCCAAGGGTGCCGTGGCTGTCGCCCTGCTGATCAACTCACCGGGCGGATCGCCGGCGCAATCGCACCTGATCCATCAGCGCATCAAGGCGCTGGCCAGTAAGCACAAACTCCCTGTGTTCGCCTTCATCGAGGATGTGGGCGCCTCTGGCGGCTACATGCTGGCCTGCGCGGCCGACGAGATCTTTGCCGATCCCACTTCGGTGGTGGGTTCAATCGGCGTCGTTTCGGCAGGCTTTGGGCTGACCGGGCTGATCGAGAAACTCGGCATCGAGCGGCGTATCTATACGGCTGGCGACTCCAAGGCGATGCTCGACCCGTTTATGCCGGAGCGCGACGAGGATGTGATGCGCCTCAAGGCCTTGCAGGCCGATGTGCACGAGAGCTTCATCGACCTGGTCAAGGCCAGCCGGGGCGAGCGGCTGACCGGCGGCGACGAGAGCCTGTTCAACGGGGCCTTCTGGACTGGCCGGAAGGCGGCCGGGCTTGGCCTTGTCGACGGGCTCGGCGATGTGCGCGGCGTCATGCGCCACCGCTTCGGTGACGAGGTGGATCTGCGCCTTGTTCCGGCTGCGCGACGCGGCGGTCTGTTGCGCCTGCTGATCCCGAACCTGTCCGCCGGCGCGGCCTTGCCGGAAGGGCGCGTCAGCCTGATCGACGCGGACAATCTGATCGGCTCGCTGGAAGCGCGGGCGCTCTGGGGACGATACGGGCTCTGAGTGCCCGGTCTCGCTGGTCCCAGCCGGTGTTGCCGCCTCTTGTCTTGTCTTGTCTTGTCTTGTCTTGCCGTCACATCGCTGTCACATGATAATGGTGCGTGAGGCCGCGCGAGCGCATGCCCCGGCGCCGGCCCTCCTGCTGCGGTTTGCCCCATGATCTTTGCCCACGTGCCATCTGCGAACGGAGCCGGCCTCGAACGGCTGGTGCTGACAGACGGCATGACCGTGCCGGCCCAATCCTTGTGGATCGACCTGATGGAGCCGACGCGCGAGGAGGATCGTCAGGTCGAGGAGTTTCTCGGGATCTCGATCCCGACCCGCGAGGAAATGCTCGATCTCGAACCTTCGGAAATCATCTACACCGAGGATGATGCGCGCTACATGACGGCGCGTGTTCTGTGCCACTCCGACACGGACCAACCCAGCCTGGTGCCAGTGAGCTTCATCCTGACAGCCCAGGCGCTCGTCACCGTGCGCTATGACGAGCCGCGTTCCTTCGTGCTTTTCACGCAGCGGGCCTGCAAGCCGAGTGGCTGCGGCCATCAGCCGGAAGCGGTGCTCGACGGCCTGATCGAGGCGGTGATCGACCGCGCCGCCGAGATCCTCGGGCGCGTCGGGGACCAGATCGAGGATCTCTCACGCTCCGTGTTCGAGCGCGACAGCGGCCGGCTCGAGCGCTCGGGCGGCTATCAAGGCGTGATCCGCAAGCTCGGCCGGCAGGCCGGCCTGATCTCGAATGTCCGCGAAAGCATGGTGTCGCTGGAGCGCATGCTGATCTTCCTGCAGGCCAATTCGGTGCGGCCGACGAAACGCTCCGGCTTCCATGCCGAATGGCGCACCGCGATCCGCGACGTGCAGTCGATCGAGGATCATGCCGGCTTCATCAACAACAAGGTTCAGTTCATCCTGAACGCCACACTCGGACTGGTCAGCCTTGAGCAGAACAAGATCATCAAGATCTTCTCGGTGGCGGCGGTGATCTTCCTGCCGCCGACCCTGATTGCCTCGTCCTACGGCATGAATTTCAAGAACATGCCGGAACTCGACTGGCCCTATGGCTACCCGATGGCGCTAGGCCTGATGGTCGCCTCTGCCGTGGGCACCTATACCTTCTTCAAGCTCAAGCGCTGGCTCTGACTGCCTTGGCGCCTTGGCGAGCGCACTGGACTGCTTCGCTGCGCTCGCAGTGACGGGAACGGTTTTCAGAAGCCCTTTACAGCGACAGGATCCGGTCGATGGCGGCCTGCAATTCGATCTTGTCGTAAGCGGCCATTTCCATGTCGCCGCCTGCGTTGATGAAGGCATTGGCGCGGGAAAACAGATTGCGGAACGCTTCAGCGGCAATCTCGATGACCGCCGCATGCGAACCGGTCTCGCCACCCTCGTCGAGCGTGATGATAACCGTCTGGACCAACTGGTTCTTGGCGCTGCACAAGGTCTCGAAGGCTCGGCGTGCCGTTGGGTCAAGGGCCATATAGGCCTCGCTGGCAGCGCACGCACAGCGCAGGTTTGATGCCTGGAAGTGTTCGAGATAGCCCACGGGCTTCCACGCCTTCAGTTCGGACATCACCTCGGGATCGAACGCCGCCATCTCGATCAGCATCAAGGCTTCGGCATAGAGGTTGAGGTAGTCTGTCGAGAGCCTCGAAGACGCAACGAATCTGTCACTTTGCTGGACATCAAGATGCGACACGGAGGCAACCACGCGGAACTCGGACGGCCCATCAAGACCACAAAGATGAAAAGAAATGATGTTCGCAATGGGCTGAAAACATAGTCCAGATGGACTAGTCTTGATGGATGTGTGGACGCTACGCGCTGACCTTGCCGCCGGAAGCGGTGCGAAACCTGTTCGGCTACCCCGAGCAGCCGAACTTCCCGCCGCGCTACAACATCGCGCCGACCCAACCCGTACCGGTGGTGGTGGCTGGCAGGGGCGGGGTGCACTTCGGACTGAAGCGCTGGGGGTTCCTGCCCGGCTGGGTGAAGGACCCGAAGGCGTTTCCGCTGGTCATCAACGTGCGCTCCGAGACGGCGCGCGAGAAGCCATCATTCCGGGCGGCCTTCATGCGGCGGCGCTGCCTGATGCCGGCTGACGGGTTCTATGAATGGCACAGGGTTGGCAAGGAGAACCGGGCCTACCTCTTCCGCCGTCCCGATCGCGGGCTGTTCGCCTTCGCCGCGATCCACGAGACCTGGTCGGCGCCTGATGGCAGCGAGATCGACACGGTGGCGCTGCTCAACACCCATGCCAACGGCCTGATGTCGGCGATCCATCCACGCAGCCCGGTGATGATCGCGCCAGCCCAGCATCAGGCGTGGCTGGACCCGGAGACAACGCCGGACGAGGCCTTCCACCTGCTGCAGCCACCACCCGATGATGCGCTGGAGATTGTCCGGATCGGGCCTGCCGTGAACAAGGTTGGCCGTGACGGACCGGACCTGCATGCGCCATGGGAGCCCGCGCCAGAGACGGACGGTTCCGGCAGGTTGGCGGCTGCGCCGGCAAAGCCGCCGAAGGCAGGGAACACCCGCGCGAGAACGACCCGGGCCAGCACGGATGGCGGACAGGGTTCGCTGTTCTGACGGCGGACCGACGCCGCCGGGCTCACTCGCTGGGGTGGCGCGCGCCCCACGGCCCGCGCGCCTCAACGATCGCGGTCAGCGGCGGACGCAGGGACATCTCATTGAGACGGGGCGGCAGGCGGCCGCCGGCGGCCCCGACCAGCGCCTGAACCCGCTTGGAAATCGACGGATGCGTCGAGAAGATATCCGACATGTCGTCAGGATCGTTCTCGATGCACATGTCCATGATGCCGGATGGCACGCCTGAAATATCGGCACGTCCCGAGATCTTGAGGAGGGCCGAGATCATGGCGTCGGGGTTCTTGGTCAGTTCCACTGCACCGGCATCGGCCAGATATTCCCGCGAACGAGACAGGGAGAACCGGATCACTGAGGCAAGGATGCCGGCCACTGCCATGATCAGCAGCCCGATCAGGATCGCGGCCCCCGCCCCCTTGTTGCTGTCCGATGAGTTGCGCGAGGACGAGCCGGAGAAGCGCATGTTCCGGAAGGCCACCTCGCTGAGGAAGGACAGCACGCCGGCAATCACCACCGCGACCACCATCAGCTTGACGTCGCCATTGCGGATATGGGTCAGTTCGTGGGCGAGCACGGCCTCGATCTCGGCGTCATCGAGATGGTCGAGCAGCCCGCGCGTGACAGTGACTGTGAACTGGCTCTCCTTGACGCCGGAGGCAAAGGCGTTCAGCGCCTGATCCTCGATGATCATCAACTTGGGCATGGTGATGCCGCGCGAGATGCACAGGTTCTCCAGCATCCCGTAGAGCTTGGGCGCTTGCGCCCGTTCAAGCCCGCGCGCGCCGGTCACCGCGCCGATGATGGCAACATTGATCTGGTAGCCGATGAAGATCCACAGGGCGACGCCGACCGTGATGAACGGCGCCGCCATGATGAACGTGTCCAGGGCCTGGGTGTAAGGATTGACACCGCGCGGCGTGCCGGTGAAGCCGATTGCAGCCAGGATGCCGCCGAAACTGGCAAGCCAGGCCAGCAGGAACAGCCCAGCCAGCAAAAGCCGCGAACGGATGCGGTTGTTGCGGATGTGGGTGTAGAGGCCGAATGCCTCGCCGCTCATCGCTCACGTCCTCGCCGGGCAGCAGCGCTCCATGACTTGCTCAGAACTTGACGCTCGGTACCACTTCGATCTCGGCGCGCTTTTCTGGCCCGACATCGAAGAACTCGCGCGGGGAAAAGCCGAACTTCGAGGCAAAAAACACCGCAGGAACGGACTCGATCTGGGCGTTGTACTCGCCAACCGAATTGTTGAAGAAGCGCCGCGCCGCCGAAAGCTTGTCCTCGACGCCGCCGAGGTCTTCCTGGAGCTTGAGGAAGTTGGTGTTGGCCTTGAGATCCGGATAGGCCTCGGCCAGCGCCATCAGGCGGCCGACGGCGCCGCTAAGTTGCTGCTCGGCCGCGGCCTGCGCATTGGGGCCAGATGCGGCGATAGCACCGTTGCGGGCCTTGATGACCGCATCCAGCGTCTCCTTCTCATGGGTGGCGTAGCCTTTCACGGTCTCCACCAGATTGGGAATGAGATCGTGGCGCTGCTTGAGCTGCACGTCGATGTCGGCGAAAGCCTGGTCGGCCCGGCGGCGCAAGGTGACCATGGTGTTGTAGGCCGTGACCAGATAGATCGCGACCGCGGCGATGATCGCCAGCAAGATCCAGCCTGACATTGGGAACTCCTCGGGGACGGGACAGCAGGGTTGGGCATGCACCCGATGCGGCGCACGGCCTCAGTTTATGCCCATCGCGCCGGCAACCTGCAAGGGGCAGCCGGAAACCGTGTTTGCCGACAAGGCTTGCGCCCACCCGGCAAAGCTCGCCACTATGCGCCAGCAGGACAGGCGTGAGGACGGGCAGATGGTGCGGTCAGACAAGGGCAAGTCGGGCAAGAAGGACTTGAAGGTTGACAAGGGCAGTGCGTCACGGCGCAAGGATCTTGCCGTGGTGGTGCCCTCTCCAGTACATCCCGCCATGGACCGGCGCGCGCAGGCATCGTTGCGACCCAAGGTGATCATCGCCGGGGCAGGCATCGGGGGGCTGGTGCTGGCGCTGATGCTGCACCGGCGCGGCATCTCCTCAGTGATCTGCGAGCAGGCCAGCGCGGTGCGCGAGGTGGGTGTCGGCATCAACACCCTGCCGCACGCCATCAAGGAACTGGCCGATCTGGGCTTGCTGCCGGCGCTCGATGCGGCCGGCATCCGCATCCAGGAATTGTTCTACATGAACCGCATCGGGCAGATCGTCTGGCGTGAGCCGCGCGGCGTGGCGGCAGGTTTCGAGGTGCCGCAGTTCTCGATCCACCGGGGCCGGCTGCAAAAGCTCATCCATGATGCCGTGGTCGAGCGGCTTGGTGCGGGCGCGATCCGCACGGGCCGCAAGCTGGCCGGCTTCATCCAGGATGAGGGCGGCGTGACGGCGCATTTCGTGGATAGCATCGATGGATCAGGCGGCGAGACGTTGCGGGCCGAAGTGCTGGTCGGGGCCGACGGTATCCATTCGGTGGTGCGGGCCCACTATGCCCCGCAGCAGGGCCTGCCGCGCTGGAATGGCGTGATGATGTGGCGCGGTGCAGCCGATCATCTGGCCTTCCTGGGTGGCCGCTCGATGATCATCGCCGGAGGCATGGGCGCCAAGCTGGTGCTCTATCCGATCGCGGATGGCACTGCGCCGGGCACACGCCTGACCAACTGGGTGGTCACGGCGCGGGTCAGCGACACGCCCCATCCGCCCGGCAAGGAGAGCTGGTCGCGACGGGGGCGGCTCGACGAGGTTCTGCCCTATGCGCGGCGTTATGCCATTCCCGGCTTCGACGTGACGGGTCTCATCCACGCCACCGACGCCTTCTACGAATACCCGATGTGCGACCGCGACCCGCTGCCACGCTGGAGCCATGGCCGCGTGACCCTGCTGGGCTATGCCGCCCACCCGATGTATCCGGTCGGCTCGAATGGCGCGAGCCAGGCCATCCTCGACGCCCGTTCGCTGCACGGGCCGAACATCCCTATCAGGCGTTGCAGGCCTACGAAGCGGACCGCCTGCCGAAGACCGCCGAGATCGTGGCGCTCAACCGAAAGGGCGGGCCGGAGCGCGTGATCGACGAGGTCGAGAAGCTGGCTCCTGCCGGCTTTGCCGACATCGAGCGCGTGCTCTCCCATGACGAGCGCAAGGCCATCGTGCGCGGCTATGCCGGCACGGTGGGCTTTGCGCTCGCGCAGGTCAACCGCAAGACGGGATAGCCGCGCAGGCAGGCCTGACCAAGTGTCAGGCCCCGGGTGGCGGCAGGAAATCGACCTCGTGCCGGGCCGAGAGGGCGACTACCTCGGCCGGGTTCTGCTCAGCCATCGAATGTATCGCCCAGAAGAGGTCGTAGAGCCTGCGCGTCGGTGACACCCAGAACAGGCATTTCACGGTTTCGCCGCTGCGGTTGAAGATGCCGTGCGGCAGACCCATCGGCATCCTGACGAGATCGCCGGGTCCGGCCTGCATCTCGCGCCCGTCGAGCATCAGCTCCAGCCGGCCTTCGAGCATGTAGATGAACTCGTCCTGGGTCGGGTGGATGTGCGGCGGCACGAAAGTGTCGGCGGGGAACGTCGCGTGCCAGGCGAAGGAATGCTCGGAGACCTCCTTCGGCACATAGGTCTGGCCAAGGATGTTCCAGGCGATGCCCTCAAGGCCCTCGCCTGCGCGTGTCACGCCCGGATTGAGTGTCATGTCGGTCCCTCATGTTGCACCCTGTCGGGAGTGCCCGACAGGGTGTGTTCCTTACATCGGCTCGGGCGCGCGTCGCGCTTGCCAGTCGCGCTTGCCATCGGCCTGGAGCTGGTCCGACGGGTCACACATGCAGATAGCGGTTCTTCAGGGCAGGGTCAGCCATCAGTTTGGCGGAGGTGCCTGTCCAGACGATGCGGCCCTTCTCGATCACCGCGTGATGATCGGCCAGACGGGCCATTGCGTCGACATTCTTGTCGATGACAAGGATGGATTCGCCCTCTGCCTTCAGCATCGCAAGGCAGGCCCAGATCTCCTGCCGGATCAGCGGGGCGAGGCCCTCGGTCGCCTCGTCGAGAATGATCAGGCGCGGGTTTGTCATCAGCGCCCGGCCGATCGCCAGCATCTGCTGTTCGCCGCCGGAGAGCTGGTTGCCCATGTTGGTGCGGCGCTCCTTGAGGCGGGGGAACAGCGTGTAGATGCCCGGCAGCGTCCAGCGCGGTGCGCCGAAGCGGGCCGCAGCGGTGGCGATCAGGTTCTCCTCGACGGAGAGCGTTGGGAAGACCTGCCGGCCTTCTGGCACCAGGCCTATGCCGAGTTGCGCGATGGCGTAGGGGGGCTTGCCGGTGACATCGACGCCTGCGAAGCGGACCCGCCCGCCCCTTGGCCTGAGCAGGCCGAGAATGGCACTGATGGTCGTCGTCTTGCCCATGCCGTTGCGACCGAGCAGCGTCACCACCTCGCCCTCGGCAATGGCCAGATCGACACCGAACAGGACC
The DNA here is from genome assembly GCA_026400565.1 of Hyphomicrobiales bacterium. GTDB lineage: Bacteria > Pseudomonadota > Alphaproteobacteria > Rhizobiales > Beijerinckiaceae > Allobosea. Next base: position 45,673 of record JAPLOV010000168.1, on the reverse strand, counting down.
TGGCTGTCGCCATAGGAGGCCTGAAGCGCTTCGACCGTCAGCATCACAGGCCCTCTTCGCCAAGATAGGCTTCGCGCACGGCAGGATCATGCCGCACCGCATCGGGCGTGCCACTGGCGATGATGCGACCATAGACCAGGACGGACACCCGGTCGGCCAGCGCGAACACCGCGTCCATGTCATGCTCGATCAGCACGATGGTGTAGCGGCCCTTGAGCTTCCGGAGCAGGGCGATCACGGCAGCGCTCTCCTCGGGTCCGGTGCCGGCCAGCGGTTCGTCCAGCAGCAGCACGCGCGGCTCGGTGGCCATGGCGATGGCCAGTTCCAGTTGGCGCTTCTCGCCGTGGGAGAGCAGCCCGGCAGGCAGATCAGCCCGCCCGAGCAGGCCAACGGTCTCGAGAATGGCGCGCGCTGGAGCATTGAGCCTTTCCTCGCGCGCAACGGCACCGAACAGGCGAAACGAACTGCCGAGACGGGCCTGCACCGCCAGCGCCACATTTTCGAGGCCTGAGAAGCCGGGAATGATCGAGGTAATCTGGAAGGATCGGGCCAGCCCCTTGCGCACCCGCGCTGCCATGGGCAGGCCCGTGATGGCCTGCCCATCGAGCAGGATGTGGCCTGCATCGGCCTGCGCCAGCCCGGATATCTGGTGGATCAGCGTCGTCTTGCCTGCCCCGTTGGGGCCGATGATGGCGTGCAGTTCGCCGACATCGAAGGCCAGCGAGACATGGTCGGTGACCTTGAGCGCGCCATAGGCCTTGTTGAGATCGACCAGCGCGAGGGCAGGCGTTGCGGATGTGGCAGGGGCTTCGGCTTTGGCAGCGGCTTCCAGGCCGGTCATGTCAGCGCCCTCCCCCGCTCTTGCCGCGCACCCTTGCGAGAATGCCCAGGAGGCCGCCGCGTGCGAAGAGCACGACCAGCACGAGGAAAGGCCCGAAGATCAGCTTCCAGTGTTCGGTGTAGCCGGAGAGGATTTCCTCGAGCAGGAGGAAGGCCGCAGCCCCGATGATCGCGCCGTGAAGCGAGGCGAGGCCGCCCAGAATGACCATTACGATGAGTTCGCCCGAGCGCTGCCAGGCCATGTAGGCCGGCGCGACAAACTCGGCCTGGTTGGCGAGCAGCACGCCGGCCAGCCCGCAGATCATGCCGGAGATGACATAGGCGGCAAGCTGATAGCGGAACGGCGAGAAGCCGACCGCCTCCATCCGCACCGGGTTTTCCTTGGCACCGCGGATGACGCGCCCGAAGCGTGAAGCCACGATGGCGCGCGTCAGCGCATAGCAGCCGATCAGCAGGGCCAGCACCAGCCCGTAGAAGAAGCGGTCATTCTCAAGCCACGAGAGGCCGAAAAGCTTGCTGCGCGAGGCCAGCGTCAGGCCGTCATCGCCGCCATAGGCCGAGAGCGAGATGGCGAAGAAGAAGGCCATCTGCCCGAAGGCCAGCGTGATCATGATGAAATAGACGCCCTTGGTGCGCAGCGAGATCGCGCCGGTGAGCAGGGCGAACAGGCCCGAGGCCAGCAAGGCCACGGGCACCTGGAGCGCCGCATCCTGAAAGCCATGGGCCGCCAGGATGCCGACCGCGTAGCCGCCGATGCCGAGAAAGGCCGCATGCCCGAAGCTGACCAGCGCGCCATAGCCGAGGATCAGATCGAGCGAGATCGCCGCCAGCGCGAAGATCATCACCCGCGTGACAAGGCTGAGCGTGTACTTCTCCGGCCCCAGCATGGCCGCGAATGGCAAGAGCGCCAGCAGCACGAACAGGATGATCGGCAGCCACTCGCGCCGGACAAAGCCGGGGCGGGAGGCCGGGAGCGGCGGTGCGGCAGTGGCTGAAGGCTCCGGCAAAGGCTTCATTTCCTGACCGGGAACAAGCCGGCAGGCCGGAAAAACAGGACCGCCGCCATCAGGATGTAGATCAGCATCGGGGCGAGCGCCCGCCCGGTCTGGCTGGCGGCTGAGGGATCCATGATCAGGCGCAACAGGAAGGGCCCGAAGATCCGTCCCAGCGTGTCGACGAGGCCGACCAGCAGCGCCGCGATGAAGGCCCCCCTGATCGAGCCGATGCCGCCGATGACGATGACCACGAAGGTGAGGATCAGCAGGTTGTCGCCCATGCCGGGCTCGACCGAGAGGATCGGCGCCACCATGGCCCCTGCAAAACCCGCGAGCATGGCACCGAAGCCGAAGACCACCATGAACAGGCGGCTGATATCGACACCGAGCGCCGACACCATCGGCGCATTGGTTGCCCCCGCCCGGACCAGCATGCCGATACGGGTGTAGCTGACGAGGATGTAGAGGATGAGCGCGATGGCAAGCCCGGAGCCGATCAGCGCCAGCCGGTAGGCCGGATAAAGCAGGCCATCCATCAGCACGACCGTGCCCGACAGGATTTCCGGGACCGGAACCGACAGCGGGGCTGCCCCCCACACCACCTTCACGGCCTGATTGAGGAAGATGATGATGCCGAACGTCGCCAGCACCTGATCAAGATGATCGCGCGCGTAAAGATGCCGGAAGATCAGGAATTCGAGCAGCAATCCGAACAGCAGCGCCGATGGCAGCGCCAGCATCAGACCGAAGAAGAAGTTGCCCGTCAGCGCCGTGAACATCGCCGCCAGATAGGCACCGATCATGTACTGCACGCCATGGGCCAGGTTGATGAAATCCATCACGCCGAACACGAGCGTCAGCCCGGCGGCGATGAAGAACAGCAGGATGCCGAACTGAAGCCCATTCAGCGTCTGGACCAGAAAGAGCGACAAGGTCATCGCTGCGGCTTTCGATGAAAGAGATCAGGGCTGCGCCGCACAGGCAGGCGCAGCCCCTTGGCCATGGCAGCCTCAGTTGGTCGGCTTGCAATCCTTGGCGTAGACATCGACGTAATCGTCGAAGACCTTCTCGCGGATTTCGGTCTGGAACTTGCCGTCGGCGCGCTTGGCGGCCTGAACCAGATAGAAATCCTGGATCGGGAAGCCGTTGAGGCCCATCTTGAAGTCGCCGCGCAGGGACTTGAAATCGGCCTTGCGCAGACCCGCCCGGACGGCGTTGCGGTCGGAGACCTTGCCGCCAGCACCCTTGATGGCGGCATCGATCAGCAGCGCGGCGTCATAGGCCTGCATGGCGTAGGTGCCCGGCACGCTGTTGAAGGCCGCTTCATAGGCCGCGACGAATGCCTTGGATTGCGGATTGTCCGCGTTAGGTGCCCAGTTGGCGCCACCAAAGAAGCCGAGCGCCGCATCCTGCTGGGCCGGCAGCGTCGACTCGTCCACCGTGAAGGCCGACAGGAACGGAATGTTGGCCAGACCCGCCTGACGATATTGGCGCACGAGGTTCACGCCCATGCCACCGGGCATGAAGGTGAAGAGCGCGTCCGGCCGTGCCGCTGCGATCTGTGCAAGTTCTGCCGAGAAATCGAGCTGGCCGAGCGGGGTGTAGAGTTCAGCGACGACCTCGCCCTTGAAGTGGCGCTTGAAGCCGGCCATCGAGTCGCGCCCGGCCTGGTAGTTCGGGGTCATCAGGAAGACGCGTTTGAAGCCCTTGTCCTGCGCATACTTGCCGAGAACCTCGTGGTTCTGGTCATTCTGGTAGGAGGTGACGAAGAAGTTCGGATTGCACTGAGCGCCGGCGAAGTTCGAGGTGCCGGCATTGGGGCTGATCAGGAAGGCGTTGGATTCGACCACCGGCTTGTGGATGGCCTGAAGCACGTTGGAGAAGATCGGACCGACCACAAAGTTGACCTGATCACGCTCGATCATGCCGCGCACCTTGGTCACGGCCACATCGGGCTTGAGTTCGTCATCCACCACGACGACTTCGGTGTCGATGCCACCGAGTTTGCCGCCGAGCTGGCGGACCGCGAGCTGGAAGCCATCGCGCGCCTGCTGTCCGAGAACGGCAGACGGCCCCGACAAGGTGACCATGATGCCGACCTTGAGTTTTTCCTGCGCCTGCGCTGCACCGATCGAGGCCGCCAGAATGCCGGCCGTGGCCAGCCATTTCCACTTCAGAACCATCGCCCAACTCCCTGTGAGACCGTTGTCTGCCTGCCCGCCCGAACCTGCGGTTTGACGCGCACGGGTCCGTATCCGGAAGGTATTTTAAGCTTAAAACAATTCGGGTGTGAAGCCCTCACCTGAATGTCCAAGCCACTGCCGGCATGATGACGGTTGCGGGCCGAGTTACAAGCGCTGACACCGAGGTTCCCGCGATTTGTGCTCGGGATCAGGGCAGATCAGGCGCTTACACCCCGTCATTAACGGCTGCAGCGGCGAAAACGGTTGCGTTCGTGCCGGGCTGCCCTACATCAGCCGCTGGTCGTGGTCACAGGTTCGCTTCGGTTCCTGTTGTCCTTGCGGCCTGCCCTGTCAGCTTCCGCGACAGTTCCGCCACGTCCCTTCCGTTCTCCTGACCCCCGGATCGTCATGTCGTCGTCTGCCTCGTCTCCAAGGGTTCCGCTACTGCTCGGCGTCGCTGGTCTGATCCCATTTGCGGGTCTCAGCCTGGCGCTGGCGTCCGGCTTCGTCCTGCCGCTGTTTGCCGATGACGACAGCATGCGCGTGGCCCTTGTGGGCTATGGCGTCGCGATCCTGTCCTTTCTGGGCGGGGTGCGCTGGGGCCTCGCGATCCGGGAAAGCGAGGCGGGCGACGGCAAGGCCAACCGCGATTTCATCATCGCGGTGGTGCCGGCGCTGATCGGCTGGTTTGCCTGGTTCCAGCCCTCGCCTGCCGACCTGTGGTGGCTGGTCGTGGCCCATGTCTTGCTGGCGCTGCTGGACTATGGCCTGGCCTGCCGGATCATCGTGCCGGAATGGTATGGACGGCTCAGGCTCGCCCTTGGCGGCGCGGCCGCCGTCTGCCTGATGCTGGCAGCAATCGTCGCGGGCTGATCAACCGGGCTGATCAATCGGGCAGCAGCAGCGCCGGGCTGACCGCAAACACGCGCCCTTCGCCCAGCATCCAGACCTCGCGCGTGCCGGCAAACAGCCCGGCAATCGCCATATCCCGCACATTAAGGCCACCGGCCAGGGAGCCCATCGCTGGCAGTATAAGGCGCGTGCCGTCAGCAATGAAGCAGCGGCGGCGCAAGGTCTTGCCGCGCAGCCTGATGCGGGCCACCGGGTGCAGATGCCCGGCGATCTCCGGGGCGGCGCAAACCGGCCAGGGCTCATGGCGCAGGGTCAGCCCCGCCACCACAGCCTGATCCGCCACATCGCCGCCAAGACCGGGGGCGGCGTCAGGATCGTGGTTACCGGTCAGCCAGAGCCAGTCCCGCCCGGCCTGCAAGGCAGCGAGGGCTTCAGCATCGGCCTCGTCCAGCCGCCCGGCTCCATGCCGGTCATGGAAGCTGTCGCCCATGGCGATGATGCGCCGGGGGTTGAAGGCCGCGATCGCCAGCGCCACCGCACCCAGCGTGGTGCGCGTGTCGTAAGGCGGCAAGAAGACGCCCCGCCGGGCATAGCACGAGGCCTTTTCAAGATGCAGGTCCGACACCAGCAGCGTACGTTCCGATGGCAGATACAGCGCGCCGCTGGCATGAGGCCACGCCTCGACGCCGCCAATCGCGATGGCCGGTGGCTGCATCGGCTGGTGCGCAGACATTGCCGTCATGCGGATGCTTCCTCCATCATCATGGCCTCTGCCTCAGCCAGAATGGCATCCGACGCCTCGCCATAGACCGCCTCGCGGCCGATCTCCAGCATCACCGAGACCCCGAGCGGCGAAACCCTGTCTAGCGCCTTGTGAATGATTCGCCCCCGGATGCGCGAGAGACATTGGCCAAGCCGCTGGATATCGAGCAGCCCGGTGGCGGCATCGGCGCGCGCGGCCCGGAGCAACAGGTGGTCCGGCTCATGCCGCCTGAGCACGTCGTAGACCAGATCGGTCGACATGGTGACCTGCCGGCCCGATTTTTCCTGACCCGGAAAGCGCCGCTCGATCAGCCCGGCGATCACGGCACATTGCCGGAAGGTGCGCTTCATCAGCGCCGATTCCTGCAACCAGGCTTCGAGATCGTCGCCCAGCATGTCCTCGTCGAAGAGGTTATCCAGCGACAGACGCCCCGCGGCGATGGCCGCCGACAGGTCCGACAGGCCCCAGACCGAAAGGCCGTAATCGTTGCAGACGAAGCCCATGGGTTTCAGCCGGAGCCGTTCCAGCCGCCGTGTGAGCAGCATGCCGAGGGTCTGGTGTGCCAGCCGGCCCTCGAAGGGGAAGGCCACCAGATGAAACCGCTCACCACGCGGGAAGGTTTCCACCAGCATCTCGGTGCGCTTCGGGATGACGGACTTCCGGGCCTGAAGGGCCAGCCAATCGCTGACCTGCCGGGGCAACCTCGGCCATTCAGCCGGGTTGGAGAGCATGCGGCGCACGCGCTCGGCGAGAAAGGTCGAGAGCGGAAACTTGCCGCCCGCATAGGACGGGATTTTGGGATCGGTGCCCGCCGGCGTGCGCGAGGCCACGACCTCGTTGCCGGAAATGCCTTCAAAACGCAGCACCTCGCCGCCGAAGATGAAGGTATCGCCGGCCATCATCGTCTCAGCGAAGTACTCCTCGATCTCGCCGAGCACCTTGCCGCCGAAGGCATGCACGCGTGCAGTGCTACCACCCGGTCTGGCAGGCCGGGCACGGCCAAGACGCACCCGCAGCATCGGCGATTCAACGATGGTGCCTACATTCATGCGGTACTGCTGCGCGATGCGCGCATGGGCGATGCGCCAGAGGCCGTCCTTGCCAAGCACGATCTTGGCGAAACGCTCATAGGATTTCAGCGCATAGCCGCCCGTGGCGACAAAGTTCAGCGCCGCGTCGAAGCACGCGCGCGGCAGGGCCGCATAAGGGGCGGCGGACTTGATCTCAGCAAAGACATCGTCGGCGAGGAACGCTTCGGCGGCAGCGAGGCCGAGCAGGTGCTGGGCCAGCACATCGAGTGCGCCGGGTTTTGCATCTGGTGTGTCCTGCGCGGCCTCCGCCACCGCTTCGAGCGCTGCGTGGCATTCCATGATCTCGAAGCGGTTTGCTGGCACGAGATAGGCCTTGGACGGCTCGTCCATGCGGTGGTTGGCACGGCCCACGCGCTGGATCAGCCGGCTCGCCCCTTTCGGCGCACCCACATTGATGACCAGATCGACATCGCCCCAGTCGATCCCCAGATCGAGCGTGGCGGTACAGACCACAGCCTTCAGCTTGCCTGCCGTCATGGCCGCCTCGACCTTGCGCCGCTGCTGCACATCGAGCGAGCCATGGTGCAGGGCGATAGCGAGGTTGTCCTCATTCACGCGCCACAATTCCTGGAAGACATATTCGGCCTGGGCGCGGGTATTGACGAAGACCAGCGTGGTGCGGTGCGCCCTGATGGCAGCATAGATCTCGCCCATGGCGTGGCTGGCCATGTGGCCGGCAAGCGGCAAGACGGCATTGGGCTGAAGAATGCTGAGATTGGCTGCAGCACCGCCTTCCACCGTGACCAGATCGGCCATCGTGCCCGGCGCCTCGCCACTGGCCAGATAGCGCCGGAGCTGGTCCGGTTCGCGCACCGTGGCCGACAGGCCGACTGCGCCCGCCTCGGGAGCGAGCTTGCGCACCCGTGCCAGACCGAGGGCCAGCAGGTCGCCGCGCTTGGAGGTGACCAGCGAGTGGATCTCGTCGAGCACGATGCGCCTCAGACCCTTGAACAGCGTGCGCGCGTCGCGGTGGGCGATGAGCAGCGCCAGCTGTTCAGGCGTGGTCAGCAGGATGTCCGGAGGGCGCTCGAACTGGCGCGCGCGCTTGGCGGCGGAGGTGTCGCCGGTGCGGGTTTCCAGCCGGATATCGAGGCCCATCTCGGAGGCGGGCCGTTCCAGATTGCGCGCAATGTCGACCGCCAGCGCCTTGAGCGGCGAGATGTAGAGCGTGTGCAGCACCGGCTCGGCATCAAGCGGGCGCCCTGCCAGTTCGATCAGGCTGGGCAGAAAACCAGCGAGCGTCTTGCCTGCTCCGGTTGGCGCGATCAGCAGCGTCGAGCGGCCAGCCCGAGCCTGGGCGATCAGGTCAAGCTGGTGGGCGCGCGGGGCCCAGCCGCGCGCGGCGAACCAGCGCGCGAACAGGGGCGGAAGCAACTCCGTCATCGGGGGAGGGTCAGCACCATGACATAGCCTGGCACGTCCAGCCCGCGATCCTGCCGGGTCGACACAGCGGCGAAGTGGGCGATTACGAGCCCCGAATCCTCGGCCACGGTGCGCAGGTAGCGATCAGAATGGGCAAAGCGCGAATCGATGCCCAGTTCGAAGCCTTGGCCATGGTGGCCCTGCGCGGTGAAGGCGAACAACCCGCCCGGACGCAGCACGCGTGCCGCCTCACGGAACAGCGGGAACAGGTCGCCGAGATAGACCACCATGTCGGCCGCCACGATCAGGTCGGCGCTGGCAGCCGCGCGCCGGTCAAGCTCGTCGACCACCCCGCCGACATGGAGCGCTGCATAGAGGCCGGTGCGGGCCGCGACAGCGATCATGCGCGGCGAGATGTCGATGCCCTCGATGCGGCGGGCCATCGGGCCGAGCGCCCTGGCCATCAGCCCGGTGCCGCACCCCAGATCAAGGGCGAGGTCGAAGGCCGGCTTGCGCCCGAGAGTGGCAGCGGCGGTGCCGATGGCTTCGGTGATGATGGCCGGCCCGCGATATGACAAGGCCCCGGTCAGGTGCTGATCGAAGCCCTCGGCATAGTTGTCGAACAGGGCGCGGACATAGCCCTCGCTGATGGCCTCATCGGCATGCATCGCGCCCAGCCGCGCAAGATCGATGCGAATGCCAAGCTCGTCCTCCGGATCGAGGCGCAGCGCTTCACTGAGGGCGGCGATGGCCTCGTCCTTGCGGCCAAGCGCGGCCTGTGCCCGCCCAAGCATGACATGGGCCGGCGCAAAACCGGGGGCAAGCTCAAGTGTCTGGCTGGCCAGATCCACTGCGACCTGCCAGTCGGCCTCCACGAAGGCCGCCATGGCATAGGCAAAGCGGCGATCGGCGATGGCATCACCCGTGCTGCGGTGGACGGCCTTCAGCGGCATGATGCGCCTTCATTCCAGAGCGAAACCCAGTATCTTCAGCCCTTGAGGATACACGATTCATGCGGCCGCACGAGCTTCTCACGCCAACGCCGTCCGGGCTCTATTGCCCGCCGGCGGACGTCTACATCGATCCGGTCAGGCCCGTGGCGCGGGCACTGATCACCCATGGCCACGCCGATCATGCCAGGGCCGGCCATGGCGCGGTGCTGGCCACGCGTGAGACGCTCGGCATCATGGCGGTGCGCTATGGCGCCGTGTTCACCCAGCAGCAGCAGGTGGCTGCGTGGGGCGAGCGCGTGCGCATCGGCGAGGTCGGTTTCACCTTCCACCCTGCCGGGCATGTGCTCGGCTCGGCCCAGATCGCTGTTGACGCGGGCGGACTCAGGATCGTCGCATCCGGGGACTACAAGCGCGCGGCTGACCGGACCTGCGCCACCTTCGAGCCGGTGCGCTGTGATGTGTTCATCACCGAGGCCACGTTCGGCCTGCCGGTCTTCCGCCATCCTGACACGGCGGGCGAAGTGGCCAAGCTGCTCGATTCGCTGGCGCTTTTTCCGGAGCGCTGCCACGTGATCGGAGCTTACGCGCTTGGCAAGGCGCAGCGGCTGGTGGCGCTGATCCGCGATGCCGGCTACGACCGCCCGATCCATGTGCATGGCGCGATGGAAAAGCTGATGGGCTTTTACGAGGCCCACGGCGTTCCTCTTGGCGATATCCGCAAGGTCGTGGCGGCAGAGCGCAAGACACTCGCCGGTGAGATCGTGATCTGCCCGCCCAGCGCCGTGCAGGATCTGTGGGCGCGGCAACTGCCCGATCCGGTGACCGCTTTTGCCTCGGGCTGGATGCGGATCAGGGCAAGGGCGCGATAGAAGGGGGTCGAGTTGCCGCTGATCGTGTCGGACCACGCCGACTGGGACGACCTTTGCGCCACCATCCGCGAGGTTGGTGCGCCCGAGGTCTGGGTCACGCATGGACAAGAGGATGCACTGGTGCGCTGGTGCGCGATGAACGGCATCCGGGCGAGGCCCCTGCGGCTCGCAGGCTATGGTGATGATGGCGAGGTGGAGGGCGAGATGCCCGCCGCAGCATCATGACGAGCATCAGCCCATGACCGCCGATCTCAACAGCTTTGCCTGGCTTCTCGACCGGCTAGCCTATGAGCCGCGCCGCAACGGCAAGCTGGCGCTGATGACCGACTATTTCCGGCGCACGACGGATCCCGAGCGCGGCCATGCGCTGGCGGCGATGACAGGACAACTCGCCTTCGCCAACGCCAAGGCAGGTCTGATCCGCAGCCTGATTGCCGAGCGAACCGACCCTGAACTGTTCGCGCTGTCCTATGACTATGTCGGCGATCTCAGCGAGACCGTGGCGCTGATGTGGCCGGCAGCCCGCACCCGTGACGGGATCGGGCACAACTTCCCCGCTCCGACGCTGGCCGGGATCGTGTCTGCGCTCGTTGATGCCGAGAAGCGGGAACTGCCGAGCATGCTTGCAGGCTGGCTTGACCAACTCGACGAGACCGGGCGCTGGGCGCTGCTGAAGCTGATCACCGGGGGCCTGCGCATCGGCGTGTCGGCGCGGCTGGCCAAGGCGGCTGTTGCCGGCCTCGGAGCGCTGCCGACCGATGCGATCGAAGAGGTCTGGCATGGGCTGGCGCCGCCTTACGAGGCACTGTTTGCCTGGGCTCTTGGCGAAGGCCCGAGGCCGGAGGCGGACGACCCTGCGCCCTTCCGCCCTGCCATGCTCGCCCATCCGATGGAGGATGCGGACTTCGACCGGCTCGATCCGGCGGACTTCAGCGCCGAATGGAAATGGGATGGCATCCGGATACAGGCCAACTCCAGGCTCGATGCGCGCGGTGAACGCGTGACGCGGCTTTACTCGCGCACGGGGGAGAACATCTCGGGAGCCTTCCCGGAACTGGTCGAGGCAATGCAGTTCGATGCGGCGATCGACGGCGAGTTGCTGGTGCTGCGCGAAGGCCGCGTGCAGAGCTTCAACGTGCTTCAGCAGCGGCTTAACCGCAAGACGGTCAGCGCCCGCCTGCTGGCCGAGTATCCTGCCCATGTGCGGGCCTATGACCTGCTGGTCGACGGCACGGAGGATATCCGCGCGCTGCCGCTCAGCGAGCGCCGGCAAAGGCTGGAAGCCCTGCTGGCGGTCAGGAAGTCTGCGCGGTTCGATATCTCCGCAGAGCTGCCCTTCACCACATGGGATGACCTCGCGGCGGCACGCGCCGAGCCGGGCAGCGTCGGGGCCGGGGCTGATGCCGACGCCATCGAAGGGCTGATGATCAAGCGCTCGGACTCAGCTTACGTGCCCGGCAGGCCGAAGGGGCTGTGGTTCAAGTGGAAGCGCGCGCCCGGGCTGATCGACTGCGTTCTGATGTATGCCCAGCGCGGCCACGGCAAGCGCTCGTCGTTCTACTCGGACTTCACGTTCGGCTGCTGGCGAACGGGCGAGAATGGCGACGAACTGGTTCCGGTCGGCAAGGCCTATTTCGGCTTCACCGACGCGGAACTGACCGAACTCGACCGCTTCGTGCGCAAGAACACAATCAACCGCTTCGGCCCGGTGCGGGAGGTCACGCACACAGCCACGAGCGGGCTGGTGCTGGAAATCGCCTTTGAGGGCCTGCAACGCTCGACGCGCCACAAGTCGGGGGTCGCGATGCGCTTTCCGCGCATTCACAGAATTCGCTGGGACAAGCCTCCGGGCGAGGCTGACCGGCTGGACAGCATCGAACGCCTGATGGCACGCACGTGGGCCACGGGGAGTGAACCTGAAGGTTGATGGCTGCGTAGAAGGATCATGCTGAAACTCATCTGTGCCCTGGGCTTTGCCCTTCTTGCCGGCTCGATCATCTGGGCCTTTGGACGCGCTCCGTTCTGGCCCGCTGTGGCCGAGATCACGGCCAACCCGTGGGGCGTCGTTACACTGATCGATCTTTATCTTGGTTTCCTGATCTTCGGGATCGTGCTGTGGCGCTTCGAGCCGCAGCGGGCGCTGGCCATGGGGCTCATCGCGGCCATGCCGATCCTTGGCAATGTCGTGCCGCTGGCCTGGCTGGTCTGGCGCGGCCTCGACAGGCTGCATCCGGCGCGCAACCCATGAATGGCAGCGTGAGAGCGCTGTGCATCGGCGGGATCGCAGTGCTGGCCCTGGCCAAGGTCTGGGCTGGAATCACCGGCGATCTGGCCGCGACCATGGCGGATGCGGGCAAGGACCCGTGGGGCGTCGTGGCGCTGATCGCGCTCTACAGCGGCATGGCCGCCTTCCTGATCGTGGTCTTCCGGGTGGAACCTGACCGGCGCATCGCCTTTGGCGTTCTGGCAGCGACGCCTCTGGTCGGCAACATCGCGCTGGCGGGATGGCTGGTCTGGCGCGGAATTGGCCTGATCAGCCGTCGAGCAGGAACGTGAGAAGCTGCACCGCCATCGCCACCGCAAAGCAGACCAGTCCTGCCAGCGCGAAATAGCCAGAAAAGCGCAGGAACACGTCGCGCAGCGTCAGGCCAATCAACTGCTGGGCGAAGCGCGGATCCGGCCTCTCCTCGGGAGCCAGCAAGACCCAGAGTTCGGTGTGCTTGTAAGGCTTGATCGGCGAGCGCTGGGCCTTGACCGCCAGCACCCCGGCGCTCAGCATCATGAAGACAGCGCCCGACTTCAGCGCCACCAGCGGATATCCAGCCATCCCGATCATGAAACAGAAGATCGCGAGGCAGGCAAACCCGCAGGCGCGCGATACCGACAGATACGCCATGTCGTTCAACCGTGCCCAGTCCATGGCTCATCTCCCGATGTGCTGAGGGATTGGACGGACGGTAACACCAACAAGCCCGGCGCCGCCAGATGCGGCACAATACGATGTCGTGATCCAGTTGAGCCTTGCTCAGCCGCTCCGCGCTGTCATGTTCAGCAGGGTCGGGATGGTGAGAAACAGGATGCCGCCCAGCCAGATCCAGAGCGAGGTCGGGGTGCTCTCCTTCAGGCCCTTGCCGCGCTCGTAGATGGCTGCGGGGATGCCGCCGAAGGCCAGCGTCAGCGCCGACAGGAAGAGCGAGGTGAAATAGAACTGCAGGATCGGCGAGGTGATGAAGAACCCTGCGGCAAACGGCTTCATCAGAATGAAGACCGGATCGAAATAGGCGGAAAAGTGCATGCCGTTGAGGAGCGACATCCCGGCGATGCCGACAAAGATGCCATCCTTGCGCAGCATGTCCTCGCGATTGTCATTCATGGGAGGCGTCATGGCCGTGGTGCTCCGACAATAGTCGGCATCCAGCCCATGGCCGCGAAGCTGACGAACACAACGAGGCGGATGAACAACACCCAGACGACCGTCAGCAGCACCACGACACGCTCATGCACGGCATAGGGCGTGACCAGTTGCACGGCGTTGATGGCAGGCTGCGTGATCTGGCGAAACACCGTCCAGATCACCTTGTCGCTGCCATCAGGAAAAAACAACGACAGCACGAAGCGGCCCAGCAGCGTGTACATCAGCGCGGCCAGCGCCAGATTGGGGATCTGGTAGAGCCAGAACAACCCCTGGCTGTCGACATCGGTCATGGGGAGATGATCCTCGGGCGGCGCAAGAGCCGTCACTTAAGATGAAAAAAGGGGCGGAACAAGCCGCCCCTTCAGGTCAATGGATGGGAGGCGGACCGGATGGCCCGCCAACCGTCAGCCAGCCTTCTCGATCATCACCGCTTCGCCACGGGGGCGGCGGATGTCATCGATGAAGTTCTGCATTTCCTTGCTCGGTGCCGTGGTGAACTTCGAGACGATGATCATCGTCAGGAAGCCAACCGGCATGCCGAACAGACCGGCCGAGATGTTGGCAACGTTGAAGTAGCCGACACGCGACGCAAGCGGGTGGTTGATCAGAACCATGCCTTGCTGGAAGATCTGAGGCTGTTCTGCCTTCAGCTTGGCGAGGTCCACCAACGGCACGCGGGTGACCGGGTGCACATTGGAGGTCATGCCCATTACATCAACGCCGAAGCCCGGGAAGTAGCGGGTGACGACGAGATAGACCAGTGTTGTCAGGAAGCCGGCCCAGATACCTGCCACGGCACCAGCCGAGGTGGTTTTCTTGGACCAGATGCCCATGACGAGCGCCGGGAACAGGCCTGCCGCGGCAAGACTGAAGGCCCAGGCGACCATGGCCACGATATCCGCCGGACGGCCCGATGCCACCCAGGCAGCAAGGATCGCGACAAGCACCAGAAGCACGCGCGCGATGACAAGCTTCTTCGACACAGGTGCGTTCTTGTTGATCATGCGTGAGTAGACATCGTGCGACAGCGCGTTGGCGATGGCGAGCAGAAGCCCGTCAGCGGTCGACAGCGCGGCAGCCAGACCGCCGGCGGCGACGAGGCCGGAGACGACGTAAGGCAGACCAGCGATTTCAGGCGTGGCGATCACGATCGCGTCGGCCTGGATCGAGAAGTTGGCAAGGCCGAGGATGCCTGTGTGACCGGCGATGCGGGCCACATCGACGGCATTGACGCCGCAGATCTGGATCAGGCCGATCTTGCCATAGCTGTAGACCCAGCTCGGAAGCTGGCCAAGTGGCTTGCCGATGACGTTCTCGAACACCTCGAGCTTCGCGAAGGCGGCATAGGCCGGAGCCGTGAAGTAGAGGATGAAGATGAACAGCAGCGTCCAGGCAACCGACGAGCGGGCTTCACGCACGGAAGGCGTGGTGAAGTAGCGCATGAGGACGTGCGGCAGCGAAGCGGTGCCGACCATCAGGCAGAGCACCAGGGCAAAGAAGTTCAAGGGGTCGTAGCGGGCGAAAGGCACGATGTGCGATGCGCTCGCGGCGACGCCGAGTGCAGCTTCCTTGATCTGGATCTCGGAGAGAACCGTGCCGTAGGTGAGTTGCGGGATCGGGATGCCGAACTTCTGGGTCGAGAGAATCACGACCGGAACGAGGTAGGCGATGATCAGGACGATGTACTGGGCAACCTGGGTCCAGGTCACCGCGCGCATGCCGCCAAGCATCGAGCAGACGAGAATGCCGACGAGGCCGACGAACACAGCCATTTCGAACGACATGCCGAGCAGGCGTGCGCCGATGAGACCTGTGCCAACGATCTGCGCCACCACGTAGGTGAACGAGCAGCTCATCAGGACGACGATGCCGGCGATACGGGCCGCATTGCCGCCGAAACGGAAGGCCAGGAAGTCCGGAACCGTGTAGCAGCCGAACTTGCGCAGATATGGCGCAATCAGGGTTGCCACCAGCACATAGCCGCCGGTCCAGCCCAGGATGAAGGCGAGGCCGTCATAGCCGAGCAGGTAGAGCGTGCCGGCCATGCCGATGAACGAGGCAGCGCTCATCCAGTCAGCGGCGGTCGCCATGCCGTTGTAGAAGGATGGCACCTTGCGGCCTGCGACGTAATATTCGTCGACCTGCATGGTGCGGGAGAGAATGCCGATGGCGGCATAGACGCCGATCGTGAAGGCCACGAACAGGTAGCCAAGGATGTTGTTGGGAACGCCGACGCGCTCCAGGATCGCGATGAAGATCACGAAGGCGATAAATCCACCCGTGTAGATGGTGTAGATCCGGCCCAGATTCGAGGTAAAGTCAGTTTTTGCTTCGGTTGACATGGTATGCCGCTCCTCAATCGTCTTCGGCCATGCCGTACTGGCGGTCAACCTTGTCCTGAGCTCCAGAGAACCAGAACAACTGCGCCACGAATACGATCAGCGAGCCCTGCGCAGCCATGTAGAAGCCCAGCGGGAAGCCGAGGATCTTGATGCTGTTCAGCGCCGGCGCGAACATGTGAATGAAGAAGGAAAAGAAGGCCCATATGCCGATCATGATGTAGGTCAGCCGCTGGGTCGCTGCCCAGTGCGCCTGCACCTTGTTTGGTTCGCTCATCTTGCGTTTCTCCCGATGAACACATGCCAAGGGATGCGGATGCCCCGAAGCTTATGCGTCGCCAAACCGGAATCGCCGGGATTTTAACCCCGGTTTAACCGATGCGGCGAAACTAGGGCGTAAGCATAACACCGGATAGTCCTACTAAAGACTCATGCGTCACTTATTTAACAGCATTTACAGGTGGTTAGGTGCAGCGCAGCATGGCAGCACAGCCTGACTGAGCCACAGTTGGGCAGCCTCGTGGAAGTGCCCTTGGAAGTCACCTTGGACAAGCCCTGGAAATCGCCGGAAAGAGACGTGGATGTCCGTGCTTGCCAGACGGGGCAAGTCATGGCCTACTTTGGAAAATAACAAGCAAAAACAATCTCCGGAGAAAAGCGGCATGTCGAACGAGACCAGTCCGTGCATTCTGATTGCCGATGATCATCCGCTGTTTCGCGGGGCCCTTCGCCAGGCGCTGACATCCGCCCTGCCCGGTACAAAGCTGCTCGAGGCCGGATCGTTCGACGAGGTGACGAAAATGCTGGCGGCGGGCAGCGAGGCCGATCTCATCCTGCTCGACCTGACGATGCCCGGAGTGCAGGGCCTCTCCGGATTGCTGTTCCTCAGGGCCGACTATCCACAGGTTCCGGTGATGGTGGTGTCGGCCAACGACGATCCGGGCGTGGTCCGGCGCTGCATCGAGTTTGGCGCGCTCGGCTTCATGCCCAAGACGCTCGATGCCGACCAGATGGCCGTCGCGGTGCAATCGGTGCTCGATGGCAATGTCTGGGTGCCGGAGGGCAGCGACTTCTCGGGCGGTCAGGACAACGAAACCGCCGAGACGATCAAGCGACTGATGTCGCTGACGCCGCAGCAGGTGCGCGTCCTGATGATGCTGTCGGAAGGCCTGCTCAACAAGCAGATCGCCTACGAACTCAGCGTCTCGGAAGCCACGGTGAAGGCCCATGTCTCGGCCATCCTGCAGAAGCTGGATGTTGACAGCCGGACGCAAGCCGTGATCCTCGCTTCCAAGATTGCCGCGACCGGCTGGAGCCCCCAGGATCCAGCCTCCCAGCAGACCTCCGCCGCCTGAAGCACCGGCGCGGAGCCTGCCAGCCCGAAGGTTCCCCCATGCCAGATCCCAGGCTTGAACGCGCACTTGGCGGCTCGCCCCTGAGCGTGGTCGTGAAGCTGATCTTCCTGTCGCTGATCGTCGGGGCGATCATGGCCTTTCTCGGCCTGACCCCGCGCAACCTGTTCACTGCCATCGGCAACTTCGTGTCGTCGATCCTGAACATGGGCACCGATGCGATCCGCGAGGTCGCGCAGTGGGTTCTGGCCGGCGCGCTGGTGGTGATCCCGGTCTGGCTGCTGGTACGGCTGCTCGGACGGCGCTAGCTCCTGGCAGGAGCTCTTGGCAGGTTTCCGCCCGAAGCTCACGGCTCCCCGGCGGCAATGGCCGCCATGTGCGAGCCCACCAGCGCCGCAATGTCCGGCGCGCCGGTGCGGGCCAGATGGGCGACAAGCCCGGCGGTGATCTCGCCGAACAGGCCCGGGCCCTTGTAGATCATGGCCGTGTAGAGCTGGACGAGGCTGGCACCCGCCTCGATCTTGGCCAGTGCGGTGCGCCAGTCCTCAACGCCGCCAACGCCAATCAGTGGCATCCGCCCTTCGACCCGGATCGCGGCCTGGGCCAGCAACCGCGTCGACCGGGCAAAGACCGGCCGACCCGACAGCCCGCCGGTCTCACCGCGATGCGGGCTTTGAAGCGAGGCCGGCCTGTCAACGGTGGTGTTGGACACAATCAGGCCGGCAATGCCGCGCCTGAGGGCGACCGTCACAATGCCGTCCAGGTCGATCTCGGTCAGGTCAGGCGCAATCTTCAGCAGCACCGGCGTCAGCCTGCCTGCGCCGCAGGCCTTGTCGCGCGCCGCGAGCGTGCGGACGATCAGGGCATCGAGCGCCGCCTCGCCTTGCAAATCCCTGAGGCCGGGCGTGTTGGGAGAAGAGACATTGATGGTCAGGAAGTCGCACAGCGTCGCGAGCTTTTCGGCGAGAACAGCATAGTCTCCGGCACGATCAGCCCATTCCTTGTTGGCACCAAGATTGACACCGACGATGCCGCCAGAGCCTCCGGCGCGCCTGTGCCGCGCCGCCAGCCGGCTGGCCACCACATCGGCCCCCACACTGTTGAGGCCATAGCGGTTGATCACGGCCTGATCCTCAGTGAGGCGAAACACCCGTGGTCGGGCGCTGCCCGGCTGCGGCAAGGGCGTCACCCCATCGGTGAAACCGACCCCGAGGCCAAGACAGCCATCGATGGCCTCCGCATGCTTGTCGAAGCCGGCGGCCAGCCCGACCGGGTTCGGGAAGGCAAGCCCGAAGGCGCTGACCGTCAGCCGCGGATCATGGGCGGCCGGCTTGCCCGGCGGCAAGGCTGCAAGTGCGGCGACCGTGAGCTTGTGCGCCATCTCGGGATCGAGGGCGTGGATCAGCGGGCGGGCGAGATCGAACAGGCCAGCCATCAGCGCATATCCTTCGGGAACAGATGCTGTCCATCGGCCCCGAGCGGCAGCGGCATGACCCAGCGCACGGCGGCCAGATCGAGCGGCGCAAACAGATGCGGGAACAGCGCCCCGCCGCGCGATGGCTCCCAGCGCAGGGCCGCACCCAGCGCCTCTGCCTCGACCGCGATCAGGAGCAACCCGCCAAGACCGGAAAAATGCCGGGCCGCCGTCTCGCGGACCTGGGCCGCGTTGGAGAAATGGATATAACCATCGGCCAGATCGACAGGGGCGCCGGTGAAGCGGCCAGCCCTCTCTGCCTCGGCCCAGTCAGATGCGGGATGAATCTTGTAGATCAATGCCATCGGAACGCGACCATACCTGCATGCTGCCAGCAGGCGCCGCATGGCCCCGCCGCCCCAGCGATAGTCGATCCAGCCGACGAAGGGAATTCGCCGACGGGCTGAAAGTCGCCCGCCCGGCGCGTTAGACGGATCATGGGCATGATGTCTGCTCCAAGGTCTAAATTCCTATGCTAACGTAACGATATTCTGGCATTTCACTCCGGAGCTTCAGGCATGTTGTCCCACGATCAGATCTGGGGCGCTATTGATGCGCTCGCAGACCGTTATCAGATGACACCATCAGGGCTGGCCAAGCGTGCCGGCCTTGATGCGACGACGTTCAACCGCTCCAAGCGCGTGGGCGCGGATGGCCGCGAGCGCTGGCCCTCGACCGAATCGCTGGCCAAGATCCTGGCGGCGACCGGTGCCAACCTCGACGAGTTCATCTCACTGGTGGCCAGTATCGGGCGGCAGGCGGTGCGGCAGCGCACGATTCCGCTGATCGGTTTCGCGCAGGCCGGAACGGGCGGCTTCTTCGATGACAACGGCCTGCCATCGGGCAATGGCTGGGACGAGGTGGCCTTTCCGGACATCAGTGACGAGCGGGTCTATGCTCTCGGAATCAATGGCGAATCGATGATGCCACTCTACCGCGACGGCGACACAATCGTTGTGTCGCCTGCGGCGCTGGTCAGGCGCGGCGACAGGGTGGTGGTCAGGACCATTGATGGTGAGGTGATGGCCAAGGAGCTGAAGCGCAAGACGCTGAAGACCGTGGAACTGGCATCCCTCAACCCGGAGCATCCGGACCGTGTGCTGCAACTGTCCGAGGTCTCGTTCATCGCGCGGGTGATCTGGGCCAGCCAGTAGGCGGCCCATGGCCTCGGGCGCTGGCCATCACTTCGGCGCGGATGTCCACGACCAGCCGCTCCTTCAGCGCCACGAAGGCGGCAGAGGTCTTGATCGTGCAGAGGCCTCGAGTTCACAAACGACGTACAACACCTGTTACAGGTTTTGCCATGTCCAGCGATCGCCGGTTGTCACTTGAAGAACGGCGTTCGATAGCCCGGCTTTGTGACGTCGGGCGCCGTGCCGGGCGAGGAGGCGGCAACGGTCTTGCCCTTGAGATTCTTGATCGAGGCGATGTTGCCACGCACGGCCATGCCGTCGGCGCCATAGCTCTTGTCGAGTTGGAAAAGCTGGGTGGTGGCGACGCACTGGATGGACCCCGACGCGATGGCACGATGCCTGCGGGATCTTCTGGATCGTCACATCGAGACCGTTCTTCGCGAAGACGCCGATGGCGACTTTGGTCCTGGCCTGTGCCGCGCCTGGCTGGCCGATAGTTGCGAGGCCAAGTGTGGCCAAAGCGATGCACGCAAGCGCCGACGTGTGCCTGAACGTCGTCTTTATCCCCGAGATCCTTCCCAATGATGACGCACGCCTGAACCGCGCTCGCGGCGATGGCAGTTTGTCGCCGGCCAACGCAATCGAGCAAGGCTTGCACCAGCTTAACCGGCGCCCGGGAGCGGTCAAGGATGCCCCGCCCCGGATCGCCCGTGCCGGCGCTGTCCACGACGATTCGCTGCCGATGCCTTGTGCAATCCGCGCACCGTTCTAGCTATGGAGCGGCTCCACATGGAAATTCCGCCAATGCCGACCGACATCGAGATTGCCCGTGCCGCAAGTCTGCTCCCGATCCAGCAGGTTGCCGACAGGCTGGCCATTCCCGCCGAGGCGCTCAGCCCGCATGGCCGGCACATCGCCAAGGTCGACCTAGACTGGCTCGATGCCCGGCCTGAACGCGCCAACGGCAAGCTGATCCTGATCAGTGCCATCAATCCGACCCCTGCCGGCGAAGGCAAGACCACGACGACAGTCGGCCTCGGCGATGGGCTGAACCTGATCGGCAAGCGCACGATGATCTGCCTGAGGGAGCCCTCGCTCGGGCCCTGCTTCGGGGTGAAGGGCGGGGCTGCCGGCGGCGGGCATGCGCAGATTGTGCCGATGGAGCAGATCAACCTGCATTTCACAGGCGACTTCCACGCCATCACCTCTGCCCACAACCTGCTGTCGGCCCTGATCGACAACCATATCTACTGGGGCAATGCGCTCGGCCTCGACAGCCGGCGCATCGTCTGGCGCAGGGCGCTGGACATGAACGACCGCTCCTTGCGGGCGATCAACTCCTCTCTTGGCGGCGTGAAGAACGGCTTCCCGCGCGAGGATGGCTTCGACATCACGGTCGCGTCCGAGGTGATGGCCGTGTTCTGCCTCGCGAGCGGCCTCCGCAACCTTGAGGAACGGCTGGGCCGAATCGTCATCGGCTACCGCCATGACCGGACACCCGTCACCGCCGCCGACCTTCAGGCGCCGGGTGCCATGGCAGTGCTGCTCAAGGATGCCCTCCAGCCCAACCTCGTGCAGACACTCGAAGGCAACCCCGCCTTCGTGCATGGCGGCCCTTTTGCCAACATCGCCCATGGCTGCAATTCGGTGATTGCCACCAAGGCGGCGCTGAAGCTGGCGGACTACGTCGTCACGGAGGCCGGCTTCGGGGCCGATCTGGGAGCCGAGAAGTTCTTCAACATCAAGTGTCGCAAGGCAGGGCTCGATCCGGCTGCCGCGGTCATCGTGGCCACTGTCAGGGCGCTGAAGATGCATGGTGGCGTTCCAAAGGACGCACTCGGGGCCGAGAACCCCGCAGCGCTGTCAGCCGGCCTCGTCAATCTCGAACGGCATGTACACAATGTGCAGGGCTTCGGTGTGCCTGTGGTGGTGGCGATCAACCACTTCACCGGGGACACGCCAGCCGAGCACGAACTGATCAAGCAGTTCTGTGCTGCCCGCCTCGGGGTAGAGGCGATCATCTGCCGGCACTGGGCCGATGGCTCGGCCGGCAGTGCAGATCTGGCGCGCGCCGTTGTGGCTCTGGCCGAGGGCCAGCGCGAAGGCTTCAGGCCGCTCTATCCCGATGCGATGCCGCTGGCCGAGAAGATACGCACCATCGCAACCCATATCTATGGCGCCTCCGACATCGCGCTCGACGCCAGGGCATCCGACCGGCTGGCGGAGCTCGAAGCGGCTGGCTACGGGCACCTTCCGATCTGCGTGGCCAAGACGCAGTACTCGTTCTCAGCCAACCCGGCCCTGCGCGGCGCGCCCTCGGGGCATGTCGTACCAGTGCGGGACATCACGCTGTCGGCGGGAGCGGGCTTTGTCGTGGCGATCTGCGGGGACATCATGCGCATGCCTGGCCTGCCGCGGTCACCGGCAGCGGAGCGCATCCACATTGATGCCGCCGGCCGGATCGAAGGCCTGTTCTGACAGAGCCTGCCTTCCGGTCCCCGGGTCATGGGGCTGGCCATCGCGAGATCGTCGCAAATCGCCAAGAGGTTTGAGCGTCCTTACCGATCCGCCAAAGGAGCCGCAGATTGCGGGCATGTCCATGACACCAAGGCGAGCGACACCAAAGCGAGCGACGATCCAACCGCAGGCACCCCAACAAGGCGCGGTCAGCTTCGCGATCTATTCCGACCTGATCTGCCCGTGGTGCTATCTCGGCAAGCGGCGGCTGGAGGAGGGGCTGAGACTTACCGGCATCGCCGACGCGCGGATCGCCTGGCTGCCCTATGAACTCAATCCGTTGATGCCGGAGGACGGCATGGACCGCGCCGCCTACCTCGACGGCAAGTTCGGCCCCGGCAAACGTGCCGACATCGAACAACGCCTGTCGGATGCGGCGCGCGAGGACGGGCTCGCGTTCAACTGGCATGCGGTCAGGCGCACACCCAACACCCGCAAGGCCCACATCCTCATCGCGCTGGCCGCGGGGCATGGGGCGGCCGACGTGGCCAAGGGCGCGCTGATGGCCGCCTATTTTGAGCAGGGTCGCGACATCGGCGCCTTCGAGGTGTTGGCCGGTATCGGGGCCGGCGTCGGCCTGTCGGCGGCAGAGCTGAAGGCGGCCTTTGCCGACCCGGCGCTGAATGGCGAGATCAGCCAGCTTGAATCGCAGGCCGCCTCGATGGGCGTGCAGGGTGTACCCTTCTTCATCGTCAACAACCGCTATGGCGTCTCGGGCGCGCAGCCGGCGGCGATGTGGGCCGAGGTGCTGCCGCGCATGATGGCCGAGCCAGCCTCAGCAGACTGACATCCCGGCGGCGGACAGCGCAGCGCGCATTGCGCTGAGGGCATCGGGACCCTATCGTCCCGGCAACAGGGGCTCGCCCCGTGGTGGCCGCTGCACCTGCCCTTGTGACCGGACCTGATAATGCGTTTCATCGACTTACTGCGCAGACGCGGCGAAAGCGGCGATGTCTGTGCTTGTCGCCGGCAGGGTGCCGGCGAGGGTGCGGCCAAAGCAATCGCCGCCATTGCCATCATCCTAGGCCTGGTCACGTTGCCGGCATCGCCGCAGGCCCAGCCCGCCACCGAGCGCACTGTCAATGTCTACAACTGGACCGACTACATCGATCCGTCCGTGCTCGATGACTTTACCCGCGAGACCGGCATCAAGGTTGTCTACGACATGTACGACAACAACGAGATCGTCGCGACCAAGCTGGTGGCCGGCAAATCGGGCTATGATGTTGTGGTGCCATCGGGCCCTTTCCTGTCGCGGCTGATCCGGGCGGGGCTGTTCCTGAAGCTCGAGCGGAGCAAGTTGCCCAATGCCCGGCACATCTGGCCCGACATTGCCGCGCGGCTGGCCAGCCACGATCCGGGAAACCAGTTTGCGGTCAACTACATGTGGGGCACGACCGGCATCGGGCTGAACCTCGCCAAGGTCAGGGAGCGGCTGGGCCCCAATACTGCGATCAACTCGTGGGATCTGCTGCTCAAGCCGGATGTGTCGGCCAAGCTCAAGGACTGCGGCATCCACGTGCTGGATGTGCCGGAAGACATCCTGCCCGGTGTGCTGCGCTATCTCGGGCTCAACCCCGATTCCAAGAACGAGGCCGACCTGCGCAAGGCCGCCGATGCCTTGGCGCGCGTTCGCGGCAACATCCGCACCTTCCACTCGTCGGAGTATCTCAACGCGCTCGCCAGCGGCGAGATCTGCATGGCGGTCGGTTATTCTGGCGATATCCTGCAGGCGCGCCGCCGCGCCGAGGAAGCCCGCAACGGCATCGACATCCAGTTCATCGTGCCCCGCGAAGGGGCGCAGATGTGGTTCGACTCGATGGCCATCCCAGCGGATGCGGCCAACCCGGCGGAAGCCCACGCCTTCATCGATTTCATGCTCAGGCCCGACGTGGCCGCAAGAAACAGCAATCTCGTTTCCTACGCCAGCGGCAACCTGCCGGCCCGCGAACTGATCCGCCCTGAGATCAAGGGAAATCCGGGGATATACCCCGACCAGGCCACGTTCGCACGGCTGTTCACCACCACTGCCTATGATGAGCGCCTGCAGCGCGCCGTCGGCCGGTTGTGGAACCGCGTCAAGACCGGGCGCTGAAGGGCTCCGCCTGTTCAGGCCAACCCGAGCATCAGCAGCACGCCGGCTCCAGCCAGGCCCTGCATCACCTTTAGCCTGACGGCGTGGGTGGCCCACGGCACCTCAGCAACAACGACCAGAACGGCCAAGGTCATGAGGACCGTGATCGCCGGCAGGATTGTGGAGGACCGGTCGATCAGAACGGTGCTGCCGAGGCCCAACACCCAGCCGGGGAAGCGCCAGCAGCAGGGTCCAGAGCATCGGCATGAAGCGGATCAGACCCGCATCGGCATCAGCACATAGAGCGCGCTGGCTCCCTCGCGATCCTGGATGACCGTCGGCGAACCCGGATCGGCGAGGCGGAACAGCGCAGTGTCGCTGTCGAGCTGGGCCGTGATGTCGAGCAGGTAGCGCGCATTGAAGCCGATATCGAGCGGGCTGGCATCATAGTCCACCTCGATCTCCTCGGTTGCGGAGCCCGAATCTGGGTTGGTCACAGCCAGGGTCATGCGCCCATCGGCCATTGACAGCTTCACAGCGCGACCGCGCTCTGAGGAAATCGTCGACACGCGGTCGACCGAGACCGCAAATTCGGCCCGGTTCACCGTCAGCCGCTTGTCGTTGCCGGAGGGAATGACGCGACCATAATCGGGGAATGTGCCGTCGATCAGCTTGGAGGTCAGCACCACATCGCCGATGCTGACCTTGATCTTGGTGGCCGACAGCTGGACCTCGACGTCGCCAATGGCGCCCTCCAGCAGCTTCTGGATTTCCGCGACAGCCTTGCGCGGCACGATCACGCCCGGCATGCCGCTGGCACCAGCGGGCGCCGGCGTCTCGACGCGCGCCAGGCGGTGACCGTCGGTGGCAACAGCGCGCAGCAGCGCGCGGCCCTCGATCTCCAGCGTGTGGAAATAGATGCCGTTGAGATAGTAGCGCGTTTCTTCGGTGGAGACGGCGAACTGGGTCTTGTCGATCAGACGCTTGAAGTCACCCGCCGGCAGCGAAAAGACATGTGGCATCTCGCCGGCCGTGATGTCGGGGAAGTCGCTCTCGGGAAGGGTCTGCAATGTGAAACGCGAGCGCCCGGAGCGCAGCACCATCTGCCCGGTCTCGCCGGTGGTTTCGAGCGAGACCTGCGCGCCTTCGGGCAGCTTGCGCACAATGTCGTAGATGACATGGGCCGGCACGGTGATCGCGCCCTGCACGCCGACATCTGCCTGGATGGTTTCGACAACCTCGATGTCGAGATCGGTCGCCTTGAGCTTGAGCCCCATCACACCGGCATTCATCAGCACATTGGACAGGATCGGAATGGTGTTGCGCTTCTCGACCACGCGATGGACGTGGCCGAGGGCCTTGAGGAATTGCGACCGTTCGACGGTAACCTTCATGACCAACCTGGCTTGCATAACAGACGGTGGGACCGGGCAGGACGCTGTATTGCAGCGGGGATGCCAGCCGATTGATGAGACCATGCCCAAGCTGGCGAGCTGGTGCAAGTCCGGCGCAGGTCCGCCTGCCGACCATCAACAGGATTGGGCCGAATAACAGCCTCTGCCCGGCATCCTGCCGGGTTTTTTGCCGTCAATCCATCAGCATGCGCTTGAGCAGCTCGACTTCCTCGGTCAGCACGCGGTCGTCGGTCAGCGCCTTTTCGATCTTCCGCACCGCATGCAGGACCGTGGTGTGATCGCGGCCTCCGAAGCGGCGACCGATCTCGGGCAAGGACCGCAAGGTCAGCGACTTCGACAGATACATGGCGATCTGGCGCGGCTTGACCACGGCAGCTGTCCGGCGTTCGGAGAGGATGTCGGCACGGCTGACGTTGTAGCGCGCAGCGACAAGCTTCTGGATATCCTCGATCTTGACCCTTCTGGGCTCGCGCAGGCGCACGAGATCGCGGATGGCGGACTCTGCCGTCTCGATGGTGAGGATCGCGCCCGAAAGCGTGGAATGGGCGAGCAGCCGGTTGGCCGCCCCGTCCAGATCACGGCCATTGGTGACGATGACATGGGCCACGTAGGCGGCAACTTCCGGCGAGACATGGAAGGTCGGGTGGACGGTGCTCAGCGTTGCCAGTCTCGCCGACAGGATCTTGAGACGCAGTTCCTCGTCGAGCGGACCGATCTCGACCACCAGCCCGCCAGCCAGCCGCGAGCGCACCCGCTCATCAAGGCTTTCAAGCTCGCCGGGCATGCGGTCGGCAGCCACGACGACCTGCTTGCCAGCGTCGATCAGGGCGTTGATGGTGTGCCCGAATTCCTGCTGCACGGAGCGGCCCTGGATGAACTGGGCATCGTCGATGACCAGAAGATCGATACCGCGCAACTGCTCTTTGAAGGTCAGCGCCGTCTGCGCCTTCAGCGCGGAGACGAAGCCATACATGAACTTGTCGGCGGTGAAGTATGCCACCTTCTTGCCGAGGCGAATGGCCTCCTGGGCGACAGCCTGCACCAGATGGGTCTTGCCCAGCCCGACACCGGCATGGACATAGAGCGGGTTGTAGGGCGAGGGCTGGCCGACCAGCGCCGCGATCCGGTCAGCGGCGGCAAA
This sequence comes from Hyphomicrobiales bacterium, assembly GCA_026400565.1. GTDB lineage: Bacteria > Pseudomonadota > Alphaproteobacteria > Rhizobiales > Beijerinckiaceae > Allobosea. Next base: position 18,905 of record JAPLOV010000168.1, on the reverse strand, counting down.
AGCCAGCGCATTGGAACGGCCCACCACAAAAGAGGACAGCGCGAGCCGCCGGTCGAGCGGCGATCCGAGATGATCGGACAGCATCGCCGCCATGGGCGGCGGGGTGATCGGCGCGCGGGCGGCAGGAGCCTGGCTGGCCAGAGCGGTGCGTGGCCCTGACGCTGCGCGAGCCGGCTCGCGGTTCACCGTGCGCACCTCGACGGCAAAGCCGCCCTCGATGCCGAGTTCGGAGGTCACCAGCATCTTCACCCGCTCGACATAGTGGGTTTCGATCCAGCTCTTCAGGAAGCGCGTCGGAACCGACACGATGGCCACGTCCGCTTCGATCCGCTCGAGTTCCATACGGGCGAACCAGCTTGAGTACACGTCCTCGCCAAGCTCACCCCTGAGCCTCTGGCGAAGCCGTTCCCAGGCGCTGGACATCGGACCTGGATCAAATCGGCCATCGTCTTTCATGCGTTCGCTATCTAGAAACATAGGGCTACCCTTCGCGCGCAGCTGCCGCCAGCCGCGCGTGTTTGACTTCCGC
>JAPLOV010000168.1:0-18358 GCA_026400565.1 Hyphomicrobiales bacterium | reverse complement strand
GCCCCCGACGCCGGCGGGTTAGGTCATTCCATGAACCGGAGTTGTGACCAAGGCATGCGTGCCACGACCTGTCTTGTGGCCATGCCGTCCTGCCCCAGCCGATCAACAGCCGTCATCATTACCCGCCCCCACTTGAAACGCGCGGTCTCAACATCTGGTGATTTGGTGATCGGGTGGGGTTGAGGCCCCCATCCGTTAAAGAAACCTTAACGGGTCGTTTCGAGAGAGAGCAAGGGGAGAGTCTTAGGGCTGCGGGGCAATCGCCGGGCCCAGATGCAGAACGTCTCGAAGGTATCCGACGATAACTGTGAAAACCCTCGGCGGTGGCATGGGTTTAAACCGTTTTAATCCGGGCAAAAAAAATTTCGCAGGAAGGCTTGCGGAGACCGACTTCACTGAGCGGCTGCCCGCAAAAACCGTATGCCGGATTTCTTTCGATTTAAACATCTGTTTTGTCTCGGCAAATTTTGCGCACCTTATTTTTCTTAGCAGGCTTTGGATGCCTGCTGACCCGCCTGGCGCGAGTCAAGCACTAAGCTCGACTACGGCTGCTGATTTGTTGGGCTTACGGTGAATCCGCCGCACCGGGACAACACCGTATCGGCTTGCAGGCATGGCCGGCAGCACCTGTCGCAGCGAGGCGGTGCCAGCCGGCCAGCAGGATGGTGGTTGGCCGGCGAGGGCCAGGCGCACAGGGCCTGCGATGCGGCCACGCCATAAAAAAAGGCCCCGCGCCACAAGGAGCAGGACCTTCACAATGGCAGGAGCGGCACCGGCAACGAGGCCGGCGTGCCAGGAGCAATCAGCTGGCGAGCGCCTTCACGCGCTTGGCCAGACGGGAGACCTTACGCGAGGCTGTGTTCTTGTGGGCAACGCCCTTCTGCACGGCGCGCATCATGATTGGCTCGGCAGCCTTGAGCGCAGCAGCGGCAGCGGCCTGATCTCCAGACTCGAGCGCTTCCTCGACCTTGCGCACATAGGTGCGCATCTGGCTGCGGCGGGACTTGTTGACTTCGGTGCGGCGAACGGTCTGGCGGGCAGCCTTCTTCGCAGATTTGGTATTCGCCATGGGCGTCCTCGTTTGTGACCGGTTTCCACGCAACGTGATCGGATGATACGCATCCGCGTGGAAACGGCATCATGACATGAAATGGGTTCCGGGCCATCTCTCGACGGCCGGACGTTGGCTGGCGTATAATCCGAACCTTCGGCAGCGTCAACGCGAAACCGCCGCTTCGGCAACACCGGCGAGGCGACAGCTCTCTCAGGCCGCCAGCAGCCGGCAGAAGCTGGCAAGATCGGTGTTTCCACCCGAGATGATGACGCCGACGCGGAGGCCGCGCACCGGCACCTTGGTCGTCAGGGCAGCGGCAGCGGCGAGGCATCCGGTCGGCTCGACCACCAGTTTCATGCGCTCGGCGAAGAATCGCATCGTCTCGACCAGCTCGGGATCGCTGACGGTGACGATGTCGGCGACATCGCGCTGGATGAGGGGGAAGGTGTAGTGGCCGAGCGCCGCGGTCTGGGCCCCGTCGGCAATGGTCTTGGGCACGGCAATCTTCACGATATGGCCGGCACGCAGCGACTGCTGGGCGTCGTTGCCGGCTTCCGGCTCCACCCCGATGACGCGGATCCCCGGCGACAGGGCATGGGCTGCCAAGGCACAGCCGGAGACGAGCCCGCCGCCGCCGAGGCAGACCAGCAGCAGGTCGAGCGGGCCGGTTTCCTCGATCAGCTCCATCGCGGCCGTGCCCTGCCCCGCGATCACCTCGGGATGATCAAAGGGCGGGATCAGGCTGAGGCCGCGCTCGCCGGCGATCTGCCGGCCAAGGGCCTCCCGGTCCTGGCTGTAGCGATCGAACAGGATGACCTCGGCGCCATAGCCCCGCGTCGCGGCGATCTTCGCCTCGGGCGCATCGAGCGGCATCAGGATGGTGACGGGCACGCCGAGCAGCCGGCCCGCCAGCGCCATGCCCTGGGCATGGTTGCCGGAGGAGAAGGCGATGACACCGCGCTGGCGCACGCCATCGGGCAGGCTGGCGATGGCATTGTAGGCCCCGCGGAACTTGAAGGCGCCCATGCGCTGCAGGTTCTCGCACTGGAAGAACAAGCGTGCGCCGGTGGCCTCGTCGGCCGTGCGCGAGGTCATCACCGGGGTGCGTATGGCGATGCCCTGCAGCCGCGCTGCGGCGCGCTGGACGGCGGCGAAATCCGGGAGGACCAGAGGCGCGGCGGTATCCGTGGCGATGAGGTCTGACATGGTTGCGGTCACTTGTTCCTGAAGGCAGCCTTGCGCTTCTCGACGAAGGCAGCCATGCCCTCCTTCTGATCGGCGGTGGCAAACATCGCCGAGAACAGGCGGCGCTCGAAGCGCAGGCCCTCGGCAAGGGTGGTTTCGAAGGCGCGGTTCACTGTTTCCTTGGTCATCTGCAAGGCGACCTGCGACTTTTCGGCCATCGTGGTCGCAGCCTTCATCGTCTCGGTCATCAGGTCGGCCAGCGGCACGACACGGGCGACAAGGCCCGAACGCTCGGCCTCGGCGGCATCCATGAACCGGCCTGTCAGGCACAGGTCCATGGTCTTGGCCTTGCCGATGGCTTTCGCCATGCGCTGCGTGCCCCCCGCCCCCGGCATCACGCCGAGGTTGATCTCGGGCTGGCCGAAGCGGGCATTGTCGGCGGCAATCACCATGTCGCACATCATCGCCAGTTCGCAGCCGCCGCCGAGCGCAAAGCCGGCCACAGCCGCGATGATCGGCTTCCTGCGCTGGCCGATGCGGTCCCACTCGGCGAACTTGTCGTCGAGATAGGTGCCGGGGAACTTGCGCGACTGCATCTCCTTGATGTCGGCCCCGGCGGCAAAGGCCTTCTCGGAGCCGGTGATGACGACGCAGCCGATGGCCTTGTCCTTCTCGAAGCCATCAAGCGCCTTGTTGACCTCGGCGATCAGCTTGCCATTCAGCGCGTTCAGCGCCTGCAGACGGTTGAGGGTGATGACGCCGACGGCTCCGTTCGTGGTGACCAGGATCGTCTCGTAAGCCATGGCTGCCTCCGGGAAGGTCTGATGTGCGAGGTCTGTTGTTCAGGGTGCTGGTGTTGCTCGATAACGGCTAACGCAGCCCCGATGGCAGGTCCACCGGCAAACGTGCACGCCTCGCACCAAAATGCGCATGCGAGGGCCTTGACCCGGCGCGCCCCAGGCTCGACACCGCAGACCATGACGGGCCTTGCTCATCTCGCGCTCAGCGACTTCCGGTCCTATGCCGACCTGGCCTTGCCGGTGGACGCGCCGCTCATCGCGCTGGCCGGCGAGAACGGGGCCGGCAAGACCAACATCCTGGAGGCGATCTCGCTGCTCTCGCCGGGGCGCGGGCTCAGGCGGGCCGAGTTCGCGGACATGGCCCGCAGCGGCGCGGGCGGCGGCTTTGCAGTCTCGGTCCGGCTGGCCGACGACACGCAGATCGGCCTGGGCCTTGGCGAGCCGGACGAGACCGGCCGGCGCAGCCGCATCCAGCGGATCAACGGAGCGCCGTCATCCTCTCTCACCGCCGTGTCGGAGCATGTGCGCGTGGTCTGGCTGACGCCCGAACAGGATGGGTTGTTCCGCGGTTCGGCCGGCGACCGTCGCCGCTTCCTCGACAGGCTGGTGCTGGCCATCGACGCGGAACATGGCGCGCGCGTCAATGCGCTTGAACGGGCCTTGCGCGACCGCAACCGCATCCTCGACGAGCGCCCGCACGATGCCGGCTGGCTCGATGCGGTGGAGCGGCAGGTGGCCGAACTGGGCGTGGCCGTCGCCGCCGCGCGCGCCGAGGCGGTAACGCGGCTGGGAGCACTCATTGAGGAGACGCGCGACGACACCTCGCCATTCCCATGGGCAATGCTGGCATTGGACGGCGAGCTCGACCGGCTCGTGGCTGCGCTGGCCGCCGTCGATGCGGAAGATGCCTACCAGGCCCTGCTGAAGCAGAACCGGCCACGCGACAAGGCGGCGGGCCGGACCCTGATCGGTGCGCAAGCCACCGACCTGAAGGTGCGCCACGGACCCAAGGACATCGCGGCCGGGCAGGGCTCGACCGGCGAGCAGAAGGCATTGCTGGTCGGGCTCGTGCTGGCCCATGCGCGGCTGGTCGCGGCGATGAGCGGGCTTGCCCCGATCGTGCTGATGGACGAGATCGCGGCGCATTTCGATCCGCGCCGGCGCACCGCCCTCTACGAGGCACTCGGCGAGCTTGGTTGCCAGGTCTGGATGACCGGCGCGGATGAAAGCCTGTTCCGTGACCTGCCCGCCGGCTCGGCCCGGCTGTTGGTGACGCCGGGGCGCGCGGAGCGGCTGGCATGAACAAGCCCGACAACCCCGGCACAGCCGGCCACTACGCACCATGGCTGGCCGATACACACCGGCGTGTCCGCGCCGGGCTCGCCCGCCTGCATCCCTGGCTGGCCGAGTTCATCATCTTCGGTTTCAAGCAGGGCTGGGCCTGCCTGTTTGGCGGGCTCATGCTGGGCATGCTGATCGTCAGCAAGCTGATCTGGCAACCGCACTGGCCGATGGCCCGGTACGATGCCCTGCTGATCGCGGCATTCCTCGTTCAGGCCGCCATGCTCGCCCTCAAGCTGGAGACCTGGGAAGAGGCGAAGGTCATCTTCCTGTTTCATCTGGTCGGCACGGCGATGGAGGTCTTCAAGACGGCCATGGGCTCATGGTCCTACCCGGAGCCAAGCCTGATCCGCATCGGCGATGTCCCGCTGTTCACCGGCTTCATGTATGCCTGCGTCGGCTCCTACATTGCCCGCGTCATCCGCATCTTCGACATGCGCTTTGTTGGCTATCCGCCGTTCTGGGCGACTATGCTGCTGGCGGGTGCGATCTATGTGAATTTTTTCAGCCATCACTACGTTTGGGATGCGCGGTATGTGCTGTTCGCCTGCACATTTCTCGTGTTCTGGCGCACGCGCATCTACTTCACGGTGGATGTCACTGCGCGCTGGATGCCGCTTCTGCTGGCTGCCTTCCTGACATCGGTCTTCCTGTGGATCGCCGAGAACATCGGCACTGTCACAGGGACATGGCTCTACCCGAACCAGAAAGGCGCTGGCTGGCGACCGGTAACGCTGCACAAGATGGGGGCGTGGTATCTGCTTCTGGTGATCTCGTTCGTGCTGGTGACCCTTGTTCATCGCCCTGACAGACGTGACGGGCCTGCCAACCCGAGCTAACGTGACGGCCTGATCGGAGACGCCATGGATTTCGCACCGTTGCTGCTTTTTGCCGGTGTCTATTTCGCTGCTGTGGCCTCGCCCGGGCCGGGTCTGGCGGCTGTGGTGGCGCGAGGCCTAGGTCAGGGTCTCGCCGCCGGGCCGGCCTTCGTGGCCGGGTTCGTGGTCGGAGACCTGATCTGGTTCACGGTCGCGGCTACGGGACTTGGCGTGCTGGCAAGAAGCTTCGAGATGCTGTTTCTGGCCATCAACTACGCTGGCTGTGCCTATCTGCTCTACATGGCCTGGCGGATCTGGACGGCACCCGTGAAGGCGGCACAGATCGAGGCTTCCGTAACAAAGGTGTGCGCCTGGCCATCCTTCCTCGGCGCTCTGTCGCTCACGCTTGGCAACCCCAAGGTGATCGTGTTCTTCCTGTCGATCATGCCGCTGGTGATCGACCCCAAGGCGATCACGCCGCTGGTATTCGTGGAGATGGCAGCCGTGATCGTGCTGGTGATCACGCCGGTCATGGCAGGAGTCCTCCTGCTCGCCGACCGGGCGCGCCGGGTGTTCACCTCCGAGACGGCACTGCGGCGCATCAACCGCGCCACGGCGGGCGTTATGGCGGGAGCCGCAGTCCTGATCGCGGCGCGGGGCTAGCATCTTCCGGAATCCGGGCCCTTCAATCTTTTGATCTGGCGCAAACTGCTCTGGGAACGCACAAGGCATGATGTTCCGCATGATGCGCCTTGTGTCGATGCTCAAGAACGCCGGATCGCGCCGGCTCGCCCTTGTTGGCCTTGCCGCGCTGGTTGCGCTCTGGGCTGGTCCCGGACTTGCCGCTCCCGACATCCGCGCGGGGCAGGCGCTGGCGCGGGTGCACTGCGCCGAGTGCCACGCCATCGGACGCAGCGGGCGCAGCACACGGCCCGCCGCCACGCCCTTCCGGCTGATCCCGCAGCGCTATCCGGTCGAGGCGCTGGAGGAGGCCTTCGGGGAAGGCATCACTGGCAGCCACAAGGGCATGCCGGATTTCGCCTTCTCGCCGCGCCAGGTCGATGACCTTCTGGGCTACATCAAGAGCCTCGGACGGCGGCGCTAAGCTGGCGTGCCGGTTCAAGCAAGTGCCGGCCCTTGCATCGTCCGGCCAGCCGCCTAAACCGGTTTCATGCCCGATTCGCTCCAGGCGGCCCGCAGCACGCTGAAATCCACCTTCGGCTATGATGACTTCCGCTCCGGGCAGCGCGAGGTGATCGAGGCCGTGCTGGCGCGCCGCGACGTGCTGGCGGTGATGCCGACCGGGTCCGGCAAGTCGATGTGCTACCAACTGCCGGCGCTCGTCGAAGGCGGGCTGACGGTGGTGGTCTCGCCGCTGATTGCGCTGATGCGCGATCAGGTCAAGCAGATGGCCGCTGTCGGCGTCGGTGCGGTCACGCTCAACTCGCAGAACAGCGACGAGGACAACGCCGCCGCCTGGCGCGCACTGCGCGATGGCGACACGCACCTGATCTACGTGTCGCCCGAGCGGCTGGCTGTTGACGGGCTGGCGACACGGCTGGCCGAACTGGGCGTCGCGCGGCTCGCCATCGATGAAGCGCACTGCGTGTCGCAATGGGGCCATGACTTCCGGCCTGAATACCGCGAGTTGCGCCGCCTGCGAAGGGCGCTTGGCTCGCCGCCCGTGCTGGCCCTGACCGCGACCGCCGATGACGTCACGCGCAATGACATCATCGCGCAGCTTTTCGATGGCGACCCGACGATCTTCGTGCATGGCTTCGACCGGCCCAACATCGCCCTGCGCTTTGCGGCCAAGGACCAGCCGAGGCGGCAGATCGAGGCCTTTCTTGCCACACGCAAGGGCCAGTCAGGCATCATCTACTGCTCGTCGCGCAAGCGCACCGAGGCCCTGGCGGAATGGCTGAGCGGCAAGGGCTGGCGCGCCGTCAGCTACCATGCCGGCATGGAGCAGGAGAGCCGCAACCGCAACCAGGACATCTTCCAGCAGGAGGATGGCGTGATCGTCTGCGCCACCATCGCCTTCGGCATGGGCGTCAACAAGCCCGATGTGCGCTTTGTCATCCACGCCGACATGCCCGGCTCGATCGAGAGCTACTATCAGGAGATAGGCCGCGCCGGGCGTGACGGCCTGCCGGCTGCGACGCTGACGCTCTACGGCATGGACGACATGGCGCTGCGCCGCCGGCAGATCGACGAGAAGGAGATGCCGGAGGAGCGCAAGCGCGTCGAACACCGCAAGCTCGATGCGCTGCTGGCCCTGTGCGAGGCCTCGCAATGCCGGCGCGGGGCGCTGCTGTCCTATTTCGGCGAGATCAGCGTCACCTGCCAGGGCTGCGATCTGTGCGGCGCCGGGCAGAACACGCTGTATGACGGGCTGATCGACGCGCAGAAAGCGCTTTCCGCGATGCTGCGCACGGGCCAGCGCTTTGGCGCTTCCCATATCGCCGACGTGTTGGTGGGCAACCGCACCGAGATGGTGGCGAAGCAGAAGCATGACGAGATCAAGACCTTCGGGGCGGGCAAGGACAAGGGGCCGAAGAACTGGGTGAGCATCATCCGCCAGCTCTTCGCCGCCGGCGCCGTGGCGCATCGCGACGAGTTCGGCGGGCTTGTCGTGACCGAGAAGGGCGAACACCTGCTGCGCGGGCAGGACGGCATCCGGCTGAGGGCGGAGACACAGACGGAGCGGCTGGCCCGCATCAGGAGCCCGTCCGGCCCCTATGGCGGGGGTCTCGACGAGACCGACGATGCCGTGTTCCAGCGCCTGCGAAAGCTCAGGGCCAGCATTTCGCGCGAGGAGGGCATCGCGGCCTACATGGTATTCCCGGACCGCACGCTGCTCGACATGGTGCGCGAGAAACCGCACGATCTGGACAGCATGGCCCGTGTCAACGGCGTCGGCGAACGCAAGTTGAAAGCCTATGGCAATGCCTTCCTTGGCGCGCTGTGGGAGGCGTGAGATCTGCGTCTTTCAACCTTGATCTTCGTCACGGTTGCCAGGTCATCCCGGCCTTGAGCCGGGATCGTTGCGAGCATCCGGGATGTCTGCCGTTTGCGCGATGCAGCGCCGAGCGATCCCGGCTCAAGGCCGGGATGATAACTGGATGGAAGGCTGCAGCTGGACTATCCACAAACAATCTCTAACCATCTGATTTTCATTTGGTTTTCTGGTGCCTTTGGGGGGTGAAATCCGGGGCATGACGCACTATGTTCGATGATCGAATCATTTCTGCGACCGATCCGAGTTGAGCCATGTCCGATACCAACCCGCCGATAGACCCCGCCGATGACTATGGCGCGGATTCCATCAAGGTTCTCAAGGGCCTTGATGCCGTGCGCAAGCGCCCCGGCATGTATATCGGCGACACTGATGACGGCTCGGGCCTGCACCACATGGTCTATGAGGTGGTCGACAACGCCAGCGACGAGGCGCTCGCCGGTCACGCCGACCTTGTGACGGTGACGCTGAATGCCGACGGCTCGGTCACGGTCTCGGACAATGGCCGCGGCATCCCGACCGACATCCACACCGAGGAAGGCATTTCCGCCGCCGAGGTGATCATGACCCAGCTGCATGCCGGCGGAAAGTTCGACCAGAACTCCTACAAGGTCTCCGGCGGGCTGCACGGCGTTGGCGTGTCGGTCGTCAATGCCCTTTCGATCTCGCTCAAGCTGAGGGTCTGGCGCGCGGGCTTCGAGCACTTTATCGAGTTTGCCCACGGCAATGCCGTGGCCCCCCTGAAAGTGGTCGGCCCGGCCGGCGACAAGCGCGGCACCGAGGTGACGTTCACGCCGTCACAGGAAACCTTCACCATGGTGGAGTTCGACTACAAGACGCTCGAGCACCGCCTGCGCGAACTGGCCTTCCTCAATTCCGGCGTGCGCATCATCCTCACCGATGCGCGGCATTCGGAAGTGGTGCGCGAGGAGCTGAAGTATGACGGCGGGGTCGAGGCGTTCGTGCGCTATCTCGACCGGGCGAAGTCGGCCATCGGGCCGGGACCGATCATGCTGAAGGCCGACAAGGACGGCATCGGCGTCGAGATCGCGCTGGAGTGGAACGACAGCTACCATGAGAACGTGCTGTGCTTCACCAACAATATCCCGCAGCGCGATGGTGGCACCCATCTGGCCGGCTTCCGCGCCTCGCTGACGCGCCAGCTCGTGGGCTATGCAGAGAGCACGGGCCTGTCGAAGAAGGAAAAGGTGGCGCTGACCGGCGAGGACTGCCGCGAGGGGCTGACGGCCGTGGTCTCGGTCAAGGTGCCGGACCCGAAATTCTCCTCGCAGACCAAGGACAAGCTGGTCTCGTCCGAGGTCAGGCCCGTGGTCGAGAACGTCTGCAACGAGACGCTCGGTGCCTGGCTCGAGGAACATCCCGGCGAGGCCAAGGCGATCATGGCCAAGGTGATCGAGGCCGCCGCGGCGCGCGAGGCCGCCAAGAAGGCCCGCGAACTGACCCGCCGCAAGGGAGCGCTCGACATCGCCTCCCTGCCCGGCAAGCTGGCCGATTGCCAGGAGCGTGATCCGGCCAAGTCAGAGTTGTTCATCGTCGAGGGGGACTCAGCCGGTGGCTCGGCCAAGCAGGGCCGCAACCGCGAGTTCCAGGCCATCCTGCCGCTGCGCGGCAAGATCCTCAATGTCGAGCGGGCGCGCTTCGACAAGATGCTCGGCTCCGACCAGATCGGCACGCTGATCACCGCTCTTGGCGCCGGCATCGGTCGCGAGGAGTTCAACATCGAGAAGCTGCGCTACCACAAGATCATCATCATGACAGACGCGGACGTGGACGGATCGCACATCCGGACGCTCTTGCTCACGTTCTTCTTCCGCCAGATGCCGGAACTGATCGATCGCGGCTTTCTCTACATCGCGCAGCCGCCGCTCTACAAAGCCCAGCGCGGCAAGAGCCAGACCTATCTCAAGGACGAGCGCGCCCTCGACGATTACCTGATTGATGCCGGTCTTGACGGCACGATCTACCGCATGGGCTCGGGCGAAGAGCGCGCTGGAGCCGACCTGAAGGCGCTGATCGACGAGGCCCGCACCGTCAGGGCGCTGATCAACTCGATGCACTCGCGCTATGACCGCCCGGTGGTGGAGCAGGCTGCCATTTCAGGCGCGCTGCGCCCGCTGATCAACGAAACTGATGCCGAAGCCAGCGCCAAGGCCAACGAGATTGCCCGCCGGCTCGACGCGATTTCCGACGAGATCGAACGCGGCTGGGAAGGCGTGGCCAAGGATGGCGGCTATACCTTCACCCGTTCGCTGCGCGGGGTGAAGACCGTGTCTGTGCTTGATCCTGCCCTGCTGGCTTCCGCCGAAGCGCGCAAGATCGACGAGCGCGCCGCCTCGCTGCATGATGCCTATGCCAATCCCGGCCTGCTCTCCCGCAAGGGCGAGGAGGTGCTGGTGGCCGGCCCGTCGACACTCTTCAACGCCGTCACCGCGATTGGCCGCAAGGGCGTGCAGATGCAGCGCTACAAGGGCCTTGGCGAGATGAACGCCGAGCAGCTCTGGGAGACCACGCTCGACCGCAACGCCCGGACACTGCTCCAGGTCCGCATCAAGGAGGTCGACGAGGCCGACGACCTGTTCGTCAAGCTGATGGGCGACGTGGTGGAGCCCCGCAAGGATTTCATCCAGACCAACGCGCTGAACGCGACGGTGGATGTGTGAGGGCTGACGGCGCAGGCTGCCGGGCTGCCGGAGCTTGTCGCTCCGGGCTCAGTCGTCCTGATTCGCCCCTCCCAGCTTGCGCCGTTCTCGAAGATGCGCCGATGCATCTGCGAGAATCTTGAGCGCTACCAGCAGCGCCAGCGCATAGATCGGCTGGCCGATCGCCATGAAGATCGCTGCGCCGATCACCAGGACGACATGCATGAGCATGATGCGCCCATAAGGCGCCCCCATCAGTACATCGATGCCGGTGCGGCGCCATTCGCCGGCCCACAGGAAATTGGCCAGGAACGAGAACAGGTGGCTGGCGGCGATGGCGATCAACCCCCAGCGCAGCGTCGGCTCGCTCAGCAACTGGCGAATGATCTCGAAGAACCCGCTGGCGCCCAGGACCTGTGCAGGGCTGAGCCCGGGAGGGCCAAACACCAGCACCAGGATAAGGCCATGCGCGGCGCAAAAGCCAAAATAATGCACCGTGAAGAAGGGAATGAGCACCACCCCCTTCAACTCCCCCGCGCCGAACAGTCGAACGGCCATGCGCAGCAGGTTGATGACGCCGATGACGACGCTCTCCATCCAGAAGAGCATCAGCACGTCGAACATGCGCCAGCCGAACCAGAGCACGCCTGCCAGCGGCACCACATTGACAAGGATGAGCGCCGTCAAGGACATGACGACGGGAATGCGCAGCCGACCCACCATCAGCCCATCAAACACAGATGAAGTGCCAAATGGAAGCGCGCCTGTGCGGCCGGTCAGTGTCCGGTTGCGACGGGGCGTCCTTCCAGCGGATAGGCCGGGTCGTTATAGCCGGGTGTCGAGGGGTGGCCGGGTGCGACCAGCCCGTCGATGAAGGCTTCATCGGCCTTGTTCCAGCTGTGGTTCAGCGCGCCGAGATAGTCGCTCCACTGCTCCATGGTGCGCGGGCCGGCGATCACCGATGAGATGATCGGGTTGGCCAGAACCCAGAGGAAGGCGAACTGGCCCGGCGTCATGCCGCGCTTTTCGGCGCGGGCCTTGACCTTCTGGGCGAGCCGCAGCGACTCAGGCCGCCACTCGGTCTGCAGCACGCGCTTGTCGCCCCGGCCCACGCGGCTGCCTTCAGGCGCGGCAGCGCCGGGGATGTATTTGCCGGTGAGGATGCCGCGCGCCAGCGGCGAATACGGCACCACCCCCAGCCCGTAGAAGGCGCAGGCCGGAAGGTGCTCCACCTCCAGCATGCGGTTGAAGGCGTTGTAGTAGGGCTGGCTGACGACCGGCCGGTCGATGCCAAGCCCGTCGCAGATGCGGCAGATCTCGGCGATGCGCCAGGAGCGGTGATTGGAGACGCCAAAATAGCGGATCTTGCCGGCCCGCACGAGATCGCCCAGAGCGCGCACGGTCTCGTCAAGCGGCGTCGCGTGGTCTTCCTTGTGGATGTAGAGAATGTCGATGTAGTCGGTGCCGAGACGTTTCAGGCTCGCGTCCGCCGCCTGCAACAGCCATTTGCGCGAGAGGCCCTTCTCGTTGGGCCCGTCGCCCATGGCATTGGCGGCCTTGGTGGCCAGCACCCAGCGGTCACGGTCTGACCTGATAGCGCGCCCGGTGATCTCTTCCGAGCGCCCCTCATTATAGGCATCCGCCGTATCGATGACGTTCACACCCGCCTCGCGCGCCGAGGCGATGATGCGCCCGGACGTCGCCGCATCCGTCGCCCCGCCGAACATCATCGTGCCGAGGGTAATGGGCGAGATGTGGAGGCCTGAACGGCCTAGCTTCGTGGTGCGCATGGGGAGTGTCCTTTTGACAGAGCTGGCAACCTAGGACGGTGCCGTGACGTCCGCAACTCCCGGACCAAAACCGATTATGGGCGTTCGCCTCGGAGAAGTCTGCCTTCGATAAGGTCAAGGACCGGCCCAAGATCGGCAATGGAGTCGACCACGAAATGCGCACCGGAGCGGGTCAGGCGCGCGTAAGCAGCATCGCGCATCCGGGCTCGCTCCAGTTCGGTCAAAGCGGCGGTTTCAGAGGGGTTCAGACCGAAGACGTTGCCTGTCATCGCCACGCCCACGGTCCAGCAGCCGGCATTCAGACCTTCGGCAATGCCCACTTCGGTGTCATCAACCTTGACAACGCTTGATGCGGGCCAGACGCCAAGATCAAGGAACGTGCGATACATCATCAGCGGCGAAGGGCGGCCTTCGGCCAGATCGCCCGCGCAGACCAGATTGTCAGGCGCATAGCCCTGAGCTGACGCCAACGGCAAAAGCGGTTCCATGATCTCGCGGATGTAACCGGTGGTGGACCCGATCTTCAGCCCGCGCGCGCGAAGCATGTCCACCATCTGCGGGACACCCTCAATCAGTATTGCAAAATCCGTCACCACCGCAATGTTCATGGGCACGAACACCTCGTAGATGCGGTCGATCGCGACATCATCGGGTGGAGTTCCTTGTGCCGCCGTCCAGGCTGACGCGATATGCGGCTCCTGCATCATGGCCTTGATGTGATCACGCTTGGCCATCCCCATCGGGCCGCGCGCATCCGCCACTGAAATGGCCACCCCGAAAGTGGCAAAGGCCTTCACGAACACACCCATCGGCGCTTGCGAGCCATGGTCGATGATGGTGCCTGCCCAGTCAAAAACAACAGCGGAGAGGTGGTTTTGTGACATGTCAGGTTCCCATGAGGTCAGCCAAGGTTTCTTCAGCGATGGCAAATGAGGTGCTCGCACCAGTGCCGCTGGTCACGATCACCAGGCGAATGGAGGGAGCGGGCGCATCCCGCACCATCAGCCGATCAGGCAACGAGGCATAGGTGCCCATCCAGCGCTCCGTCACCTGCGCGCCCGGCAGATGCAGGGTTGCATGCAGTTCTTCCATGATCAGGTCATCAACATGACCTTGTGCAAACGGGGACGGGCTCCATTCGTAATGGTGGCTGTCGCCCACGATCAGACCACCGTCGGAGCCTTGCACGACAATCAGATGAATGCCCGCATCGAGATGACCGGGCTGTTCTGCGATCAATCGCGTTTTCAGCGCAGCAGCTTCCGGCAATTCCGAGTAGCCAAGATAGCGCACCAGCGAAAGATCCGACATCACCGATCCCGGCAAACGGAACCCGGTATTGCCCGGCATGACCTTCATCATGTGCAACCGGCAACGGGAAATACCCATTGTTGCGATCCGCTCCGGAAACAGCGACAGAAGGTCATCACCGGGGCAGACGATGATCCGCTCGGCCCGCAACGTGCCGGCGGTGGTCACCACACTGCCGGGCTCAACCGCCTTGACGAGCGTGCGGCGAAAAAACGTCACCTGCATCTCGTCCTGCAACCATCCAGCCAATTTGGGGATAGCATGCCGGCTTTCGACGCGCAGATCATGCGGGCTCCAAAGCCCGCCCGCCACAGCATCACCCGCCAGAATTGTACCATGCTCCGCCGCCATCTCGGACGGGCTGAGCAGGCGGCACCCCTCACCCATCTCGGTTTCGGCAAAGGCTTCAAGCACATCCATCGCTTCCGCGCGGCGGACAGAGACCAAAAGGCCGTGGTGTTCGACAGGTATGCCGGCCTTGGGTGCCAATTCCGCCCAGACATCGCGCGACCGCCGGGCACGGCGCCAGCACTCACCCGCCTGCTGGCCTGTCACCGTGACAAAACCAAAGTGCCGCACCGAAGCCCCGATGGCCTCGGCCTCGCGGTCCACTACGGCCACTGACAAGCCGAGCCGGCGCGCCGCGAGAGCATGGGCAAGGCCAACGATGCCGGCCCCGACCACAACAACATCGAAATGATCAGTCATTTATGCCAGTTCGCATCTTCGGCTCTCGAATTCTGAGGGGCTAGAGCGCCCATGTTTTGAATGTGTTGGAGCGCTGCGATGCTGGATTGCTTCGCTGCGCTCGCAACGACAACCCTCACCGCATGAACTTCTTGTACGCAATTCGCTTCGGCATCACGGAATCAATCCCCAATCTCCGCTTCTTGTCTTCCTCGTAGTCCTGGAAGTTGCCTTCGAACCATTCGACATGGCTGTCGCCCTCGAAGGCGAGGATGTGGGTGGCGATGCGGTCGAGGAAGCGACGATCGTGGCTGATGATGACGGCGCAGCCGGCATAGTCTTCCAGCGCCTCTTCCAGCGCGCGCAAGGTGTCCAAGTCAAGGTCGTTGGTGGGCTCGTCGAGCAGCAGCAGGTTCGCGCCGCTCTTCAGCATCTTGGCGAGGTGAACACGGTTGCGCTCGCCGCCCGAGAGCATGCCGACCTTCTTCTGCTGGTCGCCGCCCTTGAAGTTGAAGGTCGAGCAATAGCCGCGCGAGTTCATCTCCCGCTTTCCCAGATAGATGATGTCATTGCCGCCGGAGATTTCCTCCCAGACGGTCCTCTTGTCGTCGAGGCTGTCGCGGCTCTGGTCGACATAGCCGAGCTTGACGCTCTCGCCGACGGCGATCGTGCCCTTGTCGGGCTTCTCCGCCCCCGTGATCATGCGGAACAGCGTGGTCTTGCCCGCGGCGTTCGGGCCGATGACGCCGACGATGCCGCCGGGCGGCGCCGGGCGGCAGCTTGAAGGTAAGGTCGTCGATCAGCAGCTTGTCGCCGAAGGCCTTGGACAGGCCGGTGAAATCAACCACGTTGTTGCCCAGCCGCTCGGCGATGGGGATGATGATCTGGGCTGTGTCCGGACCCTTGTTGGCCGCCTGCTTGACCAGTTCGTCATAGCGCTGGATGCGTGCCTTGCTCTTGGCCTGGCGTGCCTTCGGGGAGGCCTGCACCCAGTCCTGCTCGGCAGCGATGGCCTTCTGGCGCGAGGCTTCCTCGCGGCCTTCCTGGGCCAGCCGCTTCTGCTTCTGGCCGAGCCATGAGGAGTAGTTGCCCTCATAAGGGATGCCCTGCCCGCGATCGAGCTCAAGGATCCAGCTGGTGACATTGTCGAGGAAGTAGCGGTCGTGGGTGACGATCAGGATCGCGCCGGGATAGTTGCGCAGGTGGTTCTCCAGCCAGCCGGTGGTCTCGGCGTCGAGGTGGTTGGTCGGCTCGTCAAGCAGCAGGAGTTCCGGCTGCCAGAGCAGCAGCTTGCATAGCGCCACGCGGCGCTTTTCGCCGCCCGAAAGCTTGTCGACGGCCCAATCATCGGGCGGGCAGCGCAGCGCATCCATGGCCTGATCAACCTTGCTGTCGAGATCCCACAGCCCCTTGGCCTCGATCTCGTCCTGCAGCTTGGTCATTTCGTCGGCCGTCTCGTCCGAGTAGTTCATGGCGAGTTCATTGTAGCGGTCGAGAACGGCCTGCTGGGCGGCGACGCCTTCCATCACGTTCTGGCGCACGGTCTTGGTTTCATCCAGCTTGGGCTCCTGCGGCAGGTAGCCGACGCGCGCGCCCTCGGCCACCCACGCCTCGCCGGTCCACTCCTTGTCCATGCCGGCCATGATCTTGAGCAGGGTCGACTTGCCCGCGCCGTTGACGCCGAGCACGCCGATCTTGGCGTCGGGGTAAAAGCTGAGGTGGATGTTGTTCAGGATCTGCTTGCCGCCCGGATAGGTCTTGGACAGGCCGCGCATGTGATAGATGAACTGGCGGGACATGGGCGGCAGGCTCCGGATCGCGGTGTTGGTCAGACAGGGCGAGAGCAGCGCTTGGGCACAGAACCAATATAGACTTCTGCGCGCGAAACTCTCGGGTTGCCCCGCAGGTAGCAAGGGCGCGCCCACGGTTCAAGGCAATTGCGCTGGCGTCTGACCGCCTTCCGTCTATGGCGGCTTCAGGCTGCCGAAATAGGCGGCAAGCGCCGCGAGTTCGTCGGCCGTGAACTTGGCGGCGACCGCCTGCATCAGCGCATGGTCGCGCTGGCGCGCGGCATAGGCCTGCATCACGGCGATGAACGAGGTCTCCGGCCAGCCGACAATGGCCGGAATGCCGCCCACCTGCCGGCCGCTCGGCAGATGACAAGCGACGCACTCGCCGGCGAGATAGGCCCCGAGCGCCCGGTCGCCGCCCGCCCCCCGCGCCGGCAGGCCGGCGGCGGCCTCTATCGATAACGCGAGAGACAGCAGCAGCAGCGGTCTGGTCAGTCGGGTCGCAGGCATGGCTACGATGAAACCGCAAAACCGTGCGGATGCAAGCCTCCGGCGCTTTCCCTCTCGGGCGCCGGCGATGGATGGCCGCATCTGCGCGGGTCTAATTTGCAGGCCGGCCCGGCGGAAAGCTTGATTGACCGCAAGGCGGCTCATCGGCAACACAGAGACGATGCGTCTTGTTCGCCACGGACCTCAGCCATGAACTCGCCTTCGCCACTGGTCACCACGCGGCAATCGGGGCCGGTCTGCCTGATCGAGATCGACAATCCGCCGGTCAACGCCAGCAGCCAGCCGGTGCGCGCCGGGATTGCCGCCGCGATCGAGGCCGCCAATAGCGATCCGGCCGTCCTTGGCATTGTCATTCTGTGCAAGGGACGGACATTCGTCGCCGGAGCCGACATCACTGAGTTCGGCAAGCCTCCCCTCAGCCCCGGGCTCGGCGCGATCTGCCACCTGATCGAGGCAAGCGGCAAGCCGGTCATCGCCGCGATCCACGGCACCGCGCTCGGCGGAGGCTGCGAGATCGCCCTTGCCTGCCATGGCCGGGTGGCGCGGGCGGACGCCCAACTCGGCTTGCCGGAAGTCAAACTTGGGCTTGTGCCGGGCGCCGGCGGCACGCAGCGCCTGCCGCGTCTGGTCGGCATCGAGACGGCGCTCGAGATTGCGTCGTCGGGGCGGATGGTCGGCGCCGATGAAGCGCTCCGGATCGGCCTCATCGATGCGGTGGCCGCCGGAGACCTCGCGGAAGCGGCTGTCGCAATTGCGGGCAGCATGGCAGGGGAAAACCTGCGCCGCGTCTCGCACCTGCCGGTTCCCGCCTTCGATCCGGAAGCGGTTGAAGCCCGCATCAGGGCGATCGAACGCAAGGCGCGGGGACAAGTGTCCCCGGGGCGCGCCGCACGGGCCGTGCTTGCAGCCGCCAGCCTGCCCTTTGCCGAGGGGCAGGCGCTGGAGCGCGCCACCTTCACGGAGTTGGTCGCAACCGAGCAGTCGGCGGCGTTGCGGCATGTTTTTTTCGCCGAGCGGGCGGCGGCCAAGATTCCACAGATCGCGGGAGTCGCACCACACGATATTCGCTGTGTCGGTGTGGCCGGTGCCGGCACGATGGGGTCGGGCATCGCGGCGGCGCTTGCCGAGGCCGGCTACCGGGTGATCGTGGTCGAACGCGGCGTGGAGGCCGCATCCGCCGGGCTGGGCAGGATCACCGCGATCCACCGGCGGGCCGTGGAGGCAGGCCGGATCACCGAGGCGCAATGCGACGAACGGCTCGGCGCAACCCGTGTCGGAACCGAACTGTCGGACTTTGCACCCTGCGATCTCGTAATCGAGGCGGTGTTTGACGATCTTGCGGTCAAACAGGACCTGTTCGCCGCCTTGTCGGCGATCATTCGGCCGGATGCGA
>JAPLOV010000216.1 GCA_026400565.1 Hyphomicrobiales bacterium | reverse complement strand
CCATACGCGTGTCCGGACAAGTCCGCCGGTGATGATCGCTACACGTCACTGGCCCGGCACGGCGGCATTGACTGGCGCGAACAAACACTGACGCCGGCACACGATGTGCCGTTCCAGCAGGCGATGGCGGCCGGCATTTCCGGGCTGGACGAAACGGCCAGGCTTCCGCATTGCCCTGTCGCCCCCGCCCGCCGGTCTGGCGGCGCTGGCACGGCACGATCCTGGGGGACAACCCGATGTGCTGATGCTGCCACCACATGTTTTCCGCGCCATGCTGCGCGGGCAGGCGCGCGATCAGGTGCTCGACCATGCCAGCAACCATCTGGCGCACATCCGGCCCGGCCAGAGCGCCAGAACCGGCATGACGGGGCGGCACGGCTGGCTGGCCGGCATCGTCGGCGGGATTTTCCTGCTGGCACTGCGGCTGTCCCTGCACGGCGCCATTGCCGGCCCGAGCCTGTTGATCACACAGCTGTTTTTCGCGCTGATCGTGCTCAGGCTTGGCGCGATGATCGATGGCTGGCTGGCGTCACCCCCACGGATATCGCTGCTGGGCGATTAGGACCTGCCGATCCACAGCGTGCTGGTGCCGCTCTGCCGCGGGCCGGCCATCATCCCGCAATTGCTGACAGCGCTGCTCAGGCTCGATGATCCGCCGGACCGGCTCGACATCAAGATCACGATCGAGGAGGACGATCTGGCGACACGCACGGCGCTCGCCGGCATCCATCTCTGCCCGAGCACATCGGCGTGCTGGTGGCCCCGGACGGTCTGCCGCGCACCAAGCCGCACGCGCTCAACATCGGCTTGATCGAGGCGCGCGGTGGGACTGCTGACCTATCTCGCCGGCATTGCGCTGGTCACGCTGGCCCGCTGGCGGGTGGTCAAGGTCATCTTGGTCGCCAGCAAGACCGGACGCATCACGGCCCAGCGCATGCTGCTGATCGGGCCCGAGGCGGATGTTGCCTCCTTCATGACCCGCCATCAGCCCTGGAATACCGGGCTGACGATCAATGGCCTGGTCATCCCGCGCGAAGCCCCGGCCGGGGCAAGCGCTGCCGAACACGAGCAGTTCCTCTCGGCAGATCTCGCCGAGGCCATGGCCCGGGCGCGCCAGTCGCGTCCCGATGGCCTGTTCATCGCCTTGCCCTGGGCCGAGCCCGAGCCATCGAGCGCTGCGTCGATGCCTTCATGAACCTGCCTGTCTCGATCAACCTCGCGCCCGAGCGCATCCTCGACCGCTTCGACAACCCGCGCATCATCCGCACGGGCAGCATCGCCAGCCTCGAATTGACCCCGCCCGCGCTCTCGACGCCGCAGATCATCACCCAGCGCGTGTTCGACTTCACCGGCGCACTGCTCCTTCTGATCCTGCTGCTGCCGCTCTTTGCGGTGGAGGCGATGCTGATCAAGCGCGATAGCAAGGGGCCGGTCTTCTTCCTGCAACAGCGCTATGGCTTCAAGCAGCAGCCATTCTGCATCCTCAAGTTCCGCACCATGACCTGCATGGACGATGGCGACCATGTCGTGCAGGCCATGCGCAACGACCCGCGCGTCACCCGCGTCGGGGCCAGGCTCAGGCACGACAACATCGATGAACTGCCGCAACTGCTGAACGTCATTCAGGGGCGCTTGTCGCTGGCCGGGCCGCGCCCGCATGCGCTGGCCCATGACCGAGAATATGAGCAGAAGATCGGGCTTTATGCCCGCCGCCACAACGTCAAGCCCGGCATCACCGGCTGGGCCCAGGTCCACGGCCTTCGCAGCGAAACCGATACGGATGACAAGATGGCCCGACGCGTCAGTTGCCACCTGTGGTCCATCGACAACTGAAACGCCGGGCTCGACATCGTCATCATCCGACGCAACGTCTTCAGCCGGAAGGCCTTCAGCAACGCCCGTTGACGGTTCCCGGTCCGGGCAGGCAGCGTGGGCAAAACCTCAATCTGCTGTTTCCTTCCGGGGACAACCTGATCTAGTTTCGCGCCATGACCGATGCTGCTGACCTTGACTCGCTCGCCGCCACCCTGCCCTCGGCCCACGAGCTTGGTGCCCGCGCCTTTGCCATGCTGGCGGCGCTCAACCGTTTCAGCGACGAGCCCGGCAAGCTCACCCGGCTTTATCTGTCGCCAGCCCACAGGCTGGCCGCAGACCACGTCATGCAGTTAATGCGCGCACGCGGCCTCATCGCCCATCTCGATGCGGCCGGCTCGGTCCAGGGCCGCATGGAAGGCCGCCGGCCCGGCCTGCCGGCCCTTATCGTCGGCTCGCACATCGACACCGTGAAGGATGCCGGTGCCTACGACGGCAATCTGGGCGTTGTCGCAGGCCTGCTCATCGCCGAAGCCCTCGCGCCGCATACTGCAAGCCTGCCGTTTGCGCTGGAGGTCATCGCCTTCGGCGACGAGGAGAACGTGCGGTTTCCGACGAATCTCTCGACCTCGGCAGCGCTCTCGTCGGGCTATGAGCCGGCATGGCTTGACGTGCGCGATGCCGACGGCATCAGCGTGCGCGAGGCGCTGCTTGCCTTCGGCGGCGACCCTGATGGCGTTGCGGCGCTGAGGAGAGCACGCGGGTCGGTGGCCGGCTATCTTGAGCTGCATATCGAGCAAGGCCCGGTGCTGGAAGCCCATGACGAGCCCGTGGGCATCGTCACGGCGATCAATGCCCAGATCCGGGCGAGGGTCGGCGTCACCGGCGAGGCTGGCCATGCCGGCACCGTGCCGATGGCGCTGCGCAAGGACGCGCTGGCGGCCGCAGCAGAGATGGCGCTGGCGCTGGAGGAGATCGCGAAAGGTCAGCCCGATGCGGTCGGGACCGTCGGTGTCTTCAGGCCCGAGCCGGGCGCGACCAATGTCGTGCCGGGAGCCTGCGCCTTCAACATCGACATGCGCGCACCGCTGGATGCCACCGTCAGGGCCATGGATGAAGCGGTCCAGAACCGCTTTCGCGCCATCGCCGCGCGACGCGGCGTCGGCCTGACCATCGAGCCCTACTCGCGCCTTGCCGCAACCCCGATGGCGGCTTCGCTCCAGGCGGCGCTGCAACACGGCATTGCCCGCACCGGCGCCAACCTGAAAGCCAGACCGATTCCGTCGGGGGCCGGCCACGATGCCATGACCATGGCGCGCACCTTTCCCGCCGCCATGCTGTTCGTGCGCAACGACAAGGGCATCAGCCATTCACCCCTTGAGGCAATGACCGAGGCCGATGCCGGCATCGCCATCAAGGTGATGCTGGAGACGGTTGTGGGGCTGGCCCGGTCGGGCCCCTGATCGGGCGTCTCAGGAGCCCAGAACGCGCCCGGCCACGACCTTCAGCTTCGCCAGCAAGGCCGGATCGCGCATGGACGGCGCGGTCATGATCGCCCCGTCGAGCGCCCGGTCCGACTTCACGGGGCACGGTTCGTGCTCCTTGGGAAAATCGCGGGCCAGCCGCGCGATCAGCCGTGCCGCATGGGCCGCATTGGCCTTCACAGTGGCAATCACGGCGGCCACGTCGACCATGTCGTGCTCTGGATGCCAGCAGTCGAAATCCGTGACCATGGCCACAGTGGCGAAGGTGATCTCGGCCTCGCGCGCCAGCTTGGCCTCGGGCATGTTGGTCATGCCGATCACGTCATAGCCGAGTGTCCGGTAGGTCTGCGATTCCGCCAGCGTCGAGAATTGCGGCCCCTCGATGCAGACATAGGTTCCGCCCCGGAGCGCAGCCACGCCCTCGTCGAGTGCCGCCTGAACCAGCCTCGCCTGCAGGAGCGGGCCGACCGGATGGCCCATCGGGACATGCGCCACACAGCCAGCGCCGAAGAACGAGCTTTCGCGCCGATGGGTCCGGTCCACGAACTGGTCGACGAACACCATCAGCCCCGGATAAAGCTCGGCTTTCAGCGAGCCACATGCCGACAGCGCCACAAGGTCTGTGACACCGAGTTGCTTCATCGCATCGATGTTGGCGCGGTAGTTGATGTCGGACGGCGAATGGCGATGACCACGTCCGTGGCGGGCGAGGAACACCACATCGGTCTCGCCGAGCCGGCCCACGCGCAAGCTGTCCGATGGCGCACCCCAAGCCGTGGCCACCTCGTGTTCCGCCGTTACCTCCAGCCCTGGCAGGTCATAGACCCCCGAGCCGCCCATGACCCCTAGAACCGCCCTGACCATCGCGCTTCGCCCCTCAGCTTCCGAAACGCTTCTTGAGCGGAATGGCGGCCAGTGACAAGGCCGCCAGCCCGAACAGCCCGGCAAGGATCTCGGGCGTGAGGATCGACGCGATCTGGAAATCCCCGCCGCGGTCGAGCACGCTGCCAAGGCCCGCACCCGCTGTCGTGAAGACCGCTGTCCCCGGAATGATGCCGAACAGCGTGGTGAGCACGAAGACCGGCAGTCTGACACCGACAAAGGCCGGCACCAGATTGACGAGGAAGAACGGGAACAGCGGTGCCAGGCGCAGCACCAGCAGATAGGACCAGGCATTGGCCTTGATGTTGGCTCCCAGCCGCGTGGCCCTTTCCCCAAACCGCGCCAGAACATCGCCGCCGAACAGGGTCCGGGCGAACAGGAAGACCAGCATGGCTCCGATCGTTGCCCCGGTCACATTCAGCGCCGTGCCGAGCCATGGGCCGAACAGGAAGCCGCCGGCCAGCGTCAGGATGACGGCACCGGGAAGGGACAGGCTCACGGCGGCCACATAGGCCAGCACGAACAGCACGGCCGACAGCGCGCCATGCGCCGCCACCAGCCCGGTCAGGCTGGCGCGGTGGGTGCGCAAGGTCTCGATGCTGAGCAGACTGCCAAAGCCCAGCGCATGCAGGACCGCCACCGCGCCGGCCAGGACGAGCACGGCCCAGAGCCGTTTGTCGGTAAGCATGGCCATGGTTGCGGTTTCCGTGAAGTGCTGGCTGTTGATCGGGACACACCGCCCGTGCCATCACCACAGCGGTTGCTGCCGGATGATCGCGGGCGGGCTGGTCACTGTTACAGGCTTCACCTCTTTGAGACAGCCCTTCGCCTGCGGCATCGTCAGCCGTGTACCCGTCGCCCCGTGTAACATTTGCCTTCGGGCGCACGAACAGGAAGAGCAGGTCTTCATGCATGATCGCGAGGCAGACTGGAAACGTCTCCTGCTTGCCGCGCGCTCGGGTGACGAGGCCGCTTATCGCAGGTTTCTGGGCGATGTTGCGCAATACCTGCGCGGCTGGGCGCAGAGAGGTCTGACGCGCGCGGGCCGTTCGCCCGCCGAAGCGGAGGATATCGTGCAGGAAACGCTGATTGCCATCCACACCAAGCGGCATACCTGGGATGACGGCCAACCTGTCGGCCCCTGGCTGCATGGGGTGGCCCGCCACAAGCTGATCGACGCTCTTCGCAAGCGCACGGGGCACGATCATCTGTCCGTCGATGAACTGGCCGAGGTTCTGCCCGTGGCCACCTCCGGATCGGACCTCGCGAGCAGCGACATCCTGAAGATGGTGGCCTCTTTGCCAGAGCGTCAGGCCAGCATCGTCAACGCCATCTTCGTCGATGGCCAGCGGGCCAACGACGTCGCAGCGAAGCTGAACATGAGCGAGGGTGCCGTCCGTGTGGCGCTGCACCGCGCCCTCAAGACCCTTGCGGCCAGTTTCGGCACAGGAGCGGACGATGCGCACAGATGATCTGATCAATGCCCTCGCGCGCGATCCGGTGCCTGCGTTGCCACCAGTGCGACACCTGATCGTCAGGGCACTGGCCATCAGCCTCCCGGTCTCGGTTATGCTGTTCGTGGCCACGATCGGCATCCGCAAGGACCTGATGCCGGCACTGGCCGAGGGCTGGTTCGGGATCAAGCTGCTGCTGGTCGGCCTCATCGTGGTTGCGGGCTGGCAACTGACCGGAAGCCGGGCCCAGCCGGGCCGGAGCCTGCCGCTGCTTGGCGCGCTGGCTGCCGGCCTTGCGATGCTGACCGCCGTGGCGCTCGATCTGCGGATTGAGGGGGTGGCTGGCTGGACGGAACGACTGATCGGCGACAACGCCGCCAAATGCATGATGCTGATCCCGCTGCTCTCGGCGGCACCGTTGGCGGGCCTGCTCCACGCCTTGCGGGATGCGGCAACCGTCAGGCCCGGACAAGCCGGCGCGGCGGCTGGCCTGCTGGCCGGCGCGCTCGGTGCGCTGCTTTACGGGCTGCACTGCACGGACGATTCGCCGCTGTTCCTGGGCGTCTGGTATCTGGCATCCATCGGGCTGATGATGCTGCTGGGCGCGCTGGCCGGCCGGCATCTGCTGCGTTGGTAAGGCGGCAGACCTGCCGCCCAGGCACCGAACGTCTCAGCGGATCGCCCGGACGACGCCGCCGCGCCTGAGCCGTGACAACTGCGATGCCGCCAGCATCATGGCATCTTCCGCCGGCACGGGCCTGCCCAGCAGATAGCCCTGCAAATCGTGGCAACCGAGCCCGGTGAGGGCTTCGAGCTGGCTCTGGGTCTCCACGCCCTCGGCCGTGATCTTGATGCCGAGCCGCGAGCTCATGTCGACGATGGCGCGGATAATGGCCTCGTTGCGCCGGTCGGCAATGCCGCGCACGAAGGAGCGGTCGATCTTGATGCGGTCGAAACGGTGCCGGTTGAGATAGCTCAGCGATGACCAGCCCGTGCCAAAATCATCGAGGGCAACGGTCACGCCCTCGCTCTGGAGTTTTTGCAGCACGGTGAGCGCGGTCTGGTTGTCGTCGAGAAGGACCGATTCCGTCACCTCGATCTCCAGCCTCTTGGCCGCAACCTGGTGCCGCTTCAGTGCACCGCTGACAAGGGCTGCGAAGTCCGGATGGCGAAGCTGCACCACCGAGGCATTGATCGCGATCCGGCACGCCATCGGCCATGTCCGCGCCTGTCGCAGCGCCTCGTCCAGCACCCAGGCCCCGACCGGCACGATCATGCCGGTATCTTCCGCGATCGGAATGAAATCGGCGGGCGACATCAGGCCATGCTCCGCATGCCGCCAGCGGATCAGCGCCTCGAAGCCGGTACGAACCAGCCCATTGGCCCGATAGACCGGCTGGAAATGCAGCTCGAATTCGCGGTTGTCGACGGCCGAGCGCAGGCCGATGTCGATGGTCTGCCTGAGCTTGACCTGCTCATCCAGAACAAGGCTGTAGCGCCGGAACGCGCTCCGGCCGTCCCGCTTGGCCTGATACATGGCCAGGTCGGCGCGCCGGATCACGGCCTCGGCGGAGGTCTCGCGCACCTCGACGGCCGCAATCCCGATGCTGGCGCCGACATTGGCGATCTGACCGCTCGCTAGCACGATCGGATGGTTGACGCCGGCGATGATCTGCACGGCAAGCTGTTCGCCGCGCGTCCCGGACAGGCTCTCTGCTGCCAGGATGATGAACTCGTCGCCACCAAGGCGGGCGAGCACATCCTCGCTGCCAATGACCTGGCGCAGCCGGGCCGCCACCTCGCGCACCACCTCGTCGCCCGCTGCATGGCCATGTCTGTCATTCACCGCCTTGAAGCGGTCGAGGTCGACATAGAGCACCGAGTGGGAGGCGTCGCCGCCTTGCAGAATCAGCGCCTGGAGCATCTCGCAGAAAGCCCGCCGGTTCGGCAGGCCCGTCAGCAGGTCGGAACGTGCCTGCCGCTCCAGTGCCACCTGCGAGGTGACGCGCTCGGTCACGTCAGCCACCATGCCCTCGACATAGCTCGGCTCGCCATTGTCATCGCGCACCAGCCAGGCGGTTTCAGAGATCCAGATGGTCTGGTCGGAGCGCAAGGTGCGCACCTCAGACACGAAGTCGGTGATCAGCCCGTCGCGCAGCAAAAGGTCGTGCCGCTCCTTCTGACGGAGCAGATCGACGCGCCAGTTCGCCTCACCGGCATTGTTGGCATCGAGCAGCGCCTGCTCGCTGCTGTAGCCGCGCATCGCCACCAGCGCGGGATTCGTCCTGATCAGATGTCCGTCCAGCGTCTTGCGGTAGATGCCAACGATGCTGTGCTCGAACAGCTTGCGATAATCGGCTTCCAGCGCCTTGCGCTCGGTCACGTCGCGGATGTTGGCGACAATGTACGGCTCGCCCTCGGCAGCCTGCACCATCGAGAACGCACCCTCGACCCAGATGTAACTGCCGTCCTTCCGCTTCAGGCGATGCACAATCATCGCGTGCGGCGTTGACGCGGAGAGCTGCGACGTCGCCTTGTAGAGGGTGCCGATGTCATCGGGATGCACCCATTCGCGCATCGGGACAGCAAGGGCCTCATCCGGCGTGTAGCCGGTCAGCTTCAACACGGCAGGCGAAAAATAGCTGCGCCGCCCGTCATTGTGGCCAAGGATGATCACATCGCTGCTGTTGTCGGCCAGCAGCCTGAAACGGGCCTCGCTCTCGCGGGTCTTCTGCTCGGCCTCAACCGTCTCGGTGATGTCGAAGGCAAGCGACACGTGGGCGATAATCTCACCGTCATCATTCCGCTGCGGCACCGCCGTCTCGTCGAGCCAGAAATAGGTGCCGGATTTGGTGCGGTTGCAGATGCGATGGCGAAGGGTCCGACCCGTCTCCAGCGTCTCGCGGATATGCCTGAAGAAGTCCGGGGGATGCTGGTCGGAATCGAGCAGTTCGCCGACTTGGCGACCAAGGGCCTCCTCACGCGTATAGCCCGTTGTCCGGCAGAACAGGTCGTTCACGAACAGCAGCTTGCCGGAAGGATCAACAACACTGACGATCGAATGCTCGTCGAGCGCTGCCTTGTAGGCCCCCAGTTCTGACAGCACGCTGCGGGCATGGGCCAAAGCATCGCGCAGTTTCTGGGTCAGTTCCTCGCGCTGGGACACATCACGCGCCGTGCCGCGATAGCCCTTGAAGCTGCCTGCCTCGTCGAATACCGGGCGCCCGTTGACCTCGATCCAGATATCGCCGCCGGTGCGGTTTGATGTCTTGTAGACGAAGTTGGTGATCGGCTCGTGCCGCTCCACGCTCAGCTTGTGCGCCTTCCACGCCGGGTCTTGCTCGGCATCACAGCCGGCAAAGCCCCACCGCGTGAAGCCCAGAGGCGCCCGCATGGCGGACTGCCGGGGCATGTGCCAGTGCGTGAACACGAAGTTCTCGTTCTGCTCCCACATCCAGTCCGAGGAGCTGTCGAGGAAGTCCTGCAGGCGCTGGCGCTCCTGATCGAGCTGGTTTCGGGCTTCGATCAGTCCAGTCTGGTCGATCGAGATTCCCACGGCACCATGACGCTCCGCGCCGAAGGCAAGCGGACGCATGAACGTCTCGATGCTTCTTGCCTCGCCGCCTTGCTGACGCACATCGACATAGCGCACGTCCTCGCCCGCCAACGCTTTCGCATGTGCGGAAAGCCAGACATCGTCCACGGCCGCCTCGTCAGCATGGGTTGGCTGGTCCACAAGGTCGCCGAAAAGCGCCCTGTCATGGGCGTTCTGAAAGACATAACGCCCGTCCGGCCCAATGATAAAGACGGAGTGCGGGATGGCGTCGACCGCCGCCGTGAGCACGTTCGCATCCAGCGTTGCGCCCCCTGCGAGCTCGGCAACCGCCGGTGCAACACCGTCAGCGCGAGCCGGAGACAAGCTGTGGGTTGGCGCTTCGGCGGCATAAGGTGCGCCATGTGTGTCGTTGGGCGTCAGGCGCATGCGCGGATTCTCAGAATACCACTTCATGATCGCGCGGCGCGGTTAAGGATCCCTCTCCCAAGCGCGCCAATGGAACGATTTGCCGCAGCAACGGTTGCATGCTGTCGGCCCGGCATGGCATTGCGGGACGATGTTGCCGCCCCCGACGCCCTCCAACCTGTCCACGCTCAGCGTGCCGCCCGAGGCTGCCGGCGTGAGGCTGGACCGCTGGCTGGCCCGGTCGCTGCCAGCGTTCAGCCGCAGCCGGCTCCAGGGACTGATTGCCGCAGGTGATGTCCGGCTGGACGGCTCTGTGGTCAGCGATTGCGGCCACAGGCTGAAGCCAGGCCAGCGCATCGACCTCGTCGTGCCACCGCCCGTGGCCGCAGAGCCCGTCGCGCAAGCGATCCCGCTGATGATCGTGCATGAGGATGCCGACCTGATCGTGATCAACAAGCCCGCCGGTCTGGTGGTGCACCCGGCGGCGGGGCACGAGGACGGCACACTGGTCAACGCCCTGATCGCCCATTGCGGCGAGAGCCTCTCAGGGATAGGCGGAGTGCGGCGCCCTGGCATCGTGCACCGGCTCGACAAGGATACGAGCGGACTGATTGTCGTCGCCAAGAATGATCACGCCCATCAGGAACTGAGCGCGCAGTTCGCCGATCATGGCCGTACAGGGCCGCTCGAACGGGCCTATCTCGCCATCGTCTGGGGCATGCCGCGCCGCCCGCACGGCACCATTGATGCCCCCATCGACCGCAGCTCCCGAAACCGCGAGAAGATGGCCGTGGTGGCCGAGGGGCGCGGTCGCCACGCTGTCACCCACTATGAGGTGCTGGACACCTACCCGACCGGCAGCACCGAACCGGTCGCCAGCCTCGTGCGCTGCGTGCTCGAAACCGGGCGGACCCACCAGATCAGGGTTCACATGGCCCATATCGGCCATCCCCTGCTGGGCGACAGGGTCTATGGGTCCGGCTTTGTCACCAAGGCAGCCCGGCTTCCGGAGGCTCCGCGGCAGGCTCTGGCAGCCATGAACCGGCAGGCGCTGCATGCCACGCTGCTTGGTTTCGCCCATCCCGGATCAGGAGAAACGCTTGGTTTCACCGCCGATCCACCGGAGGATTTTGCACAACTGCAAAATTGCCTCGCAAAACTTTGATTCAACTGAGCGCGTTTGCCTATTTTCGGCCATGGTTTGACGCACTATAACGTCCGCGGCGAAGGGTTCGATGGTGAACGTCGCTGATGGCCAGCCTGTGATGGGGGCCTGACAAGGAGGATGGCATGGCCACCGGTTTTCTGCCGATCATGGCCGCTGAAGGCGGCCTTTCGCGGTATCTCGACGAGATCCGCAAGTTTCCGATGCTCAAACCCGACGAGGAATACATGCTCGCCAAGCGCTGGCGCGAGCATGATGACCGCGACGCGGCTCACAAGCTTGTCACCTCGCATCTGCGCCTCGTGGCCAAGATCGCCATGGGCTATCGCGGCTATGGCCTGCCAATCGGCGAGGTCGTTTCCGAGGGCAATGTCGGCCTGATGCAGGCGGTCAAGCGTTTCGAGCCGGAAAAGGGCTTCCGCCTGGCCACCTATGCCATGTGGTGGATCAAGGCCTCGATCCAGGAATACATCCTTCGGTCGTGGTCGCTGGTGAAGATGGGCACCACTGCCAACCAGAAGAAGCTGTTCTTCAACCTGCGTAAGGCCAAGAGCAAGATCTCTGCGCTGGACGAGGGCGATCTGCGCCCCGATCAGGTCCAGCAGATCGCCACCAAGCTCGGCGTGCCAGCGCAGGACGTGATCGACATGAACCGCCGTCTCGGCGGAGATGCATCGCTCAACGCGCCGCTGCGCGAGGAGGGCGAAGGCGAATGGCAGGATTGGCTGGTCGACGAGCAGTCGGACCAGGAAGTCCGCCTTGTCGAGAGCCAGGAGAGCGACAACAGGCTCGCCGCCCTGCGCGATGCGCTCGGCGTCCTCAATCCGCGCGAGCGCCGTATCTTTGAGGCGCGCCGCCTGACCGATGATCCGATCACCCTTGAGGACCTGTCCGACGAGTTCGGCGTCTCGCGCGAGCGTGTCCGCCAGATCGAGGTGCGCGCCTTCGAGAAGGTCCAGGAAGCGGTGAAGATTGCACTGGTCAAGCGCGAGACCTTGCCCACCATGCCAAGGATCGCAAGGACGGCAGCCTGAGCCGAGGCGGGCCGCGTGACGGCAAGTTTTGCCACGAAGGTGTCTTGTCACGTAGGTGTCTTGTCACGAAGGTCTTGTCACGAACCTTCTGATCACGGCCTAAGTGCCGTGATCGCCGGCATCAGCGCCAGCTGTCGAAGCCTTCTGCAATGCGCAGATCGCCTGAAGGGCCTTTCTCGAACGCGATGATCCCGCGCCGGCCGGAGGCAAAGCGCACCGGAATGTCAATCCAGTTGCGGGTGCGGATCAGCTCGAGGTTGCGTTCCACCTCGACAGGCTCGCGAGACAGCGCCGAGACGAACAGGTTTTCCCCGAGCGCATTGGTGATCGCCGAAAGCGGCGCGCCGCGCTCGTTTTCCTCGGTCTTGAATTGCGGCACGCCCGCTTCACGCACCGCGCCATTGCCATCATCCGTGACACGCTGGAACCGCATTCCGAGGATATGGGAAGCGGGAAACGCCGCATCCGTGTTGCGCCGGATCGTGAACACGAGGTTGAGCCCTGCCTCGGCGATCTCGATGTCGGCGCGGATCACGGTCTCCAGAGGCTGCCCCTGGCCGGGGTTCTGCGCCTCGACGCGCCAGGCCACGCGGCCCACCAGCGCGCGCGGCGGCTGTGTCGCATCCGGTGGTTCGATATAGAGCACGGCGCGTTGTGCGACCGCGATGTCGCCGCGCGGCGGCTGGCCGAAACCTGGCTGACCAGATCCCGGCTGGCCCGTTGGCGCAGGCGGTGGCACCTGCTGCGAGGGCCCGCCGGCCCGCTCGCTGATCTTGGGCCCGCCGGCAGCAGGCGCGGTGGTCTGCTGGCCGCCCTGAGGGGCCTGCACGAACACCGAGGGCTCACGGTTGACATAATAGGCTGTGGCCGCGATCGCTGCGATGCCAAGCGCGATGCCGCTCCCCACGATCAGGTGGCGCATGCGCGGACGCGAGGACGACGGTGCTGCGGCGATGTCGAGACGCGGGCGGTCTGATGGCGGCAGCGCGTCGGCAGGCGGGAAGGCAAGGGGTGCCGTGTCCTGCCTGAAGGGCTGGGCCGGCTCCGCACCGGCGGCGTCGGGGTTGGCCCCGCTGGCCTCGGCCGGCATCTCGTCGCGCAGCGGCACGAACACAGGGGGGCCGGGCATGACAGGCGCGGGAGGCGGTGCGGGCGCAGGCGGAGCGTACGCGGGCGCAGCGGGCGGCGGCGGAACAGATGCAGACGGCGCAGGCGCAACGGGTACCGGCTGCAGCACCGGATCGGCAAGCTGGTGGTCGCGCTCGATCCGGGCAATCACATCGTCGAGCGCCAGCCGCTGGCGCATGATGTCGGCTTCGGAGACCGGCGGATCGACATTGCGCAGCTGCATGACAAGCACCTGCTTCGCCCGATCATAGACCGCACGACGTGCCTCCGGTGTCTGCTCCTGCAAGCCCGCGATGGCTCTCGAAAGAACCGGGTAGAAATCCGCCATGACTGTGGTTTGTCCCGAGACAGGCCCCTTCGTCAACCCTCGAACGGATTGCGCACAAGTATGGTGTCATCGCGCTCGGGCGATGTCGAGAGCACGGCGACCGGCGCGCCGATCAGTTCCTCGATGCGCCGGACATACTTGATGGCCTGCGCCGGCAGCTGGCCCCAGGTGCGCGCGCCGGCGGTCGAGCCGCTCCAGCCTTCGATGGTTTCATACACGGGCCTGACCCGCCCCTGCGCCGCCTGCCCGGCCGGGAGGGTTTCGATCTGGCGGCCATCGAGCTCATAGGCGACGCAAACCTCGATGGTCTCGAATCCGTCGAGAATGTCGAGCTTCGTCAGCGCGATGCCGTCGATACCGGAGGTCTTCACGGTTTGCCGCACGAGGCAGGCATCGAACCAGCCGCAGCGGCGCTTGCGCCCGGTGACGACGCCGAATTCCTTGCCCTTCGAGCCGATCAGCTCTCCGGTCTCGTCGTTGAGTTCGGTCGGGAAAGGCCCCTCGCCCACGCGGGTCGTGTAGGCCTTGGCAATGCCGAGCACATAGCCGACAGCACCGGGCCCGAGGCCCGATCCGGTCGCGGCCTGCCCGGCCACGATGTTGGACGAGGTCACGAATGGATAGGTGCCGTGGTCGACATCGAGCAGCGCACCTTGCGCCCCTTCGAACAGGATGCGCTTGCCGGCGCGCCGTTCGCCGTCCAGCAGCGACCAGACCGTATCGGCATAGGGCAGGACCGCAGGCGCGATCGCCTTCAGCTCTGTCAGCAGCGCTTGGCCATCCGCTTCCGCGATGCCAAGGCCGCGCCTGAGCGCATTGTGATGGGCCAGCAGCCGCTCGATCTTGGCTTCGAGCAACGCATCATCTTCCAGATCGATGACACGGATCGCGCGCCGCCCGACCTTGTCCTCATAGGCCGGCCCGATGCCGCGCTTGGTGGTGCCGATCTTGAGCCCGGAATTCGATGTCTCGCGGAAATGGTCCAGTTCGCGGTGGAGCGGCAGGATCAGGGTGGCATTGTCGGCAATGCGCAGGTTGTCACGGCTGATGGCGACCCCCTGTCCTTGCAGCTTGGCGATCTCCTCGACCAGATGCCAGGGATCGACGACGACGCCATTGCCGATCACCGACAGCTTGCCGGGGCGCACGATGCCGGAAGGCAGAAGCGACAGCTTGTAGACGACCCCATCGATGACGAGCGTATGGCCGGCATTGTGTCCGCCCTGAAAGCGCACCACGACATCGGCCTGACTGGACAGCCAGTCAACCAGCTTGCCCTTGCCCTCGTCGCCCCACTGGGCTCCCACAACGACCACGTTCGCCATCGCGCACCGCCTTCACAGTGCCCTGCAGCGCCGCATCGGCCCGCCGGGCATCAACAAAAAGCCCCGGCGCAAGGCCAGGGCTTCGGGTTCATCCTTGCAGTCCCTCATGATCCAGCACAGGCGCAAGGTCAAGGAAAACCCGACCGGCGGCCAGGGCACACAAGCCAGGGCGGGCCGATCCTACTGGCTCACAAGCTGCCGGTCCGCCGGCCAGCGCAGCCGCCAGCCAAGCCTGATCTCGCGCTTTTCGCCCGCCGCATAGTCATGACTCCACGCCATCACGCCGCGTCTGTCCTGAACGTTCCGTTCGGTCGCCGGAGTGTTAGTCGGCAGGGGCTCCACGCTGATCGCCGTGTTCTCCGACACCGGGATCCGGTCGACCACGCTGATCCGCATCGGCCTGCGGTGCAGGTTGGTGATGCTGGTGCGATGATCGCTGATCTGGTTGCGCATGGCATAGCTGCCTGCCGGATCATTGTCGCGGCGCAGGACCGGCACCCGCTCGACCTTGATCCGGTCATCGGCACCGAAGCCGAGTTCGAAGCTCTCGCCGGGTGCGACAAGGCCCAGCTGGGCCTTGCCGACAAAGGCGCCGTCACGCGTCAGCGAGACCTCGCCCGGCAGCAGCGGCACGTCGTCCGCCCATGCCAGACTGGCCGAAAGATAGGCCCGCATCTCCAGCGCCGGCGCGACCTTCGCAAGCAAGGGCGCGTCCAGAACATGGCTGGAAAGCCTGAGCGTCCGCGCCGCGCCGTCACGCCCGACGCTGACCCGGCCCGGTACCACGAAACTGGCCGCGAAGGCGCTGGTCACGGCACTGGCCTCGCGCTCGGCCACATTGCCAAGGTCGGCCATCGGGGCTCGCGCGGCACCCGGCATGGCCCGCTCCTCCTGCGCCGACATGGCAAGGCTGCGTGAGCGACCACCGCCGGATACGACCGCCGGCTCGCTGAGCGCCAGCGCCTGTGTGGTCACGTCAGGCATCGTCGCGCCGCCCGCAACGCGCGCGGTCGACAAGGTCAGGGCGACATCGCCCCAGTCCTCGCCGGTGCGCTGGGTGATTGCGGCGCGGCGGACGAGGTTGACCTTGGCGGCAGAACCGTTCGCCTGGGTATCGAGTTGCGCATCATAGACCGCCGCCCACCGCGCCCCGCCGACGCGGTAGCTCAAGGCCAGCGTCGAGGACAGATCACGGTCCGCCTCCACCGCGATCACCAGATCGACCAGCGGCTGCAGCGGCTGGCGCGGCCGCCCGCCAGCGAGTTCGGCTGCCTTGATCTCGGCATCGAGATCGGCGGCGCGCTGGCTCTCGGCCTGAAGCCCCTCGTTCGCCTGGGCCGTGCCCTCACCAACCGCAGACCAGGCTGCGCGGGCCTGCGCCAGATCAAAACCCTTGCCCTCCTTCACGGCGGCCTCGGCGCCCATCCGCGCAAAATCAGCCACGGCCTTCTTCTGCACCTCAAGCGCCTCGATCCGGCCCCGGACCCTGGCAAGCTCGCTGCGCAGGTCGCGCAGCCGCTTCTGCACATCCTCACTGGGCGCGGTATCGGCCGGCACCCGGCGCACATCGACCGAGCCGATCCTGAGGGCACCAGTGTCCGCCCCTTCGGTCTTGCCCTCAATCCGGATCGAGGCCGGGTCGATGGCGGCCGGCAGCCCGCGCAGCAGCAGCACATGCTGACCGGCCGGCACCTTCACCTCGCCGATGCGCGTGATGGCCGCCGCATCGGGGAACACGGTCACGGCGTCGATCCGGCTGTTCAGGGTCAGTTCGGCACAGAGCGCCAGCGGCGCAAAGGCCACGGACGCCACAAGGGACAGGGTGGCGCGCAAGACACGTCTGGACATGACCATCAATCTCCGGGGAGCAGCATCTGGACACGATGCCGCCGCTACTCACATCAGAATTGCGGATTTTTCACGGCCTGTCAGGCGCGGCCCCGCGTGCTGCGACCGGGCTGCACGCGATGGCGCAGGAAGTTGGCGATTTCGGTCATACGCAGCCGCGGCTCCAGCACCTGCGCATCGAGGCCGTGGGCCCAGGCCAGATCGCTGCGGCCAGGATCAGCACCCAGCGTTGCGAGTTCGTCGGCATAACGCGCCACATCCTGCGGCTCGCGCCGGAAACCCTCGGCAACCAGCGGGCCAGCCATACGGCGCAGGATGGCAGCAACCTCGCCAAGCGAAAACTCGGGATGATATTGCACGCCCCAGAATACGCCGCCGTCGTGGCGGATCTCGGCAGCCTGCACCGGCGTCAGCGCGTTGGACGCCAGAACGGTGATGTCCCCCGGCGGCAGCACCACCGCGTCCAGATGGATCGCAGGCGCATCGAAGGCGGCAGGACGGCCTTCCAGCAGCGGGTGGGAACGGCCGGCCTCGGTCGGCACGATCCGGCGGGCAAGGCCGATCTCCCGCCCGGCAGGGTTGGCCGTCACCGTGCCGCCAGCTGCAACCGTGCCAACCTGAATACCCCAGCAGGAGCCGAAGCACGGCGTGCCGCTGCGATAGATTGCCCGCATCAACTCGATCTGCCGCGTTACGGGCGGCGCCAGCTGATAGATGTGCAGGGCGGATCCCGTCAGGAAAATGCCGTCATAACTGGCCAGCCCGGCCGGGTCCGGCAGATTTGCGCCCTCGTCCGCCGGCAGGGCAATGTCGCAGATGGCAGCCTCGTCCAGCTGCCGGATCGACTGAGCGTAGGACTCGGCCGGCGTCACACCCCAGCCTTGCCGGTGAGCCTCGCGGGCCTCGCGGACATTGCCTTCAACGACGAGCAGGCGGGCGGGTCTGGTGGTCATGGCAAGGATCGCAGGGCGTGAGGCGTGTGCAGGGACGGTCTGCGCCAGCGAGGCATGACGCAACGATTGCAACACGCTAGAGCAAATCGCATCGTGGCGGAAATGCCAAAGTGCGGGCCAGCGCGGCCCGCGCCCGCATATCACGCGCCGCAGCAAGGGTC
>JAPLOV010000156.1 GCA_026400565.1 Hyphomicrobiales bacterium | reverse complement strand
CGAGTATTTCCGCGACAACGGCATGCACGCCGTCATCATCTATGACGACTTGTCCAAGCAGGCCGTTGCCTATCGCCAGATGTCGCTGCTGCTGCGCCGCCCACCGGGCCGCGAAGCCTATCCCGGCGACGTGTTCTATCTGCACTCGCGCTTGCTGGAACGCGCCGCGAAGATGGCTGAATCGCATGGTTCGGGCTCTCTGACCGCGCTCCCGGTCATCGAAACCCAGGCCAACGACGTTTCGGCCTACATTCCCACCAACGTGATCTCGATTACCGATGGCCAGATCTTCCTTGAAACCGACCTGTTCTATCAGGGCATCCGCCCCGCCGTGAACGTCGGCCTCTCGGTGAGCCGCGTCGGTTCGGCCGCGCAGACCAAGGCCACCAAGAAGGTCGCCGGCAAGATCAAGGGCGAACTCGCCCAGTATCGCGAAATGGCTGCCTTCGCCCAGTTCGGCTCCGATCTCGACGCCGTGACGCAGCGCCTGCTGAACCGTGGCGCGCGCCTCACCGAATTGCTCAAGCAGCCCCAGTTCTCACCGCTCAAGATGGAAGAGCAGTGCTGCGTGATCTATGCCGGCGTGAACGGCTATCTCGACGGCCTGCCGGTCTCCAAGGTCCGCGCCTTCGAGGATCAGCTGCTGTCGCTGCTGCGCGGCAAGCATGTCGATCTGCTCAATGCGATCCGCGACTCAAAGGACCTCTCCGACGCCAGCGCGGCCACGCTCAAGGGCATCGTCGCAGGTCTGGCGAAGTCGTTCGCCTGACGTCTTGGCGGGCGCTTCGGGGCACCTGATGCCCTGCCGCGCCCCTAACCACTCGATTGCTTCGTTGCATGCGCGTCTTGCACTGACGAAAGGGACACAGCCGACATGCCCTCGTTGAAGGACCTTCGCACGCGCATCGCCTCGGTGAAGGCGACGCAGAAGATCACCAAAGCCATGCAGATGGTCGCGGCTGCCAAGCTGCGCAAGGCGCAGATGGCTGCCGAGGCAGCCCGGCCCTATGCCGAGAAGATGGAAAATGTGCTCGCCAACCTCGGAGCCGGCGTCGATGCCTCCAGCGCGCCGCGTCTTCTCGCAGGCACCGGGGCGGACAAGATTCACCTGCTGGTGGTCTGCACCGCTGAACGTGGCCTGTGCGGTGCCTTCAACTCCTCGATTGCCCGCCTCGCCCGCGAACACGCCAACCGCCTCCTCGCCGAAGGCAGGACCGTGAAGATCCTGTGCGTCGGCAAGAAGGGCAACGATTCCCTCCGCCGCACGCTCGAACGCAACATCATCGACCTGATCGAGTTCCGCTCGGTGAAACAGATGAGCTTCGTGCAGGCTGACGAGGTCGGTACCCGCGTGCTGAAGATGTTCGAGGCCGGCGAGTTCGATGTCGCCACGCTGTTCTTCTCGCGCTTCAAGTCTGTGATCTCGCAGATCCCGACTGCCCAGCAGCTGATTCCGGCTGAAATCCCTTCAAGATCCGCTGCCAAGGGCGCACAGGCCGTCTATGACTACGAGCCAGAGGAAGCCGAGATCCTGGCCTCGCTGCTGCCGCGCAACATCGCCGTGCAGATCTTCAAGGCCCTGCTCGAGAACGCCGCCTCCGAACAGGGCGCGCGCATGTCAGCCATGGACAATGCCACGCGCAACGCGGGCGACATGATCAAGAAGCAGACCCAGAAGTACAACCGGACCCGGCAGGCGATGATCACCAAGGAACTGATCGAGATCATTTCCGGCGCCGAAGCGCTCTGAGGATATCCGCGCATGGCCCTGACCCCGATCATGACCACCCATGCCACCACAGGCGGTGGCCGCAATGGCCGCACCTCGCTGGAAGGCGGCAAGATGGTGCTCGGCATGTCCTTGCCGAAGGAACTCGTTCCGGGCGGCCCTGACGGCATGAACCCCGAACAGCTGTTCGCCATGGGCTGGTCTGCCTGCTACGGCCAGGCCATTATCGCCCTGGCGAAGAAGCACGATGTCGATCCGGCTCGGGCTTCGGTGACCTGCTCGGTCACGCTCAACAGGGACGAGACCAGCTTTGCGCTGACCGCGGAGCTGAAAGTGTCCATCCCGGGCGAGGACCTCGCCAGGGTCAAGGCACTGGCCGAGGACGCCCACTCGATCTGCCCCTATTCCAAGGCGACACGCGGCAATGTCCCCGTGACGCTCACTGTCGTTTGATCATTCAAGGATCGGAGAGAACCATGGCAAAAGCCACCACCAAGGCTCCCGCAAAGGCTGCCGCTCCCACGAAGGCCGCCGCTCCCACGAAGGCTGCCGCGCCCGCCAAGGCCGCCGCGCCCAGGGCAGCGTCTGCCGCCAGGGCCGCAACCATATCGAACAAGCCCATGGGCAAGATCACCCAGGTCATCGGCGCCGTCGTCGACGTGCAGTTCGAGGGCGAATTGCCCGAGATCCTGAACGGCCTTGAAACCCAGAACCTCGGCAACCGGCTGGTTCTCGAAGTGGCCCAGCACCTCGGCGAAAGCTCGGTGCGCTGCATCGCGATGGACTCGACCGAAGGGCTGGTGCGCGGCCAGCCGGTGACCGATACCGGCAGCCCGATCATGGTTCCCGTTGGTGAAGCCACCCTTGGCCGCATCATGAATGTCATCGGCGAGCCCGTCGACGAAGCCGGCCCGGTGGTCGGCGAAGCGATGCGCGGCATCCATCAGCCAGCCCCGTCCTACTCGGACCAGGCAACCGATTCCCAGATTCTCGAAACCGGCATCAAGGTCGTCGATCTGCTCGCCCCCTATGCACGCGGTGGCAAGATCGGCCTGTTCGGCGGCGCGGGCGTCGGCAAGACCGTGCTGATCATGGAACTGATCAACAACA
This sequence comes from Hyphomicrobiales bacterium, assembly GCA_026400565.1. Lineage (GTDB taxonomy): Bacteria > Pseudomonadota > Alphaproteobacteria > Rhizobiales > Beijerinckiaceae > Allobosea. The sequence continues at coordinate 10,929 of JAPLOV010000156.1, read as the reverse complement.
TCGCCAAGGCCCATGGCGGCTATTCGGTGTTTGCGGGCGTCGGCGAGCGCACCCGCGAAGGCAACGATCTTTATCACGAGATGATCGAGTCGGGCGTCAACCAGGATCCGGGCAAGAACAACGGATCGACCGCCGGCTCCAAGTGCGCGCTGGTCTATGGCCAGATGAACGAACCGCCGGGCGCCCGGGCCCGCGTCGCGCTCACCGGCCTGACCGTTGCCGAGCACTTCCGCGATCAGGGCCAGGACGTGCTGTTCTTCGTCGACAACATCTTCCGCTTCACGCAGGCTGGCTCCGAAGTGTCGGCGCTTCTGGGCCGCATCCCGTCCGCCGTGGGTTATCAGCCCACGCTGGCCACGGACATGGGCAATCTTCAGGAGCGCATCACCACCACCACGAAGGGCTCGATCACCTCGGTGCAGGCGATCTATGTGCCGGCGGACGATTTGACCGACCCGGCACCAGCCGCCTCGTTCGCCCACCTGGACGCGACGACCGTGCTGTCGCGCTCGATCGCCGAAAAGGGCATCTACCCTGCGGTGGACCCGCTCGACTCGACCTCGCGCATGCTCTCTGCAGCCATCCTCGGCGAAGAGCATTACGACGTCGCCCGCAAGGTCCAGTCCACCCTCCAGCGCTACAAGTCGCTGCAGGACATCATCGCCATCCTTGGCATGGACGAACTGTCCGAAGAGGACAAGATGACCGTGGCCCGCGCCCGCAAGATCGAGCGCTTCCTCAGCCAGCCGTTCTTCGTGGCCGAAATCTTCACCGGCTCCCCGGGCAAGCTGGTGCGCCTCGAGGACACGATCAAGGGCTTCAAGGGTCTCGTCGAAGGCAAGTATGATCACCTTCCGGAAGCCGCCTTCTACATGGTCGGCACCATCGAGGAAGCCATCGAGAAGGCCCAGCGTCTGGCAGCCGAAGCCGCCTGACACGACGATCGGCAATCGGCAGAACTGAGCGGAGCACGTCATGTCCACCTTTCACTTCGAACTCGTCTCACCGGAACGTGTGCTGTTCTCGGGCCCGGTCGACAGCGTCGTCGTGCCGGCGTCTGAAGGTGACATGACGGTTCTGGCCGGCCATGCTCCTGCCATGTCGACCCTGAAACCCGGCGTTGTGACCGTCGCCGAAGGCAAGGGCAGCCCGCGGCGTCTGTTTGTGCGCGGCGGCTTTGTCGACATCAACGAGGCCGGACTGACCATTCTGGCCGAGCATGCCATCCCGCTTGAGGATCTCAAGCCGGAGATGATCGCCAACGACATCAAGAACGCGATGGACGATGTCGCGGATGCACGCACCGTCGATGCCCGCGTCGCGGCACAAAGCCGCCTCGATGGCCTGAAGCAGCTTCAGGGCGCGCTGGTGAACTGAAACAACGCATGACCGTGCGGTCATGCCGCCCGCCAGGTTCAGGATGACAGGACGGGCCGCTGGCCCGTTTTTCGTTTGATCAGGACAGCCGCGGCACCCGAAGCGNGTCACACCGGCCGCGGGCGCTGAAACACACCTTTGCCGCCGCTCACGCCAGCGCGGCATGTTCCTGCGTGACATAGGCGATGCGCACCATGTTGGTGGCACCCGGTGTGCCGAAGGGCACTCCAGCCACGACGGTGATGCGGTCACCCACCTTGGCATAGCCTTCCCGCACCGCGAACTTGCAGGCACGCGAGGCCATGTCGTCGGCGTCGGAGGCATCCTTGGTCAGGACAGGGTGAACGCCCCAGACCAGCGTCAGCCGGCGCGCCGTCTCGCGGTTGGGCGTCAGCGCGATGACGGTGGCGTTCGGCCGCTCGCGCGCGATCCGGATCGCGGTTGATCCCGACGATGTCCAGGCGCAGATCGCGCCAAGGTTCAACGTGTCGGCAATCTGGTGGGCAGACGCGGCAATGGCATCAGCGCCCGTCATCTCAGGCGTTGCCCGCTGGCCATCGATCAGCGCCCGATAGACCGGATCGCTCTCCACCTCTTCGGCGATGCGGTTCATCATCGTCACCGACTCGATCGGATAGGAACCCGACGCGCTTTCGGCGGAGAGCATCACCGCATCAGCTCCCTCGAACACCGCCGTGGCCACATCCGACACCTCGGCCCGTGTCGGCACCGGTGCGGTGATCATGCTTTCCAGCATCTGTGTGGCGACCACGACCGGCTTGCCTGTGCGGCGCGCGGCGCGGGTGATGCGCTTTTGGGTGCCAGGCACCTTCTCCAGCGGCATTTCGACCCCCAGATCCCCGCGCGCCACCATCAGCGCATCCGCCGCTTCCATGATGGCATCCAGTCGCTGCACGGCCTGGGGCTTCTCGATCTTGGCCAGGATCGCGGCGCGGCGACCGACGATCTTGCGCAGGTCGGCAATGTCCTCGGGCCGCTGCACGAAGCTGAGCGCGATCCAGTCGACACCGACCTCGGCGGCCACTTCCGCGTCGCCCCGGTCCTTGTCGGTCATGGCCGAGACGGGGATGACGGTGTCGGGCAGGCTGACGCCCTTGCGCGCTTTCAGCACCCCGCCGATGACCACGCGGGTCACGGCCTTCGTCTTGCTCGCGCTCTCGACCACCAGTTTCAGCTTGCCATCGTCGAGGATCAGCGCATGGCCCTTTTCGAGCGCCTGGAGGATTTCGGGATGGGGCAGGTGCACGCGGGTGGCATTGCCCGGCTTCTTGTCGCTGTCGAGCGTGAAGGTCGCGCCCACATCCAGCAGCACGCCAGCCTCGTCGGCAAAGGCCCCGACCCTGAGCTTCGGTCCCTGCAGATCGACCAGAATGCCGACCGGCCGGCGGTAAACGCTTTCCAGCGCGCGCAACATCGCCACCTTGTCGGCCAGTTGCTCGCGCGGCAGGTGGCTCATGTTGAGCCTGAACACATCCGCTCCGGCCTCGAACAGCTTGCCTGCCATCTCCGGATTGGAGGAGGCAGGACCAAGCGTGGCGAGAATCTTCACTCGGCGATGGCGGCGCATAGGGTCCGGTCCTTGTTCTGATGGCCTTGGCGCATCGGCTATTTGGGAGCATCAGTGAGCTGGATGGTCCAGCTTTTTTGCTCGCCTGTGTCGACCTCGAAGAAGTTCGCCCGGTCAAAACCGCGCGGCAGGCAATCCTCGATGCCACGAATGGTGAACTCGCGATTGCGCACGCACATCACCGACTTTCCGGTCCACTCCCCGCCCTTGTCGTAATCGACGGCGTGGATGTAGTAGAACCGTGCCGCCAGCGTGCCGCGCAGGATGGTCTCGCAGCCGCGCGGGCTGAGGTTCCACCAGCCTTCGGTCATCCAGCCCTGTGCATCGCGGTAGCCGAGCGCAACACCCACTCGGCTGGTGGTGTTGTTGCAGATGCGCAAGTCCGCGAGGGCAGGTCCGGCCCAGAGCAACAAGGCACCCGCCAGCACGAAGGCACGCGCACGGCTGAATGCAGGGCAGGAAACGGCGGCCATCATGTCGGCGGGTGCATCATGGATCAATCAGAATGACTCGGCAGTCATTCACGTTGGTCAGTGTCGGGCCCGGCGTCAACAGATCGCCCAGCACCTCGAAGAAGCCTGTCGAATCGTTGTTGGCCAGCATCGCGCCGGCATCGAGCCCGGCAGCGGCAGCGCGTGCCAGCGTGCTCGCGTCGATCAGCGCGCCTGCCGGGTCGCTGGCGTCACCACCGCCCCCGTCCGTGCCATCCGTATCGCCCGAGACAGCCGCGATGCCGGCAGCCCCGTTCAGCGCCAGCGCCAGCGCCAGCGCGTATTCCTGGTTCGGGCCGCCGCGCCCCGTGCCGCAGATGGTCACGGTCAACTCGCCGCCCGAGATCAGCGCCGCCTTGCGGCCCTTCCCTTGCAGGTCCAGCGCCTGCACCGCGTGAGCGCCGGCCACAATGCGCGCCTCGCCTTCGAGATCGGCGCCCAGCGAGATCGGCTCGTAGCCAGCTGCAGCGCAGGCCTCCGCAGCCGCTGCAATGGCGGCAGCCGGTTTCGCGATGATGCGGAAGCTGGCGCGCGACAGGCGCGGATCGCCCGGCTTGGGTGTTTCCATGGCAGGGTCGGCCAGCAGGCTTGTCGCACTGGCCGGAAGGATGACCCCGCGGCGGGCAATCACGGCGCGGGCATCTGCGTTGGTCGAGGCATCGGCAACGGTCGGCCCGGATGCGATGATCGACGGCTCGTCGCCCGGCACATCGGACACGGCCAGTGTCAGGATAGGGGCTGGCCAGGCCGCCAGCGCCAGACGCCCGCCCTTGATCCGCGACAGGCGCTTGCGCACCGTGTTGATCTCGTCGATCGAGGCACCGGAGCGCAGCATGGCGCGGGTCATCGCCTGCTTTTCTGCCAGAGTGAGCGTGCCGGCGGGCGCAATCCAGTTGGCCGAGCCGCCGCCCGAGAGCAGGACCAGCACGAGGTCATCCGGCCCCGCAGCCTCGGCGAGGGCCAGGGCGCGGCTGGCCGCTTCCAGGCTCGCGGCATCCGGCACAGGGTGGCCGGCCTCGATCATCGGGATCAGTCTCGTCGGCGCGCCATAGCCGTGGCGGGCGACGGCAACACCGCTGATACGGGAGGGCTCAACCTTGAGCGTGTCGAGATAATGCGCCTCGGCCGCCGGTGTCATGCTGCCGGCAGCCTTGCCGGCAGCCAGGATGATGAGCCGGCCGCGCGGCATGGCCGGCAGGTGAGGAACCAGACTGCGGGCCGGCAGCGCCGCGGCCACGGCGGCGCTGTAGATCGCGGTCAGGGTCCGGGCAAGCGGGCTGGCAACAGGCATGAGGCAATCGGGTTGAGACCAACGTCCAAATCCTGTTAGACGCATTCCGCACGTTATGCCATCAGCATTCCATGGGGTACGGGGCACAGGATGATGGCCGATCTTGCAGGAATGACCGGGGCCGCCCCCAGGATCGGCGATGTCGAACGCCAGCCAGGAGCGCTGTCCAGCCAGGCGCTGGTGCTGTGCGACCATGCTTCCAATGCCATTCCGGCGGCATTCGGCACCCTCGGCCTGGCTCCGGGCCAGCTTGAACGGCACATCGCCTATGACATCGGAGCGGCCTGGGTCAGCCGCCGTTTGGCAGGCCAGCTGGGCTGCCCTGCCCTGCTGTCGACCTTTTCGCGCTTGCTGATCGACCCCAATCGCGGCCTCGACGATCCGACCCTGGTGATGCAGATCTCCGATGGCGCGATCATTCCCGGCAATGCGCGGATTGCGCCAGCCGCCGTCGAGGAGCGGATTGCGGCCTTCTACACGCCATATGATTCCAGCATCGCAAGCGCGGTCAGCGCAGCGCTCGCGGCAGGGCTGCCTCCCGCGGTGATCTCGGTCCATTCCTTCACGCCGGCCTGGCGGGCCCAGGTCCGGCCCTGGCATATCGGGCTGCTCTGGGACCAGGATGACAGGCTCGTGGCCCCGCTTTTCGCCGCCCTGCGCGCCGATCCCGATCTCGTGGTCGGCGACAACGAGCCCTATGCCGGCTGGCTCCATGGCGACACGATCGACCGTCACGCCACCCGCCATGGCCTGCCCAATGTCCTTGTCGAACTCCGGCAGGATCTGATCGACACCCAGGCGAGGGCCGAGGCCTGGGCCGACCGCCTTGCAGCGATGCTGGAGCCGGTCCTGGCCAACTGGCGCGCCAGGTCGAGGCCCGCTGACCGGGCCATGGCCGGTACGTGAACGCCAGACATGCGCGCCGCGCAGTTGCCCCCGCCTGACGGCACGGGCAGGGTGAGCGCCAACACCGGAAAACCCTTGTGCCCGAGCTTCTGACCTCCCCCGCCTTCTGGATCTGCGGCACGATTGCGGTTGCGGCCTTCGGGCTGTCAAAAGGCGGGTTCGTCGGGCTTGCCGTGCTGGGCCTGCCGGTCTTCGCGCTGGCCCTGCCGCCGCTGACGGCGGCAGCGATCATGCTGCCGGTGCTGATGGCGCAGGACATCGTCACGATCTGGGCCTTCCGCAAGAACATCGATCGGCGCAGCTTCGTGGTGCTGCTGATCGGTTGCCTGATCGGCACGGCCATCGGCGCTGCGACCGTGACCTCGATCTCCGACGCGGGCCTGAAGCTGATGGTCGGCATCATTGCGCTGGCCTTCGCGCTGAACTGGTGGGTGTTGCGCCTGCGCGGCGTGGCCGAGGCCCCGCCCTACCGCGCGCCCGATGCGGCCGGCGTGTTCTGGGGCATCTGGTGCGGCGTCACCAGCTTCATCGCCCATGCCGGCGCCCCTCCCGCACAGGTCTACCTGATGCCGCAGCGGCTGGCCCCGGCGGTGTTCGCCGGCACGCTTGGCTGGCTGTTCTTCGTGGTCAACATCGTCAAGCTCTGGCCCTATCTGCAACTGGGCCTGATCACCCGCGAAACGCTGATCGGATCGGCGGCGCTGCTGCCCTTTGCCATTGCCGGCAACATGTTCGGCATCTGGCTGGTCAGGCGCATCACGGTCGCCCGGTTTTATCCGCTGATCTACGGCATGCTGCTTCTGGTCGGGCTCAAGCTCACCTGGGATGGCATCACCGGGCTGCTCTGAACGCTGCGCATTGTTCGCCGGCTGCGCTGCGCTACATTCGGCTGGACGGGCTCACCGCCCCTTTGCCGGAACGACACTGCGAGGTCCGAGATGTCCCAAGCCGCCTATGCCCGCGATCTCGACCAGAACCCGGCCAATCACCAGCCGTTGACCCCGCTGGGCTTTCTCGAACGCACGGCAGCGATCGATCCGGAGCGCACCGCGATCATCCATGGCGCGCTGCGCGTCAGCTACGCCACCTTTTACGCCCGCTCACGCCGCCTTGCATCGGCGCTGGCACGGCTCGGCGTGGGCCGCGGCGATACGGTGGCGGTGCTCATGGCCAACACGCCAGCAATGCTTGAATGCCACTACGGCGTGCCCATGACCGGGGCTGTGCTCAACACGCTGAACACGCGCCTCGACGCGGCGATCATCGGCTTTTCGCTCGATCATGGCGAAGCAAAGGTGCTGATCACCGACCGGGAATTCGCAAGACTCGCTGGCCCTGCCCTGGCACTGGCCAGGGTCAGGCCCATCGTCATCGACTACGATGACCCGGAATATGACGGCCCGGGCGACCGGCTCGGCTCCATGGACTACGAGGCCCTGCTGGCCACCGGCGATCCCGATTTCGCCTGGCAGCCGCCTCAGGATGAATGGGACGCGATTGCCCTCAACTACACCTCCGGCACCACCGGCGACCCCAAGGGTGTGGTCTATCACCATCGCGGCGCGCACCTGCTCGCCCTTGGCAACATCGTCACCTGCTCGATGGGCAAGCACCCGGTCTACCTGTGGACCCTGCCAATGTTCCATTGCAACGGCTGGTGCTTCCCCTGGTCGCTCTCGGTGGTGGCCGGCACCCATGTCTGCCTCAGGCAGGTTCGGGCCAAGTCCATGTTCGATGCCATTGCCGACCATGGCGTCACCCATCTGTGCGGTGCGCCCATCGTCATGTCGACGCTGCTCAATGCACAAGCTGCCGAGAAGCGGCCCTTGCCGCATGTGGTGCAGTTCTACACCGCAGCAGCCCCCCCGCCCGAGGCCGTGCTGGCAGCGATGGCTGGCGCGGGCTTCAACGTCACCCATCTTTACGGGCTGACCGAGACCTATGGCCCCTCGGTGATCAACGACTGGAACGAGGACTGGAACACGCTCGGCACAACCGAAGCCGCCGCGCTGAAAGCCCGGCAGGGGGTGCGCTATGTGCCGCTGGAAGCGCTCGATGTGCTCGATCCCGACACCATGCAGCCCGTGCCGCGCGATGGCCGGACCATGGGCGAGGTGATGTTCCGGGGCAACGTGGTGATGAAGGGCTATCTCAGGAACCCGGCTGCGAGCGCCGCGGCCTTCGCCGGCGGATGGTTTCACTCCGGCGATCTCGCTGTGCGCCACCCCGATGGCTACATCCAGCTCAAGGACCGCTCCAAGGACATCATCATCTCAGGCGGCGAGAACATCTCCTCGATCGAGGTGGAGGATGCTCTGTACAAGCACCCCGCCGTGCAGGCAGCAGCCGTGGTTGCGCGGCCGGATGCGAAATGGGGCGAGACGCCTTGTGCCTTCCTCGAACTCAAGCCAGGCCATGCGGCGACCGAAGTCGAGATCATCCCCTGGTGCCGCAGCCACCTGGCCAGCTTCAAGTGCCCCCGCCATGTGGTGTTTGCCGAGTTGCCCAAGACCAGCACCGGCAAGATCCAGAAATTCCGCCTGCGCGAGATGGCAAGGCTGGTCCAGCAAGGTGCCTGAAGCAAGCTGGACCGACGGGCCACACGCATGCCGAACAGCACAATCAAAAAACCGGCGGATGCGCCTGGCATCCACCGGTCCTGTCTTGTCTGCCTATTCGTGTCTGCTGTTCCTGTCTGCTGTTCCTGGCCGGCTCGGCAGGATGCCGGGCAGGCACGGTCTTCCGCGATCAGGTCAGTGCAAGGTCGCCTTGGCCATCAGCGAGCCCTTGAGTTTGGTGATCTCGTCCTTCAAATGCAACTTCTTTCGCTTCAACTCCGCAAGCTCGACGTCGCTGGCCGATGGGTGTGCGAGCGCCTTGGCGATCGCGCTTTCCAGGGCCTGGTGCTTCTTTTCGAGCTCGACGAGATGGGTCTGCAGCGACATTGAAGTCCTCCGTTTGTGGATCGAACATGGTGAGTCTGACAGATCTCAAGCTGGCTGTCGAATTTCAGCCGTGCGCCGCACAATGAAATTTGGATCAACGACGATCAAAAATTTAGATCGGTGGAGCCTTGCCCGCACTGTGCTTGCACCCTAACCTTTCGTGTCAAATGCGGCCAAAAAAGAGCAGTCCTCCATGATGCGGTTTGATCTGGACGAAGAGCGGCGCTCGGCTTTCGAAGCCGAATTGCACCGGCTGCGCCAGGAGCATGGCGATCTGGATGCCGCCATCCTGGCGCTGGAGCGCATGCCGCTCATCGACCAGATCCAGATCATGCGGTTGAAGCGGCGCAAGCTCTACCTCAAGGACCGCATCCATTTTGTCGAGGACCAGCTCACGCCCGACATCATCGCGTGAGACGCCGGCCCGCTCCGTCCGCGCGCGCATGATAAGGCGGCTTTCAGGCCCCCGACCGGACAACAGGATCATGATCGGCCGGATCAGTGCCGGGTTCGCGGTCAGCGAAAACTGTTTCCCCTTTGGCACTGCATGCGATAAAGCCCTGCGTTTGCAGGGAAAGTCGCGCGCATGACATCGGCAAAGGCCCCGATCGCCATCATCATGGGCAGCCAGTCGGACTGGGCCACCATGCGCCACGCCGCCGACACGCTCGCAGAACTGGGCATTGCCTGCGATGCCCGGATCGTCTCCGCCCACCGCACGCCGGACCGGCTGGTCGCTTTCGCCAAGGGTGCCAAGGCGGAAGGCTTCAAGGTGATCATTGCCGGGGCTGGCGGCGCGGCGCACCTGCCAGGCATGACAGCGGCCATGACGGTGCTCCCCGTCTTTGGCGTGCCGGTCGAGTCAAAAAGCCTCTCAGGCCAGGACAGCCTGCTCTCGATCGTGCAGATGCCGGCGGGCATTCCGGTTGGCACGCTGGCCATCGGCCGCGCCGGTGCGGTCAATGCGGCGCTTCTGGCAGCCGCTGTCCTGGCCCTGACGGACGCCGCGCTCTGCGAACGGCTCGAGACCTGGCGACAGAAGCAGACTGATTCGGTCGCCCTTGCGCCGCGCGACGAGGCCTGAGCGGTGCCGGCCCCTCCTCCACCGCCCGGCAGCGCCACTGTCCTGTCGCCCGGCGCGACAATCGGCATTCTCGGTGGCGGGCAACTTGGACGGATGCTGGCCTTGTCAGCCGCGCAACTTGGCCTGAACTGCCACATCTTCGCGCCCGAGGCGGACAGCCCGGCCTTCGGCGTGGCCGCGCGCCACACGCGCGCGGGCTATGACGACGAGGTGGCCCTGGCCGGTTTCGCCAGCGCCGTCGATGTCGTCACCTTCGAGTTCGAGAACGTTCCGGTCAGCACGGTGCGCTTCCTCGAAGCCCGCGTGCCGGTCAGGCCGGGCTCGAAGGCGCTTGGCGTTGCGCAGGACAGGCTGGCCGAAAAGCAGCTTGCCCGCAGCCTTAAGGCCACCACCGCAGCCTTTGCCAGCGTCACCAGCCACGCCGAACTGGTCGCCGCCCTCGCCGTGATCGGACTTCCCGCCGTGCTCAAGACCACGCGCCTGGGCTATGACGGCAAGGGACAGGCCAAGCTCACGGCGATGGCAGGTTCGGAGGCGGCCTGGGCGGCCATGCGCGGGCAGCCGGCGATCCTCGAAGCCTTTGTCAGGTTCCGCTGTGAGGTCTCCGTGGTCGCGGCGAGGGGTCTCGATGGCAGTTTCAGTGCCTTCGATGCCACGGAAAACGAGCATCGCCACCACATGCTGCACCGTTCCATGGTGCCGGCAACCCTTTCGAGGCCCTGTGCTGATGAAGCCGTCGCAACCACGCGGCGCATTGCCGAGGCGCTGGATTATGTCGGCGTGCTCGGCGTCGAGTTCTTCGTGTGCACAGGCGAGCGCGGCGACACGCTGGTCGTCAACGAAATCGCGCCGCGCGTGCACAATTCCGGCCACTGGACCATGGATGGCGCCGTCACGTCCCAGTTCGAGCAGCATGTCCGGGCCGTTGCCGGCTGGCCGCTTGGCTCGCCCGCCCTGCTGGGCACAGGTGCGGAGATGCTCAACCTGATCGGCGATGACGCGGCGGACTGGCAGGGCATCCTCCAAGACCCGTCGGCGAGACTGCATCTTTATGGCAAGGCCGAGGCCAGGCCCGGCCGCAAGATGGGCCATGTCAACCGGCTCAGGACAGAGCTCGGTTCACACAGCTGACATGCCGGACATGCCGGCGTGACTGTGCCGGCGCGGCCCTGAACTCGGGTTAACGCGTGGGGTAGCGCGCGGTTTGTGAGTCAGATTCAAGGTGTGGATGCAGATGGAGGCATTCA
>JAPLOV010000129.1:14999-88031 GCA_026400565.1 Hyphomicrobiales bacterium | reverse complement strand
CCCGCTTGCCACCCATATCAAGGAGGAAGGCGTCTACATCGACAACTTCAAGCTGGTCGATCAGGGCCGGTTCCGCGAGGAGGAGCTGGTGGCGCTGCTGACCGGCGCAACCTGGCCGGTACGCAACGTCACGCAGAACGTCGCTGACCTGAAAGCCCAGATCGCGGCCAACGAGAAGGGCGTGAGCGAACTGAAGAAGGTCATCAACAGCTTCGGCATCGAGGTCGTGCAGGCCTACATGGGCCATGTGCAGGACAATGCCGAGGAAAGCGTGCGCCGCGTGCTCGACCGGCTGAAGGACAGCGCCTACACCTTCGCCATGGACAATGGCCGCCAGATCCAGGTGGCGATCACGGTGGACCGCGACAAGCGCGAGGCCACTGTCGATTTCACCGGCACCAGCCCCCAGCAGGCCGACAATTTCAATGCTCCTGCCCCGGTCACCCGCGCCGCCGTGCTCTACGTGTTCCGGGTCATGGTCGATGACGACATCCCGATGAATGCCGGCTGCCTGAAACCAATCAACATCGTCATTCCGCCCCAGTCGATGCTCTCGCCGGAATATCCGGCAGCGGTCGTGGCAGGCAATGTCGAGGTCAGCCAGTCGGTCACCAATGCCCTGTTCGGGGCGCTGGGTGCCATCGCCACCAGCCAGGGCACCATGAACAACCTGACCTTCGGCGATGCCACCTATCAGTATTACGAGACGATCTGCTCGGGCTCGCCGGCCGGCGACGGCTTCGACGGCACCGACGGAGTGCATGTCCACATGACAAACTCGCGCCTCACCGATCCCGAGATCTTCGAGACGCGCTTTCCGGTGGTGCTGGAGGATTTCCACATCCGGAAGGGCTCCGGCGGCAAGGGCAAGTGGAGCGCCGGCGATGGCACCAGTCGCACCATCCGCTTCCGCCAGACCATGGAATGCGCCATCCTCAGCCAGCATCGCCAGATCCCGCCGCGCGGGCTGAATGGCGGCGGCGACGGCCAGGTCGGCAAGACGCTGGTCCGCCGCCTCGATGGCCGCTTCGAGGAACTCAAGGGTTCGGACCAGACCGTGCTTCAGGCCGGCGAAGCCGTGACGGTGATCCCGCCGACGGCGGGAGGTTTCGGCAAGGCGTGAAGGAGTGAGGAGCCTTTGAAAGGTCCGGTGGACCCTTCAAAGGCTCCGAGCGCCCGCGCGCAGGCGAGGGCCGGGGATGGCCGCCTGGGCAGCCGTCCGGCGGCGTGCACTTGACGTGAGCCAGGCTCATTCTTGCCAGCCTGACGCACCCCCACCCCCTAGCCCTCTCCCGCAAGGGGAGGGAAGACGCGTTCCAGCAATACCGAGAGGTTGGCACGCGACCTGACGATGGAACCAAAGCCGGTCTGCCGCGTTGTCCTTGCAAGCTGGCCTGAACGCCTCGAGGGGCGAGGTGTCGGGACCAGTACAGCAGAGGCGCACACAACATGGAACCACAATCACTCATCATCTGGCTCCTGATCGGTGCCATTGCCGGCTGGCTCGCCGGCGTGATCATGAAAGGCTATGGCTTCGGCCTGGTCGGAAACATCATCGTCGGCATTGTCGGATCGCTGATCGGCGGCTGGCTCTTCGGAACCTATGCCGTTGGCACGAGCGGGATGCTCGGCGCGATCATCGGCGCAACGATTGGCGCAGTCATCCTGCTCTTCCTGCTCAGGCTGGTCCGCCGCGCCTGACGCCGCGACATCCGGGCCACCCCTCTCCCGCAAGGGGAGAGGGGCAGGAAGAGGGGCCTCTCGCCAGCCCCCATGATCGAACTCGCATCAACCGCAAAGGCAATCAACCCTGATGCAACACGCATCGTCGTCATCGAGGTCAGAGCCGAACGATGAGCACCAAAGCCGATATCCAGAGGCTGTTGCGGCCGCTAGCAGCCCGCCATCACGATATAGATGTTTGGAAACGTGCGATAACTGTGACGCCAATCCACCATTTCATGCGCCTTGTTGTGATCGACAACACCTCAGGCTTGACCGGATTTCGCCTGCGATGGGGCATCTGCCGATAACCTTGACATGCGAGCTGTCCATCATTTTAGCGACACGATCCAACTCAACCGAATATCGCATGGCATTTGGGGGAAAAAATAATCCCGATTTTACAGATGAAATCAATAATAATGTAAATCAAGAACAATAAATATTATCACGATTGCGCCACTTGCAATATTTCGAGATATTTTTTATATTTTACAGAAAGTCTTATTTTTAGAATATTTATTTGGATTCAATTCTGCAATATTATATTTTAATTCGATACCGTGAATGGAAACATCAATACTGCCGACGAGGATCTCGCACTCACAGCCAACCACGAAAAACACTGGCGGGGTTCGGACATGGATATCGTCATCGCGCCAATGATTGACGATCTCAAACTGCTCGTCGATGCCAACCACCGCAAGGCCATCGGCGCGCTGCTTCGGCAAGGGGAGGAGCGCTGGATCAGGAAGAACAAACTCGAGACGTTCTGGGAGCCAACCCCGTTCCCGGTCGAGTTTGCCTGAACGCAGCCCATCCACACCCTTCACCCAACCGTCGCAGAGCCGTCATCGTGCTGAAATCCGGGGCCGCCACAGATCAGCCCGCTTGTTTCATCACGGGAGGCCCCCTTCATGCGTCAACTGTTCACCCTCAGCGCCGCTATCCTGGCACTCTCCATGGCATCGGCCAGCGCCGACACCGAGTTTCCTGCGAAGCTTGTCGGCCATGCCCTGCTCCCTGCCGAAACCTTTATCCAGCCACCGGCAGACGCGCCGGCTCAGCTCAGGATTTCCGGCCAGTTCACCAATCTGGCCCGCGCCGAAGGCATGGGCACGGTGATGGGCCGCTCGTCGGGCCGCCCCACAGGCGTGCGCGTGCCGTTCTTCGGCCAGCCTGTTCAGGGTCATTCCGGCATCAAGCGCATGCGCGACGGCACCTTCTGGGTGCTGACCGACAACGGCTTCGGCTCCAAGGCCAATTCGCCCGACGCGATGCTGTTCCTGCGCCGCTACAACATCGATTGGGGACGCGGCGCGATGGATGCGCTGGAGACGGTCTGGCTGCATGATCCGGACAGGAAGGTTCCGTTCCGGATCAACAACGAGAACACCGAGAAGCGCTACCTGACCGGTGGCGATTTCGATCCCGAAGGCGTCCAGATCATCGACAACAAGTTCTGGATCGGCGAGGAATTCGGTCCCTATCTGATCCGCGCAGACCGATCAGGCAAGATCGAGGCCGTTTTCGAAACCCAGGTCGACGGCAAGCCGCTGCGCTCGCCGGACCACTTCCGCGTGGTCGCCTCCAACCCCGGCGCACCGACGGACCCGTCGGTCAACCTTGGTCGCTCGCGCGGCTATGAAGGCCTTGCCTCCTCGCCGGATGGCAAGTTCATCTATGGCCTGCTCGAAGGACCGGTCTGGGATGCCGACAAGAAGGATTGGGAAAAGACCGCCGATGGCCGCACCGTGCTGCGCATCCTCGAATTCTCCGTCGCGGAGGAAAAGTGGACGGGCCGTCACTTCAAGTATGTGCTCGAACCCGGCGCGACCGCGATCGGCGACATCAACATGCTTGACGCGACCACTGCGCTGGTGATCGAACGCGACAATGGCGAAGGCGTCGGCGCGAAGGTTTGCCCCGCCGGCCAGCGTGCTGAAAACTGCTTCCATGATCCGGCGAAGTTCAAGCGCATCGTCAAGATCGAGATGACCCCTGCCATGGCCAATGGCCCGGTGCGCAAGATCGGCCACATCGACCTGATGAAAATCCAGGACCCCGACAAGAAGGCACGCAAACCACTGAACGACGGCGTGCTCACCTTCCCGTTCTTCACCATCGAGAATGTCGATGTCGTTGATGACAAGCACATTGTGGTCGGCAACGACAACAACCTGCCCTTCTCCTCGTCGCGCGAGCCCAATCAGGCCGACGACAACGAAATGGTGCTGCTTGATGTCGAGGCATTGCTGAAAGCGAAATGAGCGGAAGCCCATTAACTGCGTTTTGGCCATCGCCTTGACCGCGCGCCAACCGTCAAAAAAGTTGCCATGCGGGGGTTCAAACCCCCGCATTTTGCATTGACCCTGGAGTTGCGTGCATGTCGACATGGTTGATCACGGGTGCCAGCCGCGGCATCGGGCTGGGCCTGGCCAGCCTGGTTCTCAAGCGCGGCGACCATGTCATTGCCGGCGTGCGCGAGCCCGGTCGCGGCGGGTCGCTGGCGGCACAGAAGGATCTGCATGGTGACAGGCTGACAATCATCGGTCTTGATGTCAGCGACAAGGCCAGCGTCGCGGCCGCAGCGGCCGCCATGACAAGGCCGATCGACGTGCTGGTCAACAATGCCGGCATCTATGGCCCGCGCGCCGGCCAGTCACCGGGGCAGGACGCGCTCGACATGGACTTCGACGCCTTTGCCGAGGTTCTGGGGGTCAACACGCTTGGTCCCTTGCGCATCAGCCAGGCCTTCCTGCCCCAGGTCGAGGCCGCGAGAGGCAAGATCATCACCATCACCAGCCGTATGGGCTCGCTCGCCGGGAGCCATGCCGGCGCGGTCGCCTATCGCGCTTCCAAGGCAGCGGTGAACAAGGTCATGCTCGGGCTGGCCGATGCGCTGCGCCCGCGCGGCATCCCGGTGCTGCTGGTGCATCCGGGCTGGGTCAGGACCGACATGGGCGGCGGGGAAGCCGACATCAGCGTCGCTGACAGCGTGGCCGGCATCGCAGCACTGGCCGGGCAACTCGACATGAGCATCAGCGGCCAGTTCCGCAACCATGACGGCGCGCCCATCGCCTGGTAGCGCGCCTTCTCCGGCCCGGGCGCGACATGCCGCCCCTTTCCGCAGGGCCGCACTCAGCTTATGTTCAGGCGACACGACACAGGAGCCCGTCATGGCGAAGAAACCCGCGAGCGCGAACGAAGCCGCTGCCCCCAAGGCCGATCCGCGAACCCGCGTCATCGAGGCGCTGATGGCGCTGGTGGCCGAGCGCGGCTGGGCCGAGGTGGAGCTTGCGGACGTCGCGCTGAAGGCCGACATGCCGCTCTCCGTGCTGCGCGACCTGTTCCCCTCCAAGGGCGCGATGCTGGCAGGCTTTGGCCGCATGCTGGACAAGGCCGTGCTCGACAACGCCAATCCCGATCTGGTGGGCGAGCCGGCCCATGAGCGGGTGTTTGATCTGGTGATGCGTCGCATCGACGCCATGGCGCCCTACAAGCCGGCGCTGATCGAGATCCGCCGCGCGATGCGCCGTGATCCGCTCAGTGCGGCGGCCCTCAACCAGTCGGCCCTGAATTCATGGCGCTACCTGCTCGGCTCGGTCGGCATTCCGGTCGAGGATGCCCTCGGCATGCTGAAGATCCAGGGCGCTGTGCTGGTCTTTGCCCGCACCGCCGACACCTGGCTGGATGACACGGACGAGAGCATGGCCCAGACCATGGCCACGCTCGACCGCGAACTGAAGCGCGGCGGCCGCGTGCTTGGCATGGCAGAGGATGTGCGCCGCCTCGCCGCTCCGTTCCGCTCTTTGGCCGAGGCGATCTGCGAGCGCGCTCCGCGCATGCGCCGCCGCGAGCGCGCTGAAGGGGCCAGCGACGACACCATCACCGCCGTCTGAGCGAGCTCCTTCGTCATGGATGCCCGCGCGCCCTCCGGTCCGATCAGCTTCGACGACTTCATGAAGGTCGACATCCGTGTCGGCACCATCGTCGAGGCCGCCCCCTATCCCGAAGCGCGCAAGCCCGCCATCAAGCTCTGGATCGATTTCGGCCCTGAACTCGGCATCAGGAAGACCTCCGCCCAGATCACGCGGCATTACACGGTCGAGACGCTGCCTGGCCGTCAGGTGCTCGCGGTGGTCAACTTCCCGCCACGCCAGATCGGCAAGTTCATGTCCGAGGTGCTGACGCTTGGTGTGCCCGACGCGGACGGCGAGGTCGTGCTGTTGCAGCCAGGCCATGGCGTGCCCAATGGTGGCCGGCTATATTGATGAGGCCCCTCAGCGCTCCCAGAACACGCACCCATCGAACATGAACACCGTCTCACCCCGCTGGTTGATGCCGGTGTTGTGGTGGAAGACCAGACCCCAGCCGGGCCGCGAGGCGGAGGCCCGCTTATCTGTCGTGGTGGTGGCATAGCTGATCGTGTCGCCCGCAAACACAGGCTTGAGCCACTTCAGGTTTTTGAAGCCGGGGGAAGAACCCAGCTTCGGCATGGTATCGCCCATCAGCGCCTGAACCCGCCGACGATGCGCCACCATCAGCCGCATCCAGACCGCGCCCGTGTGCCAGCCCGAGGCGCAGAGCCCGCCGAACAGCGACGCCTCGGCCGCCGCCACATCGAGATGGAAGCGCTGCGGATCGAAAGCGCCGGCAAAGGCGATGATGTCGTCGGGCGTGAACGTGAAGCGGCCAAGCGGAGTCGCGGCGCCGATCACCACGTCATCGAAGCGCGGAATCGGCATGGCCGGTTCCTCCGGCAGCACCAGCGCTCCGATCGTGGCCGGCGGAACATAGCGCGCTGGCCTTGGCGCAGCCCTAAAGGCCGGTGGTGCGACCTGCCCGTGTCGCCCGAAGATGATCCAGTTGGTCACCTCCTGCACAGGCTCGGCGTTCTGGTTGAGCACCTCGAAACGGAAGCGCACCAAGCCAATATCGGGCCGCGAGCGACTTTCCTTCCGCTCCAGAACGGTGTGGCGCATGCTCAGCACATCGCCGGGCCGCACCGGGCGCAGCCACTTCAACTCCTCAAGGCCAGGCGCACCCATGCCGGCGCTGTCCAGCAGGAAGCCCTCGGTCATCATCCGCATCATCAGCGCGGCTGTGTGCCAGCCTGAGCTGATCAGGCCACCCACGAAGGTCGATCCTGCCTTCTCTGCGTCGATGTGGAAATCCTGCGCATCGAAGATGCTCGCATAGGCGATGATGTCCTCGGCGCTGACCGGCATCCGGCCATAGCTGGCTTTATCTCCGACCGCGAAATCCTCGAAGAACAGCGTCATGGCCGGGCGGTCTCAGTTGGCGAAGCGGAAATGCAGCACGTCACCATCTGCAACCACATATTCCTTGCCTTCGAGCCTGAGCTTGCCGCCATCGCGCGCGCCGGCCTCGCCGTTCAGGGCCGTGTAGTCGGCATAGGCGATGGTTTCGGCCCGGATGAAACCCTTCTCGAAATCGGTGTGGATCACGCCCGCCGCCGCCGGGGCCTTGGTGCCCTTCGACACGGTCCAGGCCCGCGCCTCCTTCGGGCCGACAGTGAAATAGGTGATCAGGCCAAGCAGGGCATACCCCTCGCGGATGACGCGGTTGAGGCCGGGCTCCGGCAGGCCGACCGCTTCAAGGAAGTCTGCTTGCTCGTCAGCCGGCATCACCGCGATCTCGCTTTCGATCTTGGCGGAAACCACGCAGGCGCGCGCGCCCTCTTCAGCCGCGCGGGCAAAGACGCGGGCCGAAAACGCGTTGCCCTTGTCGGCCGAGGCTTCCTCGACATTGCAGACGTAGAGCACCGGCTTGGAAGTCAGCAGTTGCAGCATCTGGAAGGAGCGCTCCTCCTCCGCCGTGCGCTGGGTCAGGCGGGCCGGCTTGCCCTCCTGCAGCAGCACCAGCGCCTTTGAGATCAGCGCCAGTTGCTCCTTGGAGTCCTTGTCGCCGGAGCGGGCCTTCTTCTCAAGGCTGACGACGCGCTTTTCGAGGCTGTCGAGGTCGGCCAGCATCAGTTCGGTCTCGATGGTCTCGATGTCGGCGAGCGGATCGACCTTGCCCTCGACATGGGTGATGTCGCCATCCTCGAAGCACCGCACCACATGCACGATGGCATCAACCTCGCGGATGTTGGCGAGGAACTGGTTGCCGAGCCCCTCCCCCTTCGAAGCCCCGCGTACGATGCCGGCGATATCGACGAAGGTGATGCGCGTCGGGATGATCACCTGCGACTTGCCGATGCTGGCCAGCGTATCCAGCCGCGGATCCGGAACCGCCACGTCGCCCACGTTCGGCTCGATGGTGCAGAACGGGTAGTTCGCCGCCTGCGCCGCCGCAGTCTGCGTCAGCGCATTGAACAGCGTCGACTTGCCGACATTGGGCAGGCCGACAATTCCGCATTTGAAGCCCATCGGGCACTCCTGATCTCAGTTGCTCGGCTTCTCGCCCAAGCGGGCGACATCTGTCCAGCCTTTTTGGTCCATGCTCAGCGCGACCTTGGTCTGGAAGTGACCATCGTCGCCCGCGGCCAGCAGCGCGACATGGTCCGCGCAGGCCCGGATCAGGTCCTCGACCCAGGGCTGCTCGACCTTTGCGAAGTCGTTCAGCACATAGGCATGGACCAGCGCCTTGTCGCCCGGATGGCCGATGCCCATGCGCACCCGTCGATACTCGTTGCCGATCGAGGCGGTGATCGAGCGCAGGCCGTTATGGCCGGCATTGCCGCCGCCGAGCTTCACCCTCAGCTTGCCCGGAGCCAGATCGAGTTCGTCATGGAAGACGATGACATTGGCAGGCTCGATCTTGTAGAACCGCGCCGCCTCTGCCACCGCCTGCCCAGACAGGTTCATGAAGGTGTCCTGCCCGATGACGGCCTCCGCCACCTCGCCGTGGAAGCGCTGCCGCCATGGCTGGGCGCGCAGCAATCGGGCGATGCCGTCCAGCGCCAGAAAGCCGATGTTGTGCCGGTTGCCCGCATAGCGCGCACCCGGATTGCCGAGGCCTACCAGCAGCAGCATCTTGCATGTCTCCAACAGAAGCCGGTTCCGCAACGAAAAACGGCCGGGCTGGCCCGGCCGTCGTCATCGCATGAACCGGAGCCCGGTGTCAGCCCTTTGCCGTGTCAGCCCTTGGCCGTGTCAGCCCTTGGCGGGCGCAGCCTTGGCAGGGGCAGCAGCCGCAGGAGCCGCCACGGCGCTGGTCAGGGCCTCGACCATCTTGGTCGGGGTCGAGACGGCGACGAGGGTCAGGTTCTCGCGGGTAATGGCCCTGCAGCCAGCCGGCAGCGTGATGTCGGCCAGGTGGATCGAGCCACCGATGTTGAGCGTCGCCACCGAGATGTCGATGTTGTCCGGGATGTTGTCGCCCGGTGCCATCAGTTCGAGCGTGTGCTCGACGATCTGTACCATGCCGCCGCGCTTGACGCCGGGGGAAGCCTCCTGGCCGCTGACATGGATCGGCACGACCACGCGGATCGCGGTGGCGCCGGTGAGCCGGAGGAAGTCGACATGCAGCGGCGTGTCCTTGACAGGCTCGAGCTGGAAATCACGCGGAATGGCGCGGATTACGGTGCCATCAACATCGATTTCGAACACGGTGGTCAGGAAGTGGCCGGCATAGATCAGACGGTTGGTCTGGGCATAGTCGAGCGCGATGGGGACAGCGGCTTCGCCACCACCGTAAATCACGGCGGGAATCTTGCCGGTACGACGAACTGCGCGGGCGGCCCCCTTGCCACCAGACGCGCGCGCCGAAGCCTTGATCTGCTTCACAGCGGACATGTGTTTGATCCTTCACGAAATGAAACCGCCGCCCGGCATCAGGCCAAAGGCGGCAGCGCCCCCTAGCCTCCAAGGGTGTCTGGAGAGAGCAGCGCGCGTATAACGCGGAAGGCGGAAGGTGGCAAGCGTGGGGGGCGTTGCAGCGCCGTCATGCTCGTGCTCGACACGAGCATCCGCGTTTTGTGGTCAGCCAAACGTAGATCATCGGGTCAAGCCCGACCATGACGATGTGGAGTTTAACCATCCCTTGCGGGCAGCTTGATGGCAGTGGCGCCAGCTTTCCAAGGCCAGTCCGGAACAAACTGAGTTACGACCTCGACGCTTGGTTCAGCTCGCATCCGGCCGCGTCAGGATCAGTTTAAGGCCCGAGTACCCGAAGAACGCAGCGACCATGCCGTCGATTGCCCGTCGCGCCTTGCTATATGCGGACCGGATTGCCGCCTGTGAGAACAGGACGGCATAAGCGAGATAGATGACCAGGCCGAGAGCCGCGCACAGAGCAGTTGTCATTGCCAAGCCCGGGTTGCCTTCTGCCGACCCGACGCCAAGGGCGAGGACGGAGATCCAGGCCAGAACAGCTTTGGGATTGCTGAGATTGAGCACAAGTCCCCGTAACATGAGCTTGCTGCCAGAGACGGGAGTGATGCGGTCCACCCCGGCAACGGGCACCATCGCGTTGCGTGCCGATTGCCACGCGAGCCAGAGCAGATAAGCGCCTCCGAACCAGCGTAGGGCGGTTAGCGCGATGGAGGATTGGACAAGCACTGCACCCAGCCCCGCTGCTGCGACCAGTCCCCAGAACCCCAGACCGACCGCCAGACCAACTCCCAACTGCGCAGCGGCCCTCGCACCGCCTGCCATTGCAGTGGTCGAAACCGCCAACGTCGCCGGCCCCGGCGAAGCGGCAGCGACAAAGAAGGCGAAGAGTGCAGGTGACAGGAGAGCTTCGATCAAGTTTGGGTCCGCGTGCTTGGGAGAGACACAACGCAGTTATCCCACTGATGCACAGTTCTTGCGTCCTGCATCATCAACGCACCCATCAATCAAACAAACTCGACACCGAACTCTCCGTCGCCGTCCGCTTGATCGCCTCGCCAAGCAACTCGGCGATGGGCAGGGTGCGGATGTTGCGGGCAACCTTGACGGCTTCGGTCGGCATGATCGAATCCGTCACCACGAATTCCTTGATCTTGCTCTGCGAGATACGGCTGACAGCCCCGCCCGAGAACACCCCATGGGTGCAATAGGCGTAGACATCGGCGGCGCCGTTCTTCAGCAGCGCCTCGGCGGCGTTGCACAGGGTGCCGCCTGAATCGACGATGTCGTCGATCAGGATGCAAGTCGTGCCCTCGACATCACCGATGATGTTCATCACCTCGGATTCGCCGGCCCGCTCGCGGCGCTTGTCGACGATGGCGAGCGGCGCATCGATGCGCTTGGCCAGGGCGCGGGCGCGCACCACCCCGCCCACATCGGGCGAGACCACCATCACGTTCTTGAGGTTGAGCCGCTGCTTGATGTCCCGCGCGATGATCGGCGCGCTGTAAAGATTGTCGACCGGGATGTCGAAGAAACCCTGGATCTGCCCGGCATGCAGGTCGAGCGTCAGCACGCGGTCGGCCCCGGCATGGGTGATCAGGTTGGAGACGAGCTTGGCCGAAATGGGCGTGCGCGGACCGGGTTTCCGGTCCTGTCGCGCATAGCCGAAATAGGGCAGCACGGCGGTGATGCGCTTGGCCGAGGAGCGGCGCAGCGCATCCGTGATGATCAGCAGCTCCATCAGGTGGTCATTAGCGGGAAAGGAGGTGCTCTGCAGGATGAAGACATCCTCGCCGCGCACGTTTTCCTGGATCTCGACAAAAACTTCCATGTCCGCAAAGCGCTTGACCTGCGCCTTGGCCAGCGAGATGCCGAGATAGCTCGCGACACCTTCAGCCAGCGGACGGTTCGAATTGCCGGCAATCAGTTTCATCGGGTTACACGTGCCATGTCAGGGCCTCGAAGCGATTGCGCGCAGGGCAATTGCGCGCGGGGCTTGTGTGGTTCAGTCGGCTCATAGCCTTGCCCGCAGCCCGAGTCGACTCGGGAAGGGCGCGTGTCCTTCAAACACTGTGAATGACAGCCTGCCCCTTGGGCACGCGCGCGGCGAATGCGCCAAAAACCGTCTCGCCCCCTTGGCCAGCCACCCTGCTTGCGACTACATCAGCCCATGGGCCGCAACCGCAGCGACGACATGCCGGAGGATGAGTCTGGCGATGAGATCGGCAACGGCGTCACCTTGCCCGATGACGCCGACCTCGTGGATGCAGCCGATCTGGCCGCTGTGCCCGAGCGGCTGAAGGCCGGCACCGAGATCATCGCCGGCTTCGTGCGCAACCTTCCGAACGCGCCGGGTGTCTACCGCATGTTCGATGCCGCCGGCGACGTGCTCTATGTCGGCAAGGCCAAGAACCTGAAAAAGCGCGTCGGCCAGTATGCCGCCGGGCGCGCCCACACCAATGCCGTGGCGCGGATGATCGCCGAGACGGCGCAGATGGAGTTCGTCACCACCGGCACCGAAACCGAGGCGCTGCTGCTGGAATCGAACCTGATCAAGCAGCTCAGGCCGCGCTACAACGTGCTGCTGCGCGACGACAAGTCCTTCCCCTACATCCTGCTGACCGGCGACCACGCCGCGCCGCAGATCACCAAGCATCGCGGCTCGCGCCAGCGCAAGGGCGACTATTTCGGCCCGTTTGCCTCGGCCTGGGCTGTGAAGCGCACCATCGACGCGCTGCAGAAGGCCTTTCTGCTGCGCTCCTGTTCGGACAGCTACTACGACAACCGCACCCGCCCCTGCCTGCTGTTCCAGATCAAGCGCTGCGCCGCGCCCTGCACCGGCGAAATCTCGCTGGCGGACTATGGCAAGCTCACGGACGAGGCGCGCGACTTCCTGTCGGGCCGCGCCAGTGGCGTGAAGCAAGAACTTGCCCGGCGCATGCAGCAGGCCTCCGGGGACATGGAGTTCGAGACCGCCGCGCGCTACCGCGACCGGCTGGCCGCGCTCTCCGCCGTGACATCGAGCCAGGACATCAACACGCAAGGCGTCGAGGAGGCGGATGTCTTTGCCATCGACGAACAGGCCGGGCAGTTCTGCGTCGAGATCTTCTTCTTCCGCAATTTCCAGAACTGGGGCAACCGCGCCCTGTTCCCGCGGGCCGACCGCAACCTGCCGGTCGCGGAGGTGCTGGCCTCGATCATCGCCCAGTTCTACGACGACAAGCCGGCGCCGCGCCTGGTGCTGATCTCGCACGAGATCGAGGATATCGATCTGCTCGCCGCGGCCCTGAGCGCGCGTATGGGCCACAAGGTCGAGGTCGCAGCACCCAAGCGGGGCGAGAAGCGCGATCTCGTCGAGATGGCGCTCAAGAACGCCCGCGAGGCGCTCGGCCGCAAGCTCGCCGACACCACGGCCCAGACCCGGCTGCTCGCCGCACTTGGCGAGGCGTTCGGCCTCGAAAGGCCGCCGCGGCGCGTCGAGGTCTATGACAACTCCCACATCATGGGCACCAATGCGGTCGGCGGCATGGTGGTGGCCGGGCCGGACGGGTTCATGAAGGCCCATTACCGTACCTTCAACATCAGCACCGACACCACCGCGGGCGATGACTACGGCATGATGCGCGAGGTGCTGACCCGCCGCTTTTCACGGCTGGTGAAAGAGCGGGCAGCAAGTGCCGTGACGGACTTTGTGGCAGCCCAGACCGGGGGCGTGGACACGTCATTGCAAGCGGAGCGAAGCAATGACGATCCTGTTGAAGAACACATCGACCAGGCCGCCTTCCCTTCCGCGCCTGACCTCGTCATCATCGATGGTGGCAAGGGCCAGCTTGAGGCGGCGCGGGCCGTGATGACCGAATTGCGTCTGCTGGCTATTCCGCTCGTCGCCATCGCCAAGGGCGAGGACCGCAATGCCGGGCGCGAGACCTTCTTTGCCGCCGGGCGCGAACCCTTCAAGCTGCCGCCGCGCGATCCGGCCCTCTACTTCATCCAGCGCCTGCGCGATGAAGCGCACCGCTTCGCCATCGGCAGCCACCGGGCCAGGCGCAAGCGCGACACGATGACCAACCCGCTCGATGAGATTGCCGGCATCGGCCCCACCCGCAAGCGCGCGCTGTTGCTGCATTTCGGCACGCTGAAGGCCATCAAGCGCGCCTCGCTCGAGGATCTGGCCAAGGCACCGGGCGTCAACCTCGCCACCGCCAAGGCGGTGCATGACCATTTCCACGAAGGCTAGCCAGGAGAACTTGCCAGGAGAACTTGCCAGGAGAACTTGCCAGGATCGTCACCACCACCAACAGCATAGAAGGCCGCCGCATCCTGAGCTACCCCGGCGTCGTCACCGGCCAGACCATCATGGGAGTCGATCTCGACGACGGCGCACTCGGCTCGGGCGAGCCGATGCTGATGGTATTGCGCTCCGGCACGGCGGTGTCCATCGCCTGACGCGCTACACCGCACGCGAGCGTGACAGGCTGCGTCTGCCCCCTTCAGTTGACCGTCACACCACATCGCTATTGTGTAGGAGCATGACGATTCTGCCGGACAGCTCGAGACGATCGGGGCCCTTTTCAGTGCCCAATCTGCTCACCTATGGGCGCATCCTGGCCATCCCGGCCGTGGTCGGCCTGCTGTTCTGGCCGCGCGAGGACTGGGTACGCTGGATCGCGCTGGCGATCTACGTCATCGCCGCCGTAACCGACTATTTCGACGGCTATCTGGCCCGCGCCTGGCATCAGCAATCGGCGATTGGCCGCATGCTCGATCCGATCGCTGACAAGCTGCTCGTGGCCTCCTGCCTGCTGATGCTGGCCGCGGACGAGACCATTGCCGGCCTGTCGCTGTGGGCGGCGATCATTATCCTGTGCCGCGAAATCCTTGTCTCCGGCCTGCGCGAGTTCCTGGCCGAACTCAAGGTCTCGGTGCCGGTGAGCCGGGTGGCCAAGTGGAAGACAGCTGCCCAGCTCGTGGCCGTCGGCTTCCTCATCGCCGGCCCGGCAGGAGAAGCGGTGCTTCCCGGCACCATCATCATCGGCATCGTGCTGTTGTGGCTGGCTGCCGTGCTCACCATCTATACGGGCTGGGATTACTTCCGCTCCGGCATCCGCTATCTGGTGGCCGAGGACGACAAGCCGAAGGGCTGACACGACACATGACCAAGCTCGTCTATTTCGCCTGGGTGCGCGAACGCGTCGGCAAACCCGATGAGACCATCGACCTGCCCGACTCCGTAACCACCGTGGCAGCCCTGCTCGACTGGCAGAAGACACGCGGCGAGGTCTATGCCCATGCCTTCGAGCATGCCTCGGTGATCCGTGTTGCGCTCGACAAGACCCATGCTGGGCATGATGCCGCCCTGGGCGACGCCCGCGAGATCGCCTTCTTCCCGCCGATGACGGGGGGGTGAGGTGCAGGGCAGATCGGTACCCGGCGCAACGATCCGCATCCAGCGTGACCCCTTCGACGTGCCAGCTGAAACAGCGCGGGTGACGGCGGGCCGGGCCGACATTGGCGGCATTGTCGCCTTCACCGGCCTTTGCCGCGACGAGGGCGGGCGGCTGAGAGCGCTGGAACTGGAGCACTATCCCGGCATGGCCGAAGACGAGATCGGGCGCGTGGCCCAGACCGCGCTGGCTCGCTGGCCGCTCTTGGGGCTGACCGCGATCCACCGCTTTGGCATGATCGCACCGGGCGAAGACATCGTGCTGGTCATCGCCGCCTCCGCCCATCGCAGGGCAGCGTTCGAGGCCGCCGACTTCATGATGGACTACCTCAAGACCCGCGCGCCTTTCTGGAAGCGCGAACATCTGATCGATGGCACGACCGGTGCCTGGGTCGAGTCCAAGGCCGAGGATGACGCCGCCGCCGCGCGGTGGTGAGGGCGCGACTACACCTTTCGTGCCGCGATCTGCTCCAGAATGGCATGCATCCGGTCATGCTTGTCGTGCAGCGACATGATCTCGAGCTCGGCCTTCAGGTTCACCTCATAGTCCAGCTGCGCCTCGATTCTGTCCTTCGCTGCCTGCCGGTTCTGGCTCATCATGATGATCGGGGCCTGAATCGCCGCGATCATCGACAGGATGAGATTAAGGAAAATGTAGGGGTACGGGTCAAAACGAGCGTCGCTGGTCAGCAGCCAGGAGTTGAGCAGGGCCCAGGCGACAAGGAAAATCCCGAAACCGCTGACGAAGAACCACGACCCGCCCCATTTGGCCACATTGTCGGACAGCCGCTGACCGAAAGTCATCCCCTCGTCATAGTGCTGGCTGGCATTGCGCGAGACATGCCGTTTCTGGGCGATATTCATGATGGAGCGGCGCTGGGTTTCGCTCAGATGTTCCACGCCGCTTTCCAGCAACTCATGCGCCAGCGCTCGGATGCGTTCATCAGTCATGGGTCTCTCCTGCCACATGGTGGCAGAATAGCCTGAGTGCGATCACGAAGCGATCAGCTGTGACCGGATGCCGTCATCCCGGCTTCGAGCCGGGATGACGGCGATGGACGGCGCTCAGGCCGCCTTGCTTTTTGGCCTCACGGCGTCGGCATAGGCCTCGACCATGGCGCGGCTCATGTTGCCCGGCTTGAAGCTGTAGGGCCCGACCTCGGCAACAGGCGTCACCTCGGCGGCGGAGCCGACGATGAAGCACTCGTTGAAGCTGGCCAGTTCCTCCGGCATGATCCGGCGCTCGACCACCTCCATGCCCTGCGCCGCTGCCAGCGCCAGAACGGTCTGGCGGGTCAGCCCATTGAGGAAACAGTCGGCGATCGGGGTGTGGATCACGCCATCCTTGATGAAGAAGATGTTGGCCCCGGTGCACTCGGCGACACGGCCTTGCCAGTCCAGCATCATGGCGTCGGCATAGCCTTTCTTCTCGGCCTTGTGCTTGGAGATCGTGCAGATCATGTAAAGGCCGGCCGCCTTGGCATGCACGGGCGCGCATTGCGGGTCCGGCCGGCGGAACTCGGCGATATCGAGCTTGATGCCCTTCATCTTGGTTTCGATGTCGAACATCGAAGGCCACACCCAGGTCGCGATGGCGACATGGATCTTGCTGTGCTGGGCTGACACGGCCATCATCTCAGAGCCGCGCCAGGCCACCGGGCGGACATACTGGTCACCGCCTCCGGACAGGCGCACAACCTCGTCCTTGGCTGCGTTCAGTTCCTCGACCGAATAGGGGATCTCGAAGTCCATCAGTTCGGCGGACTTGCGGAACCGGACCGAATGCTCGGTGGACTTGAAGATCACGCCGTCATAGGCACGCTCGCCCTCGAACACACAAGAGCCATAGTGCAGGCCATGGCTGAGCACGTGGATCTTGGCATCCCGCCATGGGATCACCTTGCCATCCATCCAGATGACACCATCGCGGTCATCGAAAGGAATGATAGCCATGGTAACCTCCCTGTTGTCGCCGCGTTCTGCCTGCGGCATTGTCATGTTTGTATGCTGCACCGGCTGGACAACGATCTTTCATGTCGCGCGGTGGACTTGACGGGTAACGAACCGACTGAGATATGTCAATAAGACTGACATATATGGGAGGCCCATAATGGAGTCGACGATGGTTCGGGGCAAGGTCGGAGCCCAGGTCGACAACGAGCCGGAGGCGCGGGCCGGCGGAGCTCTGCCCTATGAGCTGATCGAACTGTTCTTCTTCGCATATCGTGATTTTGTCAGCGATCCTGACCGCATCCTTGCGGAGCTCGGTTTCGGGCGCGCCCACCACCGCGTGCTGCACTTCGTCGACCGCAACCCCGGCCTGACCATTGCCGAGTTGCTGGACATCCTCAAGATCACCAAACAGAGCCTCAACCGGGTACTGAAGGAACTGGTCGGCACGGCCTTCATCGAGGTTCGCACAGGACTGGCTGACCGCCGCCAGCGACACCTCCATGCCACCGCCAGCGGCCATGCGTTGGCAGCAAGGCTTGCCGGCGTGCAGGGCGAACGCATCCGTCAGGCGCTGCACGGCGTTCCGGCCGCAGCCCATCCGGCCATCGAGGCCTACCTGACAGCGATGATCGATCCGCAGGAGCGCAAACAGGTGCTCTCCCGCATCCGCAAGGGGCCGGTCGGCTGATGGCGCTCAAACCTCGCGAACCCTTGCCCGATGAGGCACCACATGTGCTGGTGGTCGATGACGACCGCCGCCTGCGTGATCTGCTCACGCGCTTTCTCGGCGAGCATGGCTATCGCATCACGGCGGCGGCCAACGCCGCCGATGCCAGCGCGAGATTGGCCAACCTGAGCTTCGATGCGCTGGTGCTCGACGTGATGATGCCCGGCGAGAACGGCTTTGACTTTGCCCGTCGCCTCCGCACCACGTCGCGCGTGCCGATCCTGATGCTGACCGCCCGCGCCAACGCCGCCGACCGGGTCACCGGGCTGGAGATCGGCGCCGATGATTATCTGCCCAAGCCGTTCGAGCCGCGCGAATTGTTGCTGCGCCTGGGCAACATCATCAAGCGCAGCCCGTTGTCCTCGCCGATGTCGGAGGCGGCTGCCCGGCCTGATTTCGTCAAATTCGGCCAGTTCATCTACTGGCTGGACAGGGGCGAACTGAGGCGTGGCGACGAGACAGTGAGGCTGACCGAGCGTGAGCGCGAAATCCTGTCGCTGCTGGCCTCGCGCCAGGGCGAGCCCGTCTCCCGCGACGAACTGGGCGGCGGCGAGGAAGGCCCCGCCAACGAGCGCACGGTCGACGTGCAGATCAACCGCCTGCGCCGCAAGATCGAGCGTGATCCGGCCGACCCGCTGCTGCTTCAGACAGTGCGCAGCGTTGGCTATCGCCTCGTCATCGATCGGGCGTGAGATGGCAACCGGCGGCAAGGTCGTGGGCACACTGGCACAGGCGGGCCGCCTCGTCGGGCAGGCCTATGCCTCGCTGACAGGGGCGGTCGGCGCCTCATCCCGCGCCAGCCGCCATGCACTGAGGTCCACCAACGGGCCGATGCGCTGGCTTGGCAGCTTCCTGCCGCGCGGGCTCTATCGCCGCTCGCTGGTGATCGTCATCGCGCCGGTGGTGCTGCTGCAGTCCGTGGTCGCCTACGTCTTCATGGAGCGCCATTGGCAACTCGTCACGCGCCGCCTCTCCGCCGCCGTCACAGCCGACATCTCGGCCATGATCGATGTCTACAAGAGCTTCCCGCAGGACAAGGACGCCCTCACCCTGCAACGCATTGCGCAGGAAAGGCTCAATCTCGACCTCGATATCCTGAAGAACGCCGAATTGCCACCGGCCGGGCTACGCCCGTTCTTCTCCCTGCTCGACCAGGCGCTCAGCCGCCAGCTCGAACTCCAGATCCGGCAGCCCTTCTGGCTAGACACGGTCGGCCAGTCGGACTTCATCGAGATCAGGGTCAAGATGGACAAGGACGTGATGCGCGTGGTGGCACGGCGCAGCGCGGCCTATGCTTCCAACAGCCACATCTTCCTCGCCTGGATGCTCGGAACTTCGCTGGTGCTGATGACCGTGGCCGTGCTGTTCCTGCGCAACCAGATCAAGCCGATCCTGTCGCTGGCTGATGCCGCCGAGAGCTTCGGCAAGGGCCGCGATGTCGAGTTCCGACCGCGCGGGGCCACCGAGGTGCGGCAGGCGGGGCACGCCTTCCTTGAGATGAAGCGCCGGATCGAGCGCACGCTCGGCGAGCGCACCACCATGCTGAACGGCGTCAGCCATGACCTGCGCACCATCCTGACGCGCTTCAAGCTCTCGCTGGCACTGCTCGAACGCACGCAGGAGATCGAGGCTATCGAGAAGGACATCGACGAGATGAGCCGCATGCTGGAGGCCTACCTCGCCTTCGCCCGTGGCGAAGCCGGTGAGCCGCCACAGCCGACCGATATCCGTGGCCTGCTGGAAGAGCTGAAGGCCGATGCGGAGCGCCAGGGCCACGCCACGGATCTCAGCGTGATCGGCGATCCGGTCGTGGTCATCCGCCCCGATGCCATCCGCCGGGTGCTGACCAACCTGGTCTCGAACGCTGCGCGCCATGGCGACCGCATCGCTATCACCGCCACGCATGATGCGCGCTACCTGATCGTGACCGTCGACGATGACGGGCCGGGCATTCCACCAGACCAGCGCGAGGAGGTCTTCAAGCCTTTCGTGCGGCTTGACGAGGCGCGCAACGTCGACGAGGGCGGGTCCGGGCTTGGCCTGTCGATCTCGCGAGACATCGCGCGCGGCCATGGCGGCGACATTGCCCTGCTCGAAAGCCCGATGGGTGGCCTGCGTGCCATGCTGCGCCTGCCGGTCTAGGGCTGGCGCAAACCTTGCCGGCCCCTAGTGGCCGTCGAACTGCACCAGCGTGCGCACCGGCACGCCGAGCTTGCGGATCTTGTCGGCACCGCCGAGTTCCGGCAGGTCGATAACGAAACAGGCGGCGACGACCTCCGCACCGAGGCTGTTCAACAGCTTCACAGCGCCTTCCGCCGTGCCGCCGGTGGCGATCAGGTCATCAACGAGGATGACGCGCTCGCCGCGCAGAACGCCATCCTTGTGCATCTCCATCTCGTCGACACCGTATTCCAGCGAATAGGCCACCCGGATCGTGGCATGCGGCAGCTTGCCCTTCTTGCGGATCGGCACGAAGCCTGCGGACAACTGGTGGGCGATCGCTCCGCCCAGAATGAACCCACGCGCCTCGATCCCGGCCACCTTGTCGATCTTGGCGCCCGCAAACGGATGCACCAGTTCGTCGACGGAACGGCGGAACGCCCGAGCATCGCCCATGAGCGTGGTGATGTCGCGGAACAGGATGCCCTTCCTGGGGTAGTCGGGAATGGTGCGGATCGTGTCAGCCAGGTTCATGTGCTGCTCGCCTCTGCTCCGGTTCCGGCCCTGCGATGCCCGATCCTGCGACCATGTCGGTTTTGTAAGGTGACGTCCATGCTGGCGAGAGCCCCCCGCTGGCATGATCCGCAGCATAGGTTCTGCCTGACTTTCAGCAACAGCGATTTCCCGCCACGCGGGACATCACCGGACAAGAGGCCTTCATGTCGGACACAGCAGCCAGCCCACCCGCGCTTTCGCGCGTCAGTCTCACAAGCGTCGATGTGCCGTTCGGCCGCCTCGTGCTGTTCTTCGTCAAAGCCGGCCTCGCGGCCATCCCGGCCATGATCATCCTGATGCTCACCATCGGAGCGGTCGGCGCCGTGCTGCGCGGCCTGTTCCGCATCGGTTTCTGGGGCATACATGGTGGCGGCTTTTACTGAGGACCCACAAGCCCCGCATCCGCCATCCCGACAAGAAAAAGGGCCTCGCAAGAGACCCTTTCGTGTTTCAGCGACGATGCGGAGGCGACAGCCTCTCAGTGAGCAGCGCCCGGTGCATGCTCCGGCAGGCGCGACCAGATGCGCTTCTTGGTGAAGTAGAGCAGGCCGGCGAAAAGCAGCAGGAAGATGAAAACCTGACGGCCGATGCTCTTGCGCTGTTCCATGTGCGGCTCTGCCGACCACATCAGGAATGCCACCACGTCGGCGGCATACTGCTTGGCGGTCTCGGGCACGGGAGACTTGCCGTCAGGCCCCTTCGGATACTCAACCTGGCCATCATTCAGCATGTTCGGCATGCCGATGATGTTGCCGGCCATGTACTTGTTCCAGTTCTGGCCGGGCAGCAGTTCCACGCCCTTTGGCGGGTCTTCGTAGCCGGTGAGCAGCGCCTTCACGTAGTCAGGGCCGCCTTCCTGATACTGCGTGATGATGTCCAGCAGGAACAGCGGGAAGCCGCGCTCATAGTTGCGGGCCTTGGCGATCACGGAAAGGTCCAGCGGATAGGCACCACCATTGGCCGCGCGGGCGGCCTGCTCGTTCGGGAACGGCTTGGGGAACCCGTCGGATGGGCGGCCTGGCCGCTCGAACATCTCGCCCTGCTCGTTCGGACCATCGCTGATCTTGAAGTCGGCGGCGAGCGCGCGGACCTGCGCCTCGGTGAACTCAGGGCCACCCTTCTGCGACAGGTTGCGGAAGCGCATCAGGCTCATCCCATGGCAGGCCGAGCAGACCTCACGGTAGACCTTGTAGCCGCGCTGCAACTGGGCGCGGTCGAAGGTGCCGAAAGGCCCGTCGAAGCTCCAGTCATGGGCCGGAGGCTTCGTTCCGCCGCCAGCTGCGTGGGCCGGAGACAGGGAGGCGGCGCTGAAGGCGCCGATCATGATCGCAGCGAAAGCCGCCAGGGATGTGCGGAACAATGTCATGGTCAGCCCTTGGTATTGGGTTCTGCAGGCGCAGCCGCGCCAACCACCGCGCCAGAACCACCCTTCATCTTGCCCAGCACCGACTCGGCAATGGACCCGGGCAGCTTCTTCGGTGTCTCGAACAGACCGAGCAGCGGCAGCGCAATCAGGAAGTAGGCGAAGTAGAGCGCAGTGAACAGCTGGCTCAGCGTCACGTAGATGCCTTCAGCCGGACGCGAGCCGAGCCAGCCGAGCATCACGCAGGTGACAGCAAAGGCCCAGAAGCACTGGCGGGCCAGCGGCCGGTAGCTCATCGACCTGACCTTGGAGGTGTCAAGCCAGGGCAGCACGACCAGCACGGCAATCGCCGCGAACATCAGCAGCACGCCGCCGAGCTTGTCCGGCACCGCGCGCAGGATCGCGTAGAACGGCAGGAAGTACCATTCCGGCACGATGTGGGCTGGCGTCACCGCCGGGTTGGCCGGGATGTAGTTGTCGGCATGGCCCAGATAGTTGGGAATGAAGAACAGGAAGTAGGCAAAGAAGGCGAAGAACAGCACCAGCGCGAACGCATCCTTGATGGTCGCGTAGGGCGTGAACGGGATCGTGTCCTTGGCCACGGCCTTGACCTCGACGCCGGTCGGGTTGTTCTGGCCCGTCACATGCAACGCCCAGACATGCAAGATCACCACGCCGAAGATCATGAACGGCAGAAGGAAGTGCAGCGAGAAGAAGCGCGTCAGCGTCGGGTTGTCCACCGAATAGCCGCCCCAGAGGAAGGTGACGATCGTCTCGCCGACAATCGGGAAAGCCGAAAACAGGTTGGTGATCACGGTCGCGCCCCAGAAGCTCATCTGGCCCCATGGCAGCACATAGCCCATGAACGCGGTCGCCATCATCAGCAGGAAGATGATCACGCCGAGGATCCACAGCACCTCGCGCGGAGCCTTGTAGGACCCGTAATAGAGACCGCGGAAGATGTGGATGTAGACCGCGATGAAGAACATCGACGCGCCATTGGCGTGCATATAGCGCATCAGCCAGCCATACTCGACGTCACGCATGATGCCTTCGACGGAGGTGAAGGCCAGCGTGGCATGCGGGGTATAGTGCATGGCCAGGATCACACCGGTGAGGATCTGGCTGACCAGCATGAGCATCAGGATGCCGCCGAAGGTCCAGAAATAGTTCAGGTTGCGCGGCACCGGATAGGCGACGAAGCTGTCATACATCAGGCGCGGAAGCGGCAGGCGCGCGTCGAGCCACTTGGCGATGCCGAGCTTGGGAACGTAGGAAGAAGGTCCACTCATCGTTGTCTGCTCTCTCTCGTTTCCCGATCAGCCGATGCGGATCTTGGTGTCGGACAGGAAGGCATAGGGGGGCACGGGCAGGTTGGCGGGCGCCGGGCCTTTGCGGATGCGGCCCGAGGTGTCGTAGTGCGACCCATGGCAAGGGCAGAACCAGCCATTGTAGTCGCCGCGCACCTCGCCCGCTGCCGAGCCGCCCGGGATGCAGCCCAGGTGGGTGCAGGAGCCGTAGATCACCAGCCAGTTTTCCTTGCCGGGCTTGACGCGGGCCGAGTCGGCCTGCGGGTCCGGCAGCGACGCCAGATTGACCTTTTGCGCTTCCTCGATCTCGGCTTTGGTGCGGCTGCGCACGAAGATCAGCTTGCCGCGCCAGAACAGCTTGATGCCCTGACCTTCCGGGATCGGCGTCAGATCGACTTCGATCGGTGCACCGGCTGCGATTGTCTGAGCATTCGGCGCCAGTGTCCTGACGAAGGGAACCGCGAGCGCGACGACGCCGGCAGCACCCATGGCACCGGTGGCAAGAAAGAGCATATCGCGACGTGTCGGCTCGCTAGCTGGGGATGATTTGGCTTCGGCCACGGTCTGCCTCTTGAGATGTGCGACCGGTGAAGCCTGAGGCTCCGCCCGGTCCGCCGCTGGAAAACGCCTCGTATCTGCCATCAGGCCGGCGAAATGCAATGCGACCGCGAGTCGCCGGCTGGAACAACATGAACTTTCGCTCTTTTGCATGGCTCAAAAGTGAAGTCCATACGCGAATAGCCGCAGACAATCTGTGGTTTGCGGCGCCGCCGCACGAGGCCTCACAGCACCGGGATACGGGGTCTGTCGTCGGGATCGAGCCCGAGGAAGCCGCCGGACTGGCGCGCCCAGAGCCGGGCATAGAGCCCGCCGCGCGACACCAGCTCCTGATGGCTGCCCTGATCGACGATGCGCCCCTTGTCCATCACCACCAGCCGGTCGAGCGAAGCGATGGTGGACAACCGGTGGGCGATGGCGATCACGGTCTTGCCGGCCATCAGGCCCTGAAGCTGTTCCTGGATTGCCGCCTCCACCTCGGAATCGAGCGCCGACGTCGCCTCGTCGAGGATCAGGATCGGCGCATTCTTGAGGATGACCCGTGCGATGGCGATGCGCTGGCGCTGGCCACCCGAGAGCTTGACGCCGCGCTCGCCAACCCGCGCATCATAACCGGTGCGGCCCTCGAAATCGTTCAGTTGGGTGATGAAGCCGTGGGCAGAAGCAGCCTTGGCCGCCGCCACGATCTCGGCATCGCTGGCATCGGGCCTGCCATAGGAGATGTTTTCGCGGATCGAACGATGCAGCAGCGAGTTGTCCTGCGTCACGGTGGCGATGAAACTGCGCAGGCTGTCCTGCGACACCGTGGCAATGTCCTGCCCGTCGATCAGGATGCGCCCGCCTTGCAGATCATAGAGGCGGAGCAAGAGATTGATCATGGTCGACTTGCCGGCACCGGACGGGCCGATCAGTCCGATCCGCTCGCCGGGCTTGATGGTGAGGTCCAGCGCCTCGAACACGCCCGCCTCCTTGCCATAATGGAAGCGCACCTTGTCGAAGACGATGCCGCCATGGCCGATGCGCAGCGGCGCGGCCGCCGTCTGGTCCACCAGCCCGTGCGGCTTGGCGATCGTTTCCATGCTTTCCTTGACCGCGCCGATCTCCTCGAAGATGCCGCGCACCTGCTGGATCACCCAGCTCGACATCTGGATCAGCCTGAGGACAAGACCCATGCCGGCCGCGACTTCGCCTGGCGTCATAGCGCCATGCGACCAGAGCCACAGCGAGACGGATGCCGCCACCACGATCAGCATGCTGTTCATGGTCTGGAGCACGACGCTGACCATGGTGATCAGCCGTGTCAGGTCGAGAAATGTCCGCGCCCAGTTGGCCAGGGCATCGCGCACCGAAGAACGCTCGACATCCCCGCGCGCGAAAAGCTTCACGGTCATGATGTTGGTGTAGCTGTCGACGATCCGGCCAGTCGCAGCCGAGCGCGACTCGGAGTTCTTCTCCGAGCGCGCGGTGGCGCGCGGCACGAAGTAGACGATCAACCAGATATAGGCCGCCATCCAGACCAGCACGGGCAGGATCAGCCAGACGCTCACGGTGCCGAAAAAGCCGATCGAGACCCCGGCGAAGACAATGACATACCACATGTCATCGATCACCTCGACGGTGGCGCTGCGCACCGATTGCCCGGCCTGGATGACGCGCGAGGACAGACGACCGGCAAAATCGTTCTGGAAATAGCTCAGCGCATGGCCGAGCGTGTAGACATGGCTGCGCCAGCGGATGCGGTTGGTGAGCTGCGGCACCACGACCTGATCAACCACCGCATGGTTGGCGAAATAGACGATCGGGCGCACCACGAGCAGGATGAAGGCGAACAGCGCCAGCAGCCAGCCATGCTCGCGGAACACCACATCGGGCGGGGTTTTGGCGATCAGGTCGATCAGCCAGCCGACGAGCAGATACAGCGAGGCCTCGATGGCGCTGAACAGGAAGGCGGTGACCAGCATCACCAGCAGCCAGCCCTTCACCTCACGGATGTGATACCAGATGAAGCGCCACACCGTTGCAGGCGGCGTCTGCCGCTCGTCGAACGGGGCGAACACGTCGACGCGGCTCTCAAGCCAGTTGAAAAGGCGGCTCAACATCTCGGCCACTCCTTTCCGGACGGGCAATCACGGCAGTTCCTTGAGCCAGCCTGATACGCCTTCCCGGCCAGCGCGCAAAGGCCAAAGCCGATCACGCTTGGGTGTTGCGGCACCGGACAGGTGAAAAGTGCGCCGCAGACGCTGGCGGCATGGTTGACTTGTCGCCCTTCGCTGCCGACATGCGCGATCATGACCAGACGCAAGCTTCTAACGCTCCTTGGCCTGCCTGCCCTCGCAACCCTGCTCGGCGGGGCCTACGCCGCCCGCGCGCGCGGCCAGAACCCGTATTATGCGGGGCCGGTGAAGGCCAATTTCGATGGCCTGACCTTTTCGGACGGGCGCGAGATCACCAAGGGCTTCAGGGATTTCTTCCAGTGGCAGTTGCAGGGTGGCAAGGAGAGCTGGCCCGCCAGCTACCTGACGCCACCTCAGGATGTGCCGCCCGCCCGATCTGCCGGCATGCGCGTCAGCCATATCGGCCACGCAACGTTCCTGATCCAGGTGGCAGGGCTCAACATCATCACCGATCCGCTGTTTTCGGAAAGGGCCAGCCCGTTCCAGTTTGCCGGGCCGAAGCGCGTCAACGCGCCGGGCATCGCCTTCGACGCCCTGCCGAGGATCGATGCGATCCTGATCACGCACAATCACTATGACCATCTCGACCTGATCTCGGTGCACCGCATTGTCGACCGCGACCGCTGCCGCATCATCGCCCCGCTTGGCAACGATGCCATCATCAGGGCGAAGCGGCCGGACATTGCGGTGGAAGCGCATGACTGGGGAGACAGGGTGGCCCTGTCAGCCGACGTCGCGATCACGTTGGTGCCGTCCTATCACTGGTCGGCGCGCGGTGCCTTCGACCGCCGCATGGCGCTGTGGGCCTCCTACGTGATCGCCGCACCCCAGGGCCGCATCTACCATATCGGCGACACCGGCTATCATGACGGGGCCTTCTTCCGCGAGCATGGCGCGGAGTTCGGGCCGTTCAGGCTCGCCATCCTGCCGATCGGGGCCTATGAGCCGCGCTGGTTCATGGCGGACAACCACATGAACCCTGACGAGGCGGTGAAGGTGATGGCTGACCTCAGGGCCGAAGTGGCACTTGGCCACCATTGGGGAACGTTCCAGCTTACCAATGAGGGCGTGGGCCGGCCGCTGGAGGCATTGGGCGCGGCCCGCAAGGCTGCCGGCGTTGCCGATGAGCACTTTGTCGCCAGTCTGCCCGGCATGGTCTGGCAGCCACCTGCCGCCTGACGCCGTCCGACGTCTTTGGAGAGAGACCGCCAGCCCTGTCAGCCGGCCTTCTTGACCGCCGTCTTGCGGGCTGCCGGCTTCTTCTTGGGCACGGGCGGTGGCGCAGCGGCCAGATCAGCCGCTTCCTGGGCAAGGCGGAGTGCGCGCAGCTTTGCCATGCGGGCGCTGACCTCCTCGTCCTTCTGGTGCATCGCAGTGATCAGCTTCTTGGCATCGCGCTTGCGCTCGTCGGCCAATTCCTGTGGCTGCTGGGCGCGGCGCAGGATCTCGAAACTGTCCATCTTCCGGGTCGACATGGGCGGAGCCTTTCACAGGTCCAGCGAGCGGGCGCTGTCCCGCGGCCGCAGGATCGCGACCGCATGATGGCAGCACCTGTCGGTTCACGGGATGGGCCGGCGCGACATCGGGTCACGACCGGCACATCCTGGTTCGCGGCGCGCCGCATGGGCCAGCGCGCAACAGTCCCGGAGCCTGCCGCGAAGCGCGAGCAGCGGTCCGGCGATCACACCGCCAAGATCTAGCGGCGGCCCTTGCCGGCTGCGCGCTGTTGCATGTACTGCACGGCGTCCATCAGGCTCTTGCGCGGCGCTTCGGCCAGAATGCGGGCTTCCTCTGCAATCCGGGCAGCCTCGCGTTCGGCAGCGGCCTTGCGTTCTGCCTCCTCGCGGGCGGCCTTCTCGATGGCGGCCGTTTCGGCGGCGAGCTTGCGGGCAGCTTCCTTCTCAGCCTCGCGCTCGGCTTCGCGGGCCTTGCGGGCCTCGAAGACGGCCTGACGCTCGGCCCTGAGGCGGGCAATTGTGGGGTCGTCTTCAGCCGGTCGCGCCTTGAAGCGCTCAAGCATCTTGGCCTTGGCGTCGCTCGACGCCTGCTGTCGATCCTGAAAAGTCCGGCCTGGCATGTTATTCAAGTCATCGTCTCCATGGTCTTGTCGGGCGGAACCGTTCCGCCGGTCTGTGAAGGGGAACACCTGTCCCGCATCGGTGAAGGACAGCAATGCCATTACCTCGCCTGAGCCCGGAACCCGGCCCGCCCTCTGGACGGGGCCTGATTTCAAGCCAGCGTGGCCGCGCCCGGTTTCAGGCACCGCCCATCGCTGTCCGGCCTTGGCTTTAGCGCCATCGCGGCCGGTTTTCCAGCCTTGTCGTGCAACGGGACATCAGAAAATAAAAAGGGCCAGGCGTAAACCTGACCCCTCGTCATGCCCAGTGGGCGATACCGTTTGTTACGCCGGGTGCCATTACATCCGTGGTCACCGGCAGCAAGGGCATCAGCCGTCGCTGGACAGGATTGGTTTGCTGGAAGGTTCAGAGAACCTGCAGCTGATCCGCCGACATCTTGCCGGAGCGACGATCCTGGACCAGCTCGTAGCTGACCTTCTGACCTTCGCGGAGTTCGCGGATGCCAGCGCGTTCAACGGCGCTCACATGCACAAACACATCGGTTCCACCATCGCTGGGCTGGATGAAACCATAGCCCTTCGTTGCGTTGAACCACTTTACCGTACCTTCGCTCATGTTCTCTTACCTTCGTGGATGAAACGACGACCTTGCGAATGTGCCTGATCGCGCATTGCTCGACTTTGGAAAGAAGCTCATCAGCAGACCGACGCTAAACGCGCGGCGGGCCTAGGTATCCGGCCTAAAATCGTCTGCCATGTTTACCGACAGACGCTGCCGGAGTCAATCACTGATTGCATGCCCGTCACGCAGGGCGGACAGTCACCGCGGACCTGCAAGAGACCTGCAAGAGACCTGCAAGAGACCTGCAAGAGACCTGCAAGAGACCTGCAAGCCTGACGCTCCTCTGTGACCGCCGCGGCCGGCGCCGCTCAGAGCCCTGCCATGGCCGAGGCAATCGCGGCGAAATGACAGGTTGCAGCGCAGACCACGAAACCATGCCAGATCACGTTCTGGAACTTCAGGCTGTTCCACCGATAGAAGATCACGCCCGCTGTGTAGAGCACACCGCCCGCCACGACCAGTGTCATGGTCAGCGCTGGCAAGGACGCCGTCAGCGGCTTGAAGGCCAGTACCGCCACCCAGGCCAGCGCCAGATAGGCGGCAACCTTGAACTTCTCGCCACGGCCCGGAAAGCCCAGCGACATGACAATCCCCGTGATCGCCCCGCCCCAGACGGTCACCGCGAGCGCATAGGCCGTGAACGGATCGGAGACCTGCGTCAGCAGCGGCGTGTAGGTGCCGGCGATCAGCAGGTAGATACCGCAATGGTCGAAGCGCCGCAGCAACCACTTCAGCGGCGAGATCGGCATCATGTTGTAGGCCAGCGAACAACCCAGCATCGTCACCAGCGCCACGCCGTAGATCACGACCGCAGAAACCTCGACCATGCCGCGCCAGCGCGCGGTCAGCATCACGAGCGCTGTGAGGCCGATCAGCGCCGCCACGAGACCAACGATATGCACTGCCCCGTCCGAAATGATCTCGGCACGGCTGTAGGGCCGCTCAAACAGGCGATGATGCTCAGGGACTGACGACATGCCGAGGCAACGAAGGGAGCGAGGACCAGAAGGCCGCCAATCATGTCCGATGCCCCGCACACTGGCAAGCGCTATTGGACACACATGAACCGTTGAAAGGCCATGAGGCGCGGCGCGCCCGAAACCCGGCAAGCGCCATCAGGTCATGACCGGCGGAATTGACAGCGGCGCATTCGCCGCTACTCAAGCGCCCATGACCGATAGCAATTCGCCCGACCCAAGATCGTCCGCCGGCGCAGCCTCCAGCACCGCGCCCTTGGCCGAACACCAGCGCCGCCGCACCTTTGCGATCATCTCGCACCCGGACGCAGGGAAAACCACGCTGACCGAGAAGCTGCTGATGTTCGGCGGCGCGATCCAGCTTGCCGGGGAGGTCAAGGCCAAGGCCGGCCGCCGCCAGACCTCATCGGACTGGATGAAGATCGAGCGGCAGCGCGGCATTTCGGTCGTTACCTCGGTGATGACCTTCGAGCATGGCGGCTGTGTCTATAACCTGCTCGACACGCCGGGCCACGAGGACTTCTCGGACGACACCTATCGTACGCTGACGGCGGTCGATTCGGCCGTGATGGTGATCGACGCCGCCAAGGGCATCGAGGCGCGCACCAAGCAGCTGTTCGAGGTCTGCCGCCTCCGTGACATCCCGATCATCACCTTCATCAACAAGATGGATCGAGAAACCCGTGATCCGTTCGATCTGATCGACGAGATCGAAAAGACACTGGCCCTTGACGCCACCGCCATGACCTGGCCGATTGGGCGCGGGCGCGAATTCGTCGGCACCTATGATCTGCATGGCCGCTTCATGCGCACCAACCAGACCGACGCGCCGGACCAGCCCGTGAGCGGGCCCGAGGATGCGGTTTTTGACACGCTGCTGCCGCACTCCGTCAGCGAATGGCGCGACGAGGTCATGCTGGCCAAGGGCGGGATGAAGCCGTTCGACATGGCAGCCTTCCGCGAGGGTCACCTCACCCCGGTCTATTTCGGCGCGGCCCTGCGCGATTATGGCGTGCGCGACCTGATCGAGGCCATCGGCAAGCTGGCCCCCCCTCCCCGCGCCCAGATCGCCGCGACACGCACCGTCTCGGCTGACGAGCCGAAGATGACCAGCTTCGTCTTCAAGATCCAGGCGAACATGGACCCCAATCACCGCGACCGCATCGCTTTCGTGCGCGTCTGCTCTGGCAAGCTGACGCGCGGCATGAAGGCCAGGCTGGTGCGCACCGCCAAGCCGATGTCGCTGTCGGCCCCGCAGTTCTTCTTCGCGCAGGATCGCCAGATTGCTGACGAGGCCTATGCCGGCGACATCGTCGGCATTCCCAACCATGGCTCGCTGCGCATCGGCGACACGCTCACCGACGGCGAGGACATCGTCTTTCGCGGCGTGCCGAGTTTCGCGCCGGAAATCCTGCGCCGCGTCAAGCTCAAGGACGCGATGAAGTCCAAGAAACTCCGCGAAGCGTTGCAGCAGATGGCCGAGGAAGGCGTGGTGCAGCTGTTCGTGCCGCATGATGGCGCACCCGCCATCGTCGGCGTCGTCGGCGCCCTCCAGCTTGACGTGCTGAAGGAGCGGCTGGACGCGGAATACACCATCCCCGTCGAGTTCGAGACCTGCCAGTTCACGATCTGCCGCTGGCTGACCTCGCCCGATGCCATCGCGCTCGACAAGTTCGTCAGCAGCCACGCTTCCTCGATGGCCGACGACCTCGACGGCGACCCCGTCTTCATGGCCTCAAGCCCGTTCTCGCTGCGCTACGAAGCCGAACGCGCGCCCGGCCTCGTCTTCAGCGACATCAAGGACTACCAGAAGGCAGCGTGAGGGGCCGGCAGGAGATCGGCAGAAGATCGGCAGGAGATCGGCAGGAGATCGGCAGGAGATCGCAAGACCCGCGTTGTCGCCGATGTTCCACGAAACGGGCGCGCGGGTTCCACCTGGATGGGGTCAAGGATGCGGTCGAGCCAGGGCAATCGGCCTGTTTGCCACGCAAAGCCAGACAAGCTGCCGACTGGTGCTACGCCTGAAACAGGAAAGCCGCAGCACGGATGCTGCGGCTTTTCTCTGTGTTTGGCCAGGACACAGACGGCCCGTCAGGAAAACGCGACCAGGAAAGAGAAATCAGACAAGCAGGACGGCAAGCCGCTCACAGCGCGCCGAACACCACCGCAACCACCAGGGCAAACGCAGCAGCCATGGCCAATCGATCGATTGTGGATGTCCAAGCCATTGTCACCTCCGTTGGATAACAGCGTTGAGACTACCAAAACGCCATCAACCCGCAACAGGATTCTTTATGCACAGGATGCTGCGCCGCATCATCCTGCGTGAACAGACCGGTCAACAGATCGTTAACATTTTAACCATATTTATGGTGGACCGAGACTAAAAAAGAAGAAATGCAGATTTTTTATTTTCAGGGTCTTTCGATAAATTTTATAATACTTGCAGTTGCCTTTCTTGCCGTGGGGATTGCAACAAAAGCCGCAACAGTTGCGGCGGGCCAAGCGATCAGGAAGGCTCTTGCCCAAAGCCAGCCGAAGCCGGGTGGGAAGCCCAGGTTGAGCCAGGTGATCAGCCCCGTCATCAGAAAAGCCATGATCCCGGCCATCAGCACGGGAAATATAAAGCGGGCCTTGCCCTCCATCGGTCTTGCTCCTGTATCCGGCCAAGATGCCTTCCCGCCGCCACAATTCGTTAGCGAGACATTAAAGCTTGTCGCGCATTTTGCGGTCATGCGTAA
This sequence comes from Hyphomicrobiales bacterium, assembly GCA_026400565.1. Taxonomy (GTDB): domain Bacteria; phylum Pseudomonadota; class Alphaproteobacteria; order Rhizobiales; family Beijerinckiaceae; genus Allobosea. The sequence goes on along the minus strand of JAPLOV010000129.1, from coordinate 55,847 downwards.
AGGTTGCGTTGCGTTCCTTGGCCTTGCGCTCATCGGCGTTGTTCTGGCGAGTTGTGGCCGCGGGTTTCGCGAGCAGCGCGCGGCATGGCGTGATGAGGCAGAAGCTGCGTGTCTTGCCAGGGGCGAGGTGCGCACGTCGGCCTATGTCTCGCTCAGGGGCTCGCCGATCCAGGGTGCCGGCTCCTGCGGCATGGAGCAGCCGTTGCGGGTCAATGCCTTCGCCGCCGGCCAGATCGGCGTGGCGGCGACACAGACCCTCGCCTGCCCCATTGTCTCCACCACCGACCGCTTCCTCGAACAGGTCGTGCAGCCCGCCGCCATGGGTGTGCTCGGAAGCCAGATCATCGAGATGAAGGCCGGCTCCTATTCCTGCCGCTCCATGAACAACGGCACCGGCACGGCCCGCCGCTCGGAGCATTCCTTCGGCAACGCGCTCGACATCTTCGCCTTCCGCACCGCCGATGGCCGCGAGATCACTGTCAAGAACGGCTGGCGCGGATCGCCCCAGGAACAGGACTTCCTGCGCGAGGTTTTTGTCGGGGCCTGCTCCCACTACAAGACGGTGCTCGGCCCCGGCGCCGACATGTTCCATTATGACCATTTCCATGTCGATCTGGCGCGCCATGCCGGAGGGCGCTCGATCTGCCGCCCGGTGATCAAGTTCACCCCGCGCCGCGACCAGATCCCGTATGATCCGGCCCGCAACTGGAATGCGCGGCAGCAAACGCCCACAGACGAGCCCCGCAGCAGCATCGCCCGCAGCCAGCCTCAGGCGGTTCCGCCATCAGCCAGCGCGGTTCGGTTCGGCCCAGTCTGGCGGCCCGATCCGTCTGCCGGGCTCCGGCCACTTCACCGAAGAGCTGGTTCTCGGTGATCCGGACGGCGAGGGCATCGATCCGGACAATGATCCGTTCGCGCTGGAAGATCCGCGCAAACCGCAATCGAGCGTGGCTCCGGTGCGCGCACTACCCGTCCCCGCCGGTCGGCAGAGCTATCGGCCGCCCGCAGGCGCCTCCTTGCAGCCGCAGGAACGGTTCGCGCCGGAAGCACGGCCCCCCGAGCCTCCCCCGCAGCGCCCCTGGCCACCGCGTTTCTGAGGAAGGCCACGATCCGCCGCGCAAGGGCACCGGTTGCGCCATTCGGGCAGCAATGACAGAGTCGGCCCATGCCTCGCCTTGCCCTGTTTCAGCCCGACATCCCGCAGAACACGGGCACACTGGTGCGCCTGTGCGCCTGCCTCGGCGTGGCCATCGACATCATCGAGCCGGCAGGCTTCGATGTCTCGGACCGCAACTTCCGCCGTGCCGGTATGGACTACATCGAGCGCGCTGCCATCCGCCGGCATGACAGCCTCGCAACCTTCGACCGCTGGCGGCGGCAGGCCGGCCACAGGCTGGTGCTGGTTGAAACCGACGGCGCCTGCCCCTACACGGATTTTGCCTTCGAGCCCTCCGACATCCTTCTGGTGGGGCGCGAATCGGCGGGAGTGACCGGGGAGGTCGTCGCCATGGCCGATGCGAGCGTGCTGATCCCGCAGATGGCCGGCTTGCGTTCGATCAATGTCGCGGCGGCGGCGGCCATGGTTCTTGGGGAAGCCATGCGGCAGACAGGTGGCTTCGCAGCCCTTCTGGCGCAAGCCGGCGCTTCGCCGCCACAGAAGACAGGAACATCGGATGAGTGACGCTGCCATGATCGACCCCGGGGCTGCCGGCAAGGCCGCACAGATGGCCCTCGCCGAGGCGATGAAGCCGCGTGCGCGGGCCACATTCGAAGCGCTGCGTGACCGGATCTGCGCCGCCTTCGAGCAGATTGAGGATGAGTGCGCCGGACCGCTCCATCCCGATGCCCCTGCCGCTGCGGGCCGTTTCGTGCGCACGCCCCACCAGCGCACCAACCATGACGGCTCGCCCGGCGGCGGCGGCGTCATGTCGATGATGTCGGGGCGGGTGTTCGAAAAGGTCGGCGTTCACGTCTCGACCGTGTTCGGCACCTTCCAGCCCGAGTTCGCGGGCCAGATCCCCGGCGCTGCCGAGGATCCGCGTTTTCATGCCACCGGCATTTCGCTGATCGCCCATCCCTGGAACCCACATGCGCCCACCGTGCACATGAACACCCGCTTCGTGGTCACCACCAAGCCCTGGTTCGGCGGCGGCGCGGACCTGACGCCGGTGCTGATGCGCCGCCGCACCCAGGATGATCCGGACACGGTCCACTTCCACGCCGCCATGCGCGCCCCCTGCGAGGCCAATGCGGTGGACTATGCCGCCTACAAGGCCTGGTGCGACGAATATTTCTTCCTCAAGCACCGGAACGAGCCACGCGGCATCGGCGGCATCTTCTACGACTATCGCTGGACCGGCGATCCGGAGGCTGACCTCGCCTTCACCCGCGATGTCGGGCTCGCCTTCCTCGATGCCTATCTGCCCGTCCTCCGCCGCAACATGGGCACGCCATGGACAGACGCTGACAGGAACGAGCAGCAGGTCAGGCGAGGACGCTATGTTGAATACAATCTGTTGTATGACCGCGGCACCATCTTCGGCCTGAAAACCGGCGGCAATGTCGATGCGATCCTGTCATCGATGCCGCCCACGGTGCGCTGGCCCTGAGGCGGCCAGCAAAGGCAAAGCGCTTCGGCATCCCGGGCCACCTGTTGCCCTGGGAGCGGAGCGAACCGGCTCCAGCCGGGTGGGAGGACCATCTGGAAACAGACGCCGCGCCTTAACTGTCGCAAGCCCGACATCAGGCCGACACGATCAGGCGGCATGCTCCCGTTGTCCCTCACAACAGGAGCCTGACCCATGACCTTTTCCCAAGGCGATATCGTCAATGTGAAATCCGGCGGCCCGGCCCTGACCGTCCTGTCCATCGCCAACGAGCAGGTGACCTGCCTGTTCTATTCCGAGGAACTCGGCGAGTTCAAACAAGCCGTGATCCCGACCTTCGCGCTTGAGGCTTATGACGATGAAGCCGGCGACGAGGACGACGATCGCACCTCGCCGGAGGATGACGGGGACGAAGACGAAGACAACGAGGACGACAAGGCGGCATAATCGAAGTCTGCCGCGTCGCCCGCTCAGGTGCCGGTCACATCGCGCAGGATCGCTGCCTGCGTGGTCGCATCATCGGGAAAACCAAGGTCGGCCCAGCGCCGGATCGCGTCGGAGAGAGCCGCCCCGACCGCAGGGCCAGCCGGCACGCCGAGCGCCAGCAGGTCGGCGCCGCGAAACGGCGAAGACGGGATCGGCAAGGCCGCCAGCGCCCGCGTCCTGGCAGGGCCGAGGTGCAGCGCCAGCGCGCCGAGCGCATCGAGCACGGCTGTCGCGCCCTGCCTCAGCCCGGACAGGCGCACCGCCTTGTCGGTCAGCGCTGCCGGATCGCTCCATTCGGCCAGCAGCGTCGCCACAGCCTCGCAGCGTTTGCGCTCATCCGCGCTCAGCCGCAGCCGCTCGTCCAGCTGCGCCGCATCGCCGCTGCTGCGCACACCAAGAGCCGTCAGGCGCGTCACGGCATCGGAGCCGGGAAAGATTGCAACACAGGCCTCAAAGGCCGGCACGTCTGCGGCAAGGCCCCTCGTGATCCCGGACCAGATGCCGGCGCCGACCATGCCCGGCACCACCGCATCCGCGCCGCGCGCCGCCAGCAGTTTCATCAGTTCGGCCCTGATCCGCTCGGCCGAGAGCCTGGCCATGCCCGCCCGGAGCCGGACGCACGCTGCCAGCCCCGGCGCGTCGAGCGGTCCCTCGCCATAGGCGGCATGAAAGCGGAAGAAGCGCATGATCCGGAGGTAGTCCTCCGCGATGCGTGTTTCGGGGTCACCGATGAAGCGGACCCGGCGCGCCTGAAGGTCTGCCAGCCCGCCGGCGTAGTCGTGCACGACGCCCTCGGCGGATAGCGAGAACTGGTTGATGGTGAAGTCGCGCCGCAGCGCGTCCTTCTCGAAACTATCGGCAAAGGCGATCGTGGCATGACGCCCGTCGGTGGCCACATCGCACCGGAGCGTGGTGATCTCGAACGGTACCTTGCCGATCACCACCGTGATCGTGCCGTGGGCAATCCCGGTCGGCACGACCTTGTGACCGGCCTTGCCGGCGCGCGCCATGATCTGGTCGGGGCGCAGCGTTGTGGCAAGGTCGATATCGGTCGTCGGCAGATTGAGCAGCGTGTTGCGCACCGCCCCGCCGATGATGCGGGTCTCGGCGCCTTCACCGTTCGTCAGCGCCATCAGGTCGGCCACGGCAGGCCGGCCAAGCAAAGCCGCAAAACGCTCCTGCATTGACAAGCTGGTCATCGCCTCGGCTGCCACGGCGCGCTTCCGGCTGTCAGGGATTGTCGATGAAACGGCCCGGCACCAGCCGGCCATTCTCGACATAGGGCGGCACATAGGCGCCCGTATGGGTGGTGGACGACAGGCCTGCCAGCAGGATCGAGCCAATCGCCAGCAGGATGCCTGCGACCGCAAGGCCGAATTTCCAGCCGCTCCAGTGGGCGATGTCGAACGGATTGCGCCTTGTCAGCACCAGCCAGCCGGCGAACAGCATGAAGGGCACGAAGAACAGCAAGATATCGTCGAGGATCATCCGGAACATCAAGGCGGCCCTTCAAGGCGTTTGGGATGCACCGAGCAGCCTGTCATGCAGGTTGCGCAAGATGCCCGCCGTGGCACCCCAAATGTAGCGGTCAGCATAGGCCATAGCATAGTAACTGCGATAGTTTCCTTTCCAGATGCGGCCATGTCGTTCGTGATTGGCCGGGTTCATCAGAAAACCGAGCGGGGTTTCGAACGCCTCGTCGACCTCTCCCCGGTTGAGGCTCAACTCGAAAGCCGGCTCCACCGCCGCCACCACAGGCACGATCCGGTAGCCGGTGCCGGTCAGGTAGGCATCGAGGAAGCCCAGAGGCGTGACATGGGCGCGCGACAGGCCAATCTCCTCTTCCGCCTCGCGCAGCGCGGTTTCCACCGGCGAGGCATCTCCAGCGTCGATCTTGCCGCCCGGAAAGGCAATCTGCGCCGAATGGTCGCGCAGCGCCGCCGCCCGCATCGTCAGCAGGACAGTGGCGCCGCCGGGCCGGTTGATAACCGGCACCAGCACGGCCGCCGGCTTGAGCGACACCTCGTCAGGCAACGGCAGGCCCATGCCCGCTGGCAGGGGCTGATCGAGATCGAAATCGGATCGCGGCCGCGCGATCAGGTCGCCGGGCTGCGGCTCTTCCCGGCGCAGATGCTGACCGGCCAACTGGCGGAAGCGAGCAAATTCGAAGGCGTTCACGCGGGATCCTCGACCTCGGAGGCTGCCACCGCAGGCCAGAAAACTCCGCCGGCACGGACGCCGAACATCGCCTGCCCGCCATGCTGCTCCACGCCCCCCAGAGCCAGCAGGTCATAGGTCAGCGCGCGGGTGACGCGAGCCCAGAGGTTGCGCCGGACATGGACATAAGGGCGAAGCCCGCCGCGCGCATCGCACCCGAACCTGAGGCCATGATCCGGGCCGATGCTCACCACATCGTCGACATTGGTGCGGAACGACAGGGCCAGTGTCGGACCTTCCCCGTCCGCAGCCATCTCGACGGCCTGAAACGGGGCGTCATCGACACGGATGCCAACTTTCTCGACCGGCGTGACCAGCCTGTAGGCATCGCCTTCCCGCACCAGAACGGACGCAAACAACCTGACCAGCTTGAGCCGTCCGATCGGCGTGCCCATGTAGAACCACTGCCCGTCAGCGGCGATGCGCATGTCGATCTCGCCGCAGAACGGCGGGTTCCAGCGTTCCACAGGCGGCAGCCCGCGCCGTGGCAAGGCATCCGGCCCGTGGTTCGCGCCCTGATCGAGCGAGCGCAGCAGCCGCTCAAGGCCGCTGGCACCCTGCGGCGTGCCGACCTTGGCCGTTGCGATGTCTTGCCGTCCGTTCAGGGGGGCCTGCTCTCTCGTCATTGTGATCCCGGATCACCGCTCGCGGCTTGAAGCCGCGCACCAATGCCCGTCTACTTACACGCAATGACAAGGGATTGGCAGTCGTTCCAGCTTCGCGCCAGCTTCGCGCTCCGTCACCACAGCGACATGTTGTCTGGGGACTGGCCATGACGCCTGCTTGCGGGGTCGGCGATTTGCCGCCAATCTGCCACAAGGGGCCTGCAATGTCGTCTCGCGTCTTGAGCAGGTCGCACCGAACGGCAGATCGACCTGTCCGCCGCTCACATCTGGACTGCAAGCCCTTCGCAAGGCGGCCGTCAGGCTGGCTTGCGGGCCGGATGGCAGGTCAGATGGCAGGCCAGATGGCAGACATAGAGACCACCCGGGACCTGTTCGCACGAGGAGCCAAGCCATGACCCCCGCAACCGACGCCGTCGATTTCGACAAGGCCGTGGCCGATGCCGCAGGTGCTGCGCTCGATTCGATCAGCAAGGCCAGGACCGAGATCGGCAAGGCGATCTTCGGCCAGGGCGATGTGGTCGATCTGGCGCTGATCACGCTTCTGGCCGGTGGCCATGGCCTCCTGGTCGGCCTGCCGGGCCTTGCCAAGACACGGCTGGTCGAGACGATGGGCACGGTCCTCGGCATCACGGCAAGGCGGGTGCAGTTCACGCCCGATCTGATGCCGTCCGACATTCTCGGCACCGAGGTGCTCGACGAGACACCGGAGGGCCGCCGCCATTTCCGCTTCGTCAAGGGCCCGATCTTCACCCAGTTGCTGATGGCCGACGAGATCAACCGCGCCAGCCCCCGCACCCAGTCGGCGCTGCTTCAGGCCATGCAGGAACACCACGTCACGGTGGCTGGCGAGCGCCACGACCTGCCGCGCCCCTTCCACGTTCTCGCCACCCAGAACCCGATCGAGCAGGAGGGCACCTATCCGCTGCCCGAAGCCCAGCTTGACCGCTTCCTGATGCAGATCGACGTCGGCTATCCGGACCGGGAAGCCGAGCGCCGCGTGCTGATCGAGACCACCGGCACCGAGACCGCCAAGCCCGCAACTGCGATGACCGGCGAACAGTTGATGGCTGCCCAGCGCCTTGTGCGCCGCCTGCCCGTGGGCGACAGCGTGGTCGAGGCCATCCTCGATCTGGTGCGCGCGGCCCGTCCGGACTCGGACGACAAGGACATGAGCGCCAAGCTTGCCTGGGGCGCAGGCCCCCGTGCCAGCCAGTCGCTGGCGCTGGCCGTCAGGGCGCGGGCCCTGCTGCAGGGCCGCCTGGCGCCATCGGTCGACGATGTCGCAGCGCTGGCAGCGCCCATCCTCAAGCACCGCATCGCGCTGACCTTCGGGGCGCGCGCCGATGGCGAGACGGTCGATGCCGTGATTGCGCGCCTGATCAGCCGGCTCGGCTGACGGCACGCGCGTATGGTCAAGACCACGGTTCTCACCCCAAGACAGCGTTCTCCGTCAGCCCGCGATAGCGAGCAGGGCATCGCCCTGTCGCATCGCCTGCCGCGGCTGGCCCTGGAGGCGCGGCGGGTTTCGGCTTACGTCAACGGTGTTCACGGACGACGCAAGGCGGGGCCGGGCGAGACCTTCTGGCAATACCGCATGCTGACACCCGGCGAGGCCAGTTCCGGCATCGACTGGCGGCGCTCGGCCCGCGACAGCAAGCTTTATGTTCGCGAGCGCGAGTGGGAAGCCTCGCACACCATCTGGATGTGGGCGGACCGCTCCGCCTCGATGGGTTTTGCCTCGTCGCTGGCGCAAGCTCCCAAGGTCGACCGCGCGCTGGTGCTGGCACTCGCGCTGGCCGATGCGCTCGTCGACGGCGGCGAGCGGGTCGGCCTGCTGGGTCTCACCCGTCCGCTGGCCTCCCGCCGCATCATCGAGCGGCTGGTGGAGCAGCTTACCTGCGATGTGGCCGGCATGGATGCCGACCTGCCGCCGGCCCGCGCCATCGGGCGGCTGGATGAAGCCGTGCTGATCAGCGACTGGCTGACGCCCCTCGACAAGGTACTCGCCGCGCTGGGCAACATCGGCGTGCAGGGCGGACGCGGGCACCTCGTGATGATCATCGATCCGGTCGAGGAAAGCTTCCCCTTCGCAGGGCAGGCCGAGTTGCTCGATCTCGAAAGCGACCTCAGGCTCGATGTCGGGGATGCGAGCGCCTGGGGCAAGGAATACCGGGTCAGGATCGCCGCCCATCGCGATGCCATTGCCGGAGCCTGCCGCAAGCTGGGCTGGACCTTCACGCTGCACCACACCGATCGCAATGCCAGCGAGACAGCGCTCAGGCTTGCCGGGCTGATCAGTTCATCCCGCGACATGCGGGCGGCTTGAGGGAGATGCGCTGATGCTCGGCCTGCCGCTCTCCTTCATGGCCCCGATCGTGCTCGCAGGGCTCGTGGCCCTGCCGGCCCTGTGGTGGCTGCTGCGCGTCACGCCGCCGCGCCCCCAGCGCATCGCCTTCCCGCCTCTGAAGCTGATGGCCGACCTCCTGCCGAAGCGCGAAACCCCGGCCCGTACCCCGTGGTGGCTGCTGGCGCTGCGCATGTTGATCGCGGCACTGGTGATCCTGGCCGTGGCCGGCCCCGTGTTTAACCCGCAAGGCGGCCAGGAGAGTGCCAGCCGCCAGCCGCTGGTGCTGCTGGTCGACAACGGCGCCGCATCCGCGCGGGACTGGCTAGGACGCGTCCAGTTGGCCGAAAGCCTGATTGCTGGCGCAGGACGCGACGGCCGCGCCGTCGCCCTTGCCGGTTTGGCCGAGCCAGCCTCAAGCATGGCGCTCGGCACGCCGGCCGAAGCCGAAGACCGCCTGCGCGCCCTGGCCCTGCGCCCGCACATGCCGGACCGCAACGCCCATCTGGCCGACCTGCAATCGCTGCTGGCCGTGGCACCCGGCTCCGATGTGGCCTGGATCAGCGATGGCATGCGCCTCGAAGCCGATGACGCCTTCTCTCGCCGTCTCACCGAACTGGCCCGCAACGGCCGGGTCACGGTCCATGCCGCCAGCGCGCCGACCATGCTGTTCCTCACCGATGTCGAGAATCTGGCCAACAGTCTCAACGTGCGCGTCGTCCGAGCCCAGCCGGGTGCGCCCTCGACCGTGAACCTGCGCGCCAGCGACCAGCGCGGCATCGTTCTGGGCGAAACCACGACGCTGCTGCCGGCCCCGGCCACGGAAATCACGGCCTCGTTCGCTCTGCCCATCGAGGTCCGCAACGCGGTTACACGCATCGAGATCGTCGGCGAGCGCTCGGCGGGCGCGGTGCTGCTGGTCGATGACAGCGCCAAACGCCGCCGCGTCGGGCTGGTCACGGGCGTCACTGCAGACGTGGCCCAGCCACTGCTGTCGCCGACCTACTATCTCTCCCGCGCGCTGGGGCCCTTTGCGGACATCCGCGAACCCCGGCCCGGCATTTCCGACCCGATCGGCCAGTTGCTGGACCAGAACCTGTCCGTGCTGATGCTCGCCGATGTCGGCGGCATCGACAAGGATACCACGGCGCGGATCACGGCTTTCATGGAGCGCGGCGGCGTGCTGGTGCGCTTTGCCGGCCCGCGTCTGGCAGCCGCCAGCGATGATCTCACCCCGGTACGCCTGCGCCGCGGCGGCAGGAGCCTTGGCGGCGCGCTGTCATGGGATGCACCCAAGACCCTCGCACCCTTCAACCGCGAAGGCCCTTTCGCCGAACTCAGCACCCGCGAGGAGGTGTCCGTGACCCGCCAGATCCTCGCCGAACCTGACGGCGAACTCTCCCGCAAGGTCTGGGCTTCGCTGGTGGACGGCACCCCGATCGTCACCGCCGAGCGCCGCGGGGCGGGCCTCGTCGTGCTGTTCCATGTCACTGCCGACACGACCTGGTCGAGCCTGCCGCTTTCGGGCCTGTTCGTCGACATGCTCAAGCGCATCGTCGCGCTGGCGGGTGCAGCCGCCGCCGATATCGGGCAGACAGGCGAAGCCCGCGTCGAGACGGTCTCGCCGGTGACGGTGCTGGATGGACAGGGTGCCTTCCGCAGCCCGCCGGCCACCGCCCGCCCCGTCCCGCGCACCTATTCCGACCGCGCGGTGCATGCCCATCCGCCCGGCTTCTACGGCCCGCGCAACGCCACGCTGGCCATCAACACCCTGAAAACCGGTGATCGCCCTGCCGCGATCGATTTCGCCGCCAGCGGCATCACAACGCGAGCCATCGAAGCCCCGCAGGCGCGCGATCTCAGGCCGCCGCTTTTGGTGCTCGCCCTGCTGATGCTGGCCGCCGACACACTGGCAACCCTGTGGCTCGGCGGCCGCCTGAAGGCCATGACACGGGCCCGCACCGCGGCAGCCTCGCTGCTGCTGGCGGTGCTGGCATCAGGGGCTGCCGGCCTTTACGCCGGCCCGGCCAAAGCCCAGACCCCGCCCCAGGCACCAGGCCCCGGCTCAGGCGCAGGCGGCACCGCCCGAAGCGGCTCAAGGCAACGCCGTGCCGGTCCCGCGCGAGCAGGTGGCGGCGGCGGCGACGACCCGCCTCGCCTTCGTGCTGACGGGCGACCGCCGCGTCGACGACACCAGCAAGGCCGGGCTCGAAGGCCTGACACTGGCGCTCTCCACCCGCACGGCGCTTGAGCCGGGCGAGCCGGTGGGCGTCGATCCCTCGCGCGACGAGCTTGGCCTGTTCCCGATCCTCTACTGGCCCATCGTGGCTGGCAGGCCGCTGCCCGGCGCAGAAACCATGCGCCGGCTTGATGCCTTCATGAAGGGCGGCGGCTTCGTCATCTTCGACACGCGCGATGCCGATGCCCAGCGCAGCGGACGCGCCACGCCCGAGGCAGACCACCTCAAGCAGATGCTTTCGATTGTCGACGTTCCGGAGCTTGAGCCGGTCCCTCGCGACCATGTGCTGACCAAGACCTTCTACCTGATCGACGGTTTTCCCGGTCGCTATGATCGGGGGCAGACCTGGGTCGAGGTGTTGCCGCCGCCGGGGCCCGATGGTCGCGGCCCGGCGCGCGCCGCCGACGGTGTCTCCCCGATCGTGATCACCTCGAATGACCTCGCCGCGGCCTGGGCCACGGATCGCCGGGGTGGACCGCTGTTCCCGCTGCAGGGATCGAGCCCGCGCCTGCGCGAGATGTCGCTGCGCGGCGGCATCAACCTTGTGATGTATGCCCTGACTGGCAACTACAAGGCCGATCAGGTGCATGTGCCGGCCCTGCTCGAACGATTGGGGCAATAGCCGATGTATTCGCTCAGCTTCGCCCCCCTCGTGCCCGTCTGGCTGCTGGCCGGCCTCGCGCTGCTGGTGCTGGTCGCCGCCGGCGCCGCGCTCGCCCTCCAGCGGGGACGCGGGGTGCTGCGCGCCTTTGCGCTGCTGGCCCTGCTGTTCGCGCTCGGCGACCCGTCGCTGGTGCGCGAGGCGCGCGAGCCTGGAAAGGACGTGGTGGCCGTGGTCATCGACCGCTCAGGCTCCAACCGCCTGTCAGACCGCGCCGAGCAGACGGCCCGCGCGCGCGCCATGCTGGAGCGGCAACTGGCCAGCATCCCCCAGATCGAGCCGCGCTTCGTCGAGGTCGGAGATGGCGATGGCGCCAATGATGGCACGCGCCTGTTCGAGGCGCTCAACGCCACCCTGGCCGATGTTCCTGCCGAGCGCGTGGCTGGTGCACTGTTCATCACCGATGGCATCGTCCACGACATGCCGGCAGCGGCACAGGCGCTGGGCCTGAAAGCCCCGCTGCATGCGCTCGTCACCGGGCGCGACGCCGAGATCGACCGCCGCGTCACGCTGATCGACACGCCGCGCTTTGGCATCGTCGGCAAGACGGTCAACATCCGCCTCAAGGTCGACGAGAAGAACGGCACGGGCACCGGCCGGCTGACGGTGCGCCGAGATGGCGAGGTGCTGATCGAACGCGCCATCCGCACCGGCGAGCCGCTGGAGCTTTCGGTGCGCGTCGATCGCGGCGGCCCGAACCTGATCGAGATCGAGGCGGACGCGCTGTCCAACGAATTGACCACCGCCAACAACCGCGCCGTGGTCACCATCGAGGGCGTACGCGACAAGCTGCGGGTGCTGCTGGTCTCGGGAGAGCCCCATGCCGGCGAACGGACCTGGCGCAACCTGCTGAAATCGGACGCGAACATCGATCTTGTGCACTTCACCATCCTGCGCCCGCCCGAGAAACAGGATGGCACCCCGATCAACGAATTGTCGCTGATCGCCTTCCCGGTGCGCGACCTGTTCCAGACCAAGATCAAGGAATTCGACCTGATCATCTTCGATCGTTATGCCAACACGACGATCCTGCCGATGGTCTACTTCGAGAACATCGTGCGCTATGTCCGCGAGGGCGGTGCGCTGATGGTGGCGGCCGGCCCCGAATTCTCCGGAACCGGCACCACGCTGTCGCGCACCCCTCTGGCTGCGGTGCTGCCGGCGCAACCCGACGGCCGCACCATCGAGGAAGCCTACAAGGCCCGCATCACGGATCGCGGCAAGCGCCACCCAGTGACCCGCGACCTCGCCGGCTCGGAGGTCGATCCACCGCGCTGGGGCGAATGGCTGCGCCTGATCTCGGCCCGCGCCAGCGAAGGCGACGTGGTGATGTCCGGCCCCGGTGATCGGCCGCTGCTGATCACTTCGCGCGAGGGCAAGGGACGTGTCGGCCTGTTCCTGTCCGACCATGCCTGGCTCTGGGCGCGCGGCTACCGCGAAGGCGGCCCGCACATCGACCTGCTGCGCCGGCTCAGCCATTGGCTGATGAAGGAGCCCAGCCTTGAAGAGGAAGCCCTGCGCGCGGCCACACGCGGCCGCACGGTCGAGATCGAGCGCCAGACCCTTGGCGACAATCCCGGCGCGGTGACCATCACCAGCCCGTCAGGCGCGGCCCGCTCCCTGCCGCTGGCTCTCGACAGACCGGGCCTGTTCAGCGCCCGTCTTCAGGCCACGGAACTGGGGCTGCACCGGCTGCAATCGGACCAACTCGTCGCCTTCGTCAGCGTCGGCAGCGACAACCCGCGCGAGTTCACCGAAGTGCTCAGCGACCCGGCACGCCTTCGCGCCGTGGCAGAAAGCGTCAGCGGCTCCTCGCGCCGCATCGGCCGCGAGGCGGGATCGGATGTCGATCTGCCGCGGATCGTGCCGGTTCGCTCGGGCACGCGCCTGGCTGGCGGTGACTGGATCGGCCTGAGGATCACCGATTCCGGCATCATCCGCGGAGTGTCACTCTCACCGCTGTTTCTTGGGCTGGGCGGACTGGCGTTGATCCTGGGCGCGCTGATTGCCGGATGGCTCGGGGAAGGCGGCACGCGCAGTTGGCGGCGCAGGGCTCAAGCCTGATCAGGGCTGATTGTCCTGCCGCGCCCGCACCGGGCCGCGCGCGCGCGCCAGCACTCCGTCGGCCAGTTCCAGCCCAAGAAAGCGCTTGGGATTGACCGGGCCCGGCAGGATGAGTTGGCCTTCCGGAATGACCATAAAGCCGAACCGCCGGTAATATGGCTCGTCGCCAACCAGCAACACCAGCGTCTCGCCGGCTTCCTGCGCTGCACCGAGCGCACGCCGCATCAGCGCAGCGCCAATGCCCACGCCCTCGAAGGACGGATCGACCGTAAGCGGACCCAGCATCAGGGCCGGCACGGCGCCTGCGGTGATCGGTGACTGCCGGACCGACCCCACCAGGAGTGTCCCGACATGGGCCGAGAAACTGAAGCGGGATGGCTGGCCGGCAGTCTCCGGTCCATGCCCCTCCCTCAGGCGAAAGGCCGTGCGGGCGTAGCGGCCCGGACCGAAGGCGCGCTCGTGCAGCCGCTCGATGGCTTCGTCGTCAAGCGCGGATTCGGAGCGAAGGGTGAAGGCGACGGAACTCATGGCAGGATGCTGCTTGCAGACGCGCTGCGGCAGGCCGGATGCCGTAGCGCAACCAGGCCTGGCCGAAAAGGTGCCATGCCGCGCGGTGACATTACCATGTCGCGCTCACGGGGGCATCGTCCAGCACTTCGGCAAGGCGACGCCGTGTCGCCTCGGTCGTATCCTGAGGCAGGCCAGCGAGTGGGAAGAACCGGGCGGCGCTGATCTCGCGGTTTGGCTCGGGCGGGCCGGACCAGTCAAAATCACGCACCACGAACACGGCCACGTGGTCACGGCGGCTGATGCGCGCGTTGAAGAACACGCCGTGAAGGATCGAGGTTCCTTGGAGTGTCACACCCGCTTCCTCGGCCAGTTCCTTGCCGAGCGCCACATGCACTGTCTCGCCGACCTCGACACCGCCGCCCGGCAGATGCCAGCCAGGGGTATAGGTGTGCTTGACCAGCAGCACCTGCCCGTCGGAATCCAGCACCACGGCGCGGACGCCGAGGGTCACCGCGCGTGTCATCAGGAACCAGCGATGCGCCAGCCATTGCAGCCCACGCTGCATCATGCACCTCCGAGACGTCGAGGCGAGCGGGGCAAGCCATGCGAAAAACGCATATCAGAGACCTGTTTCGGATTTTGCATGCCATTATTGCACCATAAATATGGCATAGACACCACGTCGAAGCAGGCGGCAAGGGTCTTCTGCTCACCACAAGGACCGCCTCCGATGTTTCTCGCCTCGATCATTTCGCTGTTCACCGCTCCCAAGGCCTATGTCTGGCAGCCGGCCCTGACCATGACCGATCCGACGGTCGTGTCCCAGCTGATGCCCGACAACGCTCGCTGACACGCGCCACATCGCGCGCCGCACCTTGACGTGCAGCGCCTGAAAGGCCAAGCCCCGGATCGTTCCGGGGCTTTTTCCGTTGCCGCCCAGCCATCTGTCCAGCCGGGGTCACGTTTTGGGTTTTGCGCTCGCCCACCTGTCTGATCCGCATCTCAATCCGCTGCCGCGGCCACGGCTTCGCGAGCTCATGGGCAAACGCGCCACCGGCTATGCCAACTGGCTGCGGTCGCGCCGCCACGTCCACGACATGGCCCTTCTCGAACGCATGCTGGCCGACATCGCGGCACAGAAGCCCGACCATGTGGCCTGCACCGGCGATCTGGCCCATATCGGCCTGCCCTCCGAGTTTCCCCGCGCCGTGGCCTTCATGGAAAAGCTCGGCAGCCATGACCATGTCAGCTTCGTGCCCGGCAATCACGATGCCTATGTGCCATCCAGCCTCGCCGCCCTCGGCGTGGCCATGGAGCCATGGTGCCGTAGCGACGAGGCCGCTGAGGGCTTTCCGTGGCTCAAGGTGCGCGGGCATGTGGCGCTGATCGGCCTGTCATCGGCTGTGCCCACCGGCCCCCTGATGGCCTGGGGCCGGCTCGGGCAGGAGCAGACCGACAAGGCGGAGATGCTGCTGCACTACGCCGGCAAGCGCGGACTGAAGCGCGTCGTGCTGATCCACCATCCGCCCCATGTCGGCGGCGCCAAGCGCGGGCGCGAGCTGAAGGATGCAAGCCAGTTCGAGGCCATGCTGGCCGCTGCCGGAGCGGATCTCGTGATCCACGGGCACAACCACCGCACCTCGCTGGCCTGGCTTTCCGGCCCGCAGTCCCGCGTGCCGGTCGTCGGCGTAGCCTGCTGCTCGATGAGCCTGCGCGGCCATGGCGAGACAGCGGGCTGGCATCTGATCGACATCCCCGCAGACGAGGCCCCGATCACGATCGCACGGCGCGGCCTCGGCCCCACCGGCGGCATCGGACTGCTCGACACGCTGGTCCTGACCCCGCCCTGACACGGAGCGCTCAGATGCAGCGCCCACCATCGACCTCCAGCACGGCACCGGTGACCATGGCCGCCTCGTCGGAGCAGACGAACAGGCAGGCATTGGCAATGTCCTGAGGCGTCGAAAGCCGTCCGATCGGGATGCTGGCCCGGAAAGCCGCGCGCTTTTCCGGGGTGTCCTCGCCCATGAATGTCGCCAGCAGCGGCGTCTCGCCGGCCACCGGGGCGATGGCCACGACCCTGATCCTGTCCGGGGCCAGCTCCACCGCCATGGATTTCGAGACGAGATTCACCGCGCCCTTGCTGGCATTGTACCAGGTCAGGCCAGGCCTTGGCCGGATGCCGGCGGTCGAACCGATGTTGCAGATGACGCCGCCGCCGCGCTGGCGCAGATGCGGGACCGCAGCCTGCGCCATCAGGAAGATTGACTTGACGTTGACCGCGAAGACCCGGTCGAACTCAGCCTCGGTCACATCCAGCATCGGCTTGTTGCGATGCGTCACGCCGGCATTGTTGACGATCAGCTCAAGGTCGCCGAAGCGCTTCAGCGTCGCCTGCACCGCCCGCGTGACATCGCGCGCCTTCGAGACATCGGCCCTGATCGCGAAGGCGCGGCGGCCGATGCCTTTCGCCACGGCGCGGGCCTTGTCGAGGTCAAGATCGACCACCGCCACCCGCGCGCCTTCGCGGGCAAAGGTCTCGGCGATGCCTTGTCCGAAGCCCTGCCCGGCGCCGGTGACCAGCGCGACCTTTCCCGCAAGACGCATGGTATCTTCCCCTGTTTCTCTTGTTGTCTCAGGCCCAGAGCCGGGTTTCAAGCCCGAAGGCCGCAGGGTCGAGCGCCACCAGCGCAAGCCCCCGCTCGGCCGGGTCAGGGCCTGTCACCACGCTCAGCCGCACATCGGCCATCAGCGCCTGCATTGGTGGTTTGGTGGCAAAAGCGGTGCGGACCTCGCCATGGTCGAACAACGGCAGCAGCTTCGGCGTGATGCCGCCTGCGAGGAAGACGCCGCCTGTTGCCTTCAGTGCCAATGCCAGATCGCCGGCGACACGCCCGAGCAGCCGCCCGAACAGCCTGACCGCCGCAAGCGCCGTGGCCTTGCCGGCAAAGGCGGCTGCCGCAATCCCGGCGGCATCGCGCCAGGTCAGGTCCGCGCCGGCAAGATGCCGCAACGCCAGATCGAGCCGGGCGAGACCTGCCCCCGAGAGCACGCTTTCCACCGTGACGCGTCCATGCACACGCTCCAGCAGCGGCCACAATGCCATCTCGTCCGGCAGGGCGGGGCCAAGCTCCATGTGGCCAGCCTCGGTCGGCACGATGGTGTAGCGGCCGGCGCGGCCTACCAGCGCGGCAGCGCCAAATCCGGTTCCGGGCCCGAGCACGAGACGCGCGCCATCGGCCGCCGGGTCTGCAACGCCATCGCCGATGGCCGTCAGATCTGCAGCGCCGAGCACCGGCAGGCAGCAGGCCAGCGCTTCGAAGTCGTTGAGCAGCAAGCCCTGCTCCAGCCCCAGCGCCGCCATCAGCGAGGGGCCATCAAGGGTCCAGCCGGCATTGGTCAGTTCTGCGCCAAGCCCGATGACCGGGCCGGCCACGGCCAGAATGGCCGAGCGCGGCACTGTGCCGGCACCGGTGATGGCCCGCGCCAGCGCTGCCTCGCAGCTTGGTTCATCCTTCGTCGACAGGCGCATGACCGTGCGCGGCGCGGCACCCGGCGCATCGACAATGGCGATCCGGCAATGGGTGCCTCCGATGTCGGCGGCCAGCAGCGGGTGCGGAAGACGGGGCATGCAGTAGGCTCGGCTCAGGGCTTGCGCGCCGCTGCCGGCTCCGGCCGCTTCGGATCCTTGCTGAAGCCCTTGAAGACATGGTCGGGCGAGGAGGTGTTGTGCTGGGAATGGGTCAGCCGGCCCATCCAGACATCGGTGCCCTGCGCCTTCTGGAAATCGAGGATGTGCTCCTCGCGCCAGCGCCTTGCGCCGGGTTCGCGCACGGCGATGCGTGACACGTCGTTGTTGAAGTCAGTGACATACATCGAGCGCAGTGCGGCGAAGGCCTTGCCGCCACCCACCGGCCTGTCGAGCACCACATCGAGGATCATCCGGTTCTCGTCAACGCTCTCAAGCTTCAGCGAGCCGTTGGAGCCGTCCTTGAAGGCCATCTTGAACTCGAGCGTCTTGGGGTCGAACTCGATCTCCTTGATGTTCACCACCGGGCGGCCCTCCTGCTCCACGGGGCCGAACAGGAACGACGAGCCGTAGGCATTGAAGCTCAGGTGCGCCGGCGGCATGGGGCGGGCCCGCCAGTAGCCATCCTGCGGATAGACCACCAGCACCTCATAGGACTTGTCCTTGCCGAGCTTCCAGAGCTGGACCAGATGCAGCCCCTTCTCGACCCGGTCACCGACGCGGAACGTGGTATCGGCAGGCCGCCAGAAGGTCGGGAAGGTGTAGCCCACCAGCCAGTATTCGATGCTTTCGTAGAACGTGACCCGGCGCGGCGGTACCGGCGCGGTGAACGACGGATCGCCCGTCATGTCGCAGGCTGTCCAGTCGGCCTCCCAGTTGTCCTTGACCAGACCGCCGATATAGGGCGGATGCGCCGCCTCGATCCGGAAGCGCCGCACCTCGGGCGAGGTCACCTTGATCGTGATGTTGTCCTTCTCGGCGCACAGCACCGGCTCCGATTCGTTGGTGACGGTCACCGGCACCGCATCGAGCGACGCCGCGAACGCGGTCGCGCTGAAAGCCATGGCAGCAAGGGTGGCGGAGATGCGGAACATGGAGACGGCCTCTTTCATGCACGAACTGGAACTCATGGTTCGACAGGCTCACCATGAGGATTGTTGACATTCAAACTCGTGGATCATGATCCCGGATCCGCCACCTCATCCTGAGCGCCTCGAAGGATGAGACAACGGATGCGACCTATCCCTGCAACACCGCATAGACATCACCCGAGTTCGCCTCGTGCGGCAAGGCCGCGATGTGTGCGATCATCGCGTCCGCGCTGATGGCCTCCTTGAAGGCCAGCACCTGGCTCTCGCCGAGCGCGATGTTGAAGCGGTAGTTTCCGATCTCGCCGAGGCGGCGGATGCACGCATCGGCGACATCGCGCTGGATCGTCGTGAACTCGAAGGACAGGGCTTTCACCGGCCGAGACAGGCCGGCCAGCACCGCGTGCTCGAAGCCCTCAACATCGACCTTGACGAAGGCCGGTTCGCCATGGGCCGCGATCAGGCCGTCCAGCGTCACGCAGGGCACGGTGACCGTGTGGTCCCAGACCTGGTCAGCCCAGCCTTCCGCACCGCTGGCAGCCACCACGAATGCGTCCGAAGCCGTGGAAACCGTGGGATTGGCGGAGTTGATCTTCATCTCGACTGTGCCGGCGGCAGATCCGCAGGCAGCCTCGACCAGCGTGACCATGCCATCGCGGCCATGAATCAGTCTGAGCGCACGGGCGCATCCCGGCTGGGGTTCAAGCGCCACCACGCGCGCGCCGAGCCGGCGGAACGACGAGACCCGGTCACCGACATGGCTGCCGATGTCGAAGGCCAGTTCGCCCGGCCGCACGAAGCGGCCATAGAGCGCATCCATGGCCGGCTGCCGGCTCTTGTCGCCGTGATAGACGCGCAAGGAGCGGCGCAGCGACAGCGCGGTGCCCTTCGGCAAGGCCACGCGCGCGTTCACGAGAGGGCTCATGACCGCGACGCCTTCAGAACGGTCTCGACCTCTGGCGGGGGTGCCACATCCTCAGGGATCGCGCACAGCCCCTTGCGCTGGAACCAGCGCCCCAGCGCCGGCGCGGCGGTGAGCATGGCAAACGGCACCGCAAGCACATAGCCGGCCAGCAGCGGCATGGCCCACCACATCACCTTGGGCGACAGCACCCAGAGCGCGCCGATCACGTAGATGCCGAACAGCAGATGCGGCCAGAGCCCTTGCAAGGCTGTCCTGAGCGACAGCGCCTGAGCATCGCGCGACTGCCCGTTCCAGCCGATGGTCGATTTGCCGAATGCAAGCCCGATCATGAAGATCGTGGTGCGGAAGGTCGAGACCGCCCCTTGCAGGAAGGAGAACACCAACTCGATAGCGGCGGACAGCAGGAATCTGCCTGTCCCGCCCCAGCGCGCCGTGCCACCCTTTGTTAGCAAGATATCGGCAGCGCCGGCAAACTTCGGCGAAAGATACATCACGAAGAACAGAACATAGAGCCCCGCAGCCAGCCCGGACGGATAGAAGGCCAGACCCTGATCCTCCAGCACCTTGAACGGCAGCAGCGCAATCATCAGCGTCCACGCGGGCAGGCCCACGAACATCAGGATGGCCCAGACAAGCTGGAAACGGCTCATCAGCTTGAGGCCCGGAATGTCCAGCAGCTTGATGTATTGCAGGTTGCCGAGGCACCAGCGCAGGTCGCGCTTGGCGAATTCGAGCATGGTCGGCGGGTTCTCTTCCCATGAGCCGCCTTCCTCGGGGTGCACACGCACCTCGAAGCCGGCCCGGCGCATCAGCGTCGCCTCGACCTGATCGTGGCTCATCACATGCCCGCCAAGCGGCGGGCCGCCCGGCAGCACGGGCAGATGGCAGGCATCGCGGAACGGGGCGATGCGCACGAAGGCGTTGTGACCCCAGAAAGGGCCGCAATCACCCACCCACCAGGCCTGCCCCATCGTGTAGGAGCGCATGCCCTGGCGCATGCCGAACTGGAAGATGCGGGCGAAGGCCGACTGCGACGGCATGCCGACCACGAGGCTTTGCAGGATGCCCAGCTTCGGGTACGCCTGCATCATGCGGGTGTAGGCGACGATCGTTTCGCCGGACATCAGCGAGTCGGCATCGAGCGGCAGCATCAGCTCGTAGCGATCCCCCCAGCGCTCGCAGAAATCGCGCACGTTGCCAGCCTTGTAGCCGGTGTTGTCGGTGCGGCGGCGATAGACCACGCGGGATGGATCGCCGACCTCGCGCGCCCACTCGGCCGCCAGCATCTCCTCGCGGGCGGCCACGGTCTCGTCATTGCTGTCCGAGAGGAGGAAGTAGTCATAGGCCGCGCCGAACCCGGTCGCGTCGACACTCTGCTTGACGGTCTTGAGCCGGAAGATGGCGCGGCCCGGATCCTCGTTGCGCAAGGTCATGAAGATGGCGGTGCGCACGGTGACCGGATCATGGGAATGCCCCGCCGCAGCGAAGGGTGCAACCCGCTCCACGCCATCGCCAACACCGTGCAGAAGCCACAGGCCGATCACCGCATTCCAGAAGCCCAGCACGGTCCACGGAGCGCCGAAGGCAAAGGCAACGAAAATCACCACGTCGATCACCGTCCAGCCGCCGGCGGCGAGCACGATCGACAGCCCCCACATCAGCGCAACGAAGGGCGTGACGTTCAGCACCAGCACGGTCAGCCGCCGCCGTGTCATCAGGGCCCGGCTCTGAAGACCCGCAGGCGTCAGGCCATCAGCCCGTTCAGGCGCAGGCTGACTGGCCTCGGCCGCAAAATTGCACGGTTCGGGACGCTGGTTCATCTGGGGCTCATGGATGGCGTGGCAAGGGCAACTTGAAACGGGCGGGGTCTGGCGGGCAACGGATCTGGCGGACAGATGTCTTGGCCGGACATCGGAGGTGGATCTCGGAGGTGGACCTCGGACCGGCTCTGCCCCACATAGGGCACTCAGGCGCTTTGGACGAATCCCTTGACGACAGACATGCGAACCGGCCCGATCACGACCCGCGCCCTGTGGTATGTGGCACTGCGTGAATGCGCCCTGAATGAGCTGACGATCGAGGCGCGACCCGGCGAGGCGCTGGTGCGGACCCTGTTCAGCGGCATCAGCCGCGGCACCGAACGGCTGGTCTTCGAGGGCCGCGTGCCAGCCTCGGAAAGCGAGCGGATGAGGGGCCCCAACATGGCGGGCGCTTTCCCGTTCCCCGTGAAGTACGGCTACTGCGCCGTCGGCATCGTCGAGGCCGGCCCGGAGATGATGGTTGGGCGACATGTCTTCGCGCTGCATCCGCATCAGGCCCATTTCGCGCTGCCGCCGGAACAGCTGACATTGCTGCCTGCGAGCCTGCCGCCGCGCCGTGCCGTGCTGGCCGCAAATGCCGAAACCGCGCTGAACGCTCTGTGGGATGCCGGCGCAGGGCCGGGCGACCGCATCGCCGTGGTCGGGGCCGGCGTTGTCGGGCTGCTGGTGGCCTCGCTGGCCGCAAGGCTGCCCGGTGCGGATGTCACGATCATCGACATCGATACCAGGCGCGCCGGCATTGCCGCCTCGCTCGGTTGCCGCTTCAGCAGCAATGGTGAAGGCGTCAGCGATTGCGATGTCGTCATCCACACATCCGCCAGCGCGGCCGGCCTCAACAAGGCCATCTCGCTCGCCGGCTTCGAGGGCACCGTCGTCGAATTGAGCTGGCATGGCGCGGGCGATACGCCGGTTGCACTGGGCGGAGCCTTCCATTCGCGCCGCCTCAGGCTCGTCTCGTCCCAGGTCGGCCATGTCGCCACCGCGCGCCGTCCTCGCTGGGACTATGCCCGCCGCATGGCCAAGGCGCTGGCATTGCTGGCCGATGACCGGCTGGATGCGCTGATCAGCGCCGACATTCCCTTCACCGAGGCCCCGGAGCGCCTGCCGGCGCTGTTCGCGCCCGGCTCACCGCACCTCACCGCAGTCCTGACCTACTGAAACCCAACCATCCCCAGCCCACCTGACAAGGAAACACCGCATGTTCTCCGTCGAAGTCCGTGACCGCATCATGATCGGCCATTCGCTGCCGGACCCGTTCTTTGGTCCCGCACAGAACATGCACGGCGCGACCTTTGTGGTCGATGTGGCCTTCTTCCGCGAGACGATGACCCGGCACAATGTCGTGGTCGACATCGGAGCGGCGCTCGACGTTCTGGCCGAGACCCTGAAGCCGCTGAAGTATCAGAATCTCGACGAGGTTCCCGCCTTCAAGGGCATCCTCACCACCACCGAGTTTCTCGCCAAACACATCTTCGACGAGATCGCGAAGGCCGCAAAGGCCGGCGCGCTGGGCGAGGATGGCAAGGGGCTGAGCCGCATCCGCGTCACGCTCCACGAAACCGATCTCGCTCGCGCCGCCTATGAAGGCCCGCTCGCATGACATCGGTGGCCTTCGCCATCCCCGGGGACATAACCCGCCCGACGGGGGGCTATGCGTATGACCGGCATGTGCTCAGGCTGCTGCCGGAGTTCGGCGTCGAGGCCGTGCATGTGCCCTTGCCCGGCTCGTTTCCGTCGCCTTCCGAGGTGGACCTTGCCGAGACCAGCCGGTTGCTGCTCGAACAGGACTGGCGCACGCCCGTCCTGATCGACGGGCTGGCCTATGGCGCATTTCCGACCGGGTTTGCAGCAGGGCTGGCGGGCCGGGTCGTCGCTTTGTGCCATCACCCGCTTGGCCTTGAGACCGGACTTGATCCGGCCCGCGCTGCCGACCTGATCCGGCTGGAGACGGCGGCCCTTGGCTATGCCAGCGCGGTGATCGTGACCAGCACCGCGACACGCGACATCCTGATCGCCCAATTCGGTGTTCCGGCTGGCCGGATTACTGTGGCCGAGCCGGGCGTCGAGCCGGCGGAGCGCGCCAGCGAGCGGCGCTTCGGCCAGCCCGTGCGCCTGCTGGCCGTCGGCTCGCTGTCGCCGCGCAAGGGCTACGATGTCTTGGTCGAGGCACTGGCCGCGATCCCGATGCTGCCTTGGCACCTGACCATCATTGGCGCGGAACATGGCGGCACGGGCTACGGCACCATTCTTCGTGCCCTGATCGCAGCCAAGGGCCTTGATGGCCATGTCACGCTGCACGGCGCGCTCACCGACACCGAGGTCGATGCGCACTATCGCCAAAGCGATATCTTTGTCATGGCCTCGCATTACGAAGGCTATGGCATGGCGCTGACCGAGGCACTGGCGCGCGGGTTGCCCATCGTCACCACGCTGTCCGGCTCTGGCGCAGCGCAACTGCCAGACAGTGCCGCGCAGAAGGTCGAGCCGGGCGATGCCGGCGCACTGGCCGGAGCGCTGGCCTATCTGATCGGCGATGCCGGAGCGCGGCTGCGCCATGCCGATGCCGCCTGGGCTGCGGCGGCAACCCTGCCGCGCTGGACCGACACGGCCCGCATCATCGCCGATGTGTGCAAGGGCATCAGACCATGAGGATGATCTGACATGAGTTTCTCAGCACAATGGCTTGCCCTGCGCGAGCCCGTCGATCACCGCTCGGTCAACCAAGTCCTCGCCGCCCGCGTGGCGGACTGGTTCGGCACGCCCGATCACATCAGCATCATGGACCTCGGCTGCGGGGCGGGCTCGAACCTGCGTGGCACATGGCGGCTGTTTGGCGACAGCCAGCACTGGACGCTGGTTGACTACGACCCGCTGCTGCTGGCTGCAGCCCGCACGCGTCTTGCCGCGTGGGCCGATGAGGCCAGTGAGGCTGGCGAGGAACTGCTGCTGGTCAAGGATGGCAAGCGCCTGATGGTCGATTTCCGCCGCGCCGATCTCAATACCGATCTTGAGAAGGTGCTCGACTGGCAGCCCGATCTCGTCACAGCCGCCGCCCTGTTTGATCTGGTGTCGCCAAGCTGGATCGATCGTTTCGTCGGCGCCCTCGCTGCCCGCAGGCTGCCGCTCTATACGGTGCTGACCTATGACGGGCGCGAGGTATGGCAACCACCTCACGCAGCGGACGCCGCCATGGTCGCGGCGTTTCACGGCCACCAGCATTCCGACAAGGGCTTCGGGCCTGCCGCCGGGCCGGATGCATGCCGCGCCATGTCGGGAGCATTTGCGGCCTCCGGCTATCGCGCCGAGACCGCCGACAGCCCCTGGCTGATGACCGGCGCCGATGCCGGCCTTGTCGATGCGCTCACCCTTGGCATCGCCGCGGCCGTGCGCGAGACCGGCAAGGTTGGCGAAGCCGACATTGCCAGCTGGCTGGAGGCCAAGCGCGGGGTCCGGCAAGGCCTCGTCGGCCATCTCGACCTGTTTGCCACGCCGATATAGCCAGAAAATGAGGCCTCAGGGCTTCCTGGGCAGCATGCGCCGGAGCACGCCGTCCTTGCGCACGAAATGGTGGAACAGCGACGCGGCGATGTGCATCGCCACCAGCCCAGCCAGGGCAAATCCGAAGATCTTGTGGGCGAACAGCGCCTGCGCCGCCGCCGCCTGATTGGGAGCGACGAGACCCGGCAGCGAGAACAACCCGAAAATGTCGAGCGCGGGATAAAGCGAAATCCCGATCCAGCCACTGAAAACCAAGGCAAACAGCAGGGCATAGATCGCCCAGTGGGTGATATGCGCGACGGTCTTCTGCCATGGCTCGAGTGTCGGCTCATCGGCGGGAGCCCCCTTGATCAGGCGGTAGCCCAGCCGGGCCGCAAGAATGAAGAGCAGGATGAAGCCGGCCAACTTGTGGCCCGAATAGAGCGCGTTGGTCGTGCCGTCCCAGATGTTCTGCTCGCCGCGCTCGGCCATGATCACGCCGACAGGTGCCATGACAACCACGAAGCCCGCGGTGATCCAGTGAAAATGCCGTGCAGCGGCACTGTAAACGAGCGGTTCCTTGTGGGCATCCATGGCGTTCTCCTCGGACAGGCTTTCATGCGCTTGGCAAGAAGGGGCCATGTCATCGATCCTTAACAGAAGTTCGCAAACGTTCATGCAAGGTTCAAGCGACAAATGTTTGGCTGCAACCTCTGGATGACAAACTACGTAAAATTGCATATGGCCATATCCGGCCCTTTTGATCAGGAAGAATGGTGTTTTTATGAGCGTGAAGAAGCGTTCGGTGCTCGGTCTTGACCGTGGCCAGGATCTCCTGACGGTCGACCGTGCCATGTCTGAGATGCGTGCAGGCCGCCCGGTGCTGCTGATGGGTGGCGAGGGCGCTGCTCTGATTGTCTCTGCCGAGCTGCTCGATGCGGGCTTCGTCGAGACCCTGAACACCTTTGCCGCCGGCAATGCCCGGCTTGCGCTGCCCGCCGCCCGCCTGCGCCGTCTCGGTGCTGCCAACCGCAAGGTTCCCGGCGTCGTGGCGCTGCCGACCATCGACATGGCCCGCATCGAACAGCTTGTGCTCAAGGTCGATGGCAGGCTCGATGCTCCGGTTGCCCCGGCCACCGCGATCGACATCAGCGCGCTCGAACTGACCGCGTTGTCGCTGATCATTCCGGCCCTCGTCATCGTGCCGGTCGATCCCGACGCCATTGCCGACGAACCGCTGGTGCGCGTCGCAGTCACCGCCATCAACAGTTTCCGCAAGACGCAGGTCGAGGAACTGAGCATCGTCGGCCGTGCGCCTGTGCCGCTCGAAGATGCCCCGCGCACCGAGTTCGTGGTGTTCCGCGGCGGAGAGGGGCTGCGCGATCAGGTCGCCATCGTTGTCGGTGAACTCAACCTTGATGAGCCCGTCCACGTGCGGATTCACTCCGCCTGCCTGACCGGCGACCTGTTTGGCTCGCTGAAGTGCGATTGCGGCGACCAGTTGCGCGATACCGTGCGCTGGATGGCCGAGAACGAGGGCGGCATCCTGCTCTATCTCGATCAGGAAGGACGCGGAAATGGCCTGTCCAACAAGATGCGCGCCTATCGCCTCCAGTCCGAAGGCTGGGACACCTATGACGCCGACGAAGTGCTGGGCTTCGATCTCGACCAGCGCCGCTTCGATTTCGCCGCCGAGATGCTGAAGCCGCTTGGCGTGCGCCGCGTGGTGGCCATGACCAACAACCCGGTCAAGATCGGCGCGATCAAGCATGCTGGCCTTGAGGTGCAGGCCAGCCGCCGGGTCCTGGGTCGGCCCAACAAGCACAATGTCCAGTATCTGGAATCCAAGCGCGATCGCGCAGGCCATTACATCGACATGGACGTGCTGATGACGCGCGCCGCCCCCAGCGATTGAGCGGACGCAGCCGCGCGATTGCTGTGGGAACATCGGCTGCGCAGTGAGGACGCACCCGGTCTGCATCGTCTATGGTCCCGTGCATGAGCGCGCCTGAGACAGCCCCCGACCTTTCATCCGAAGCTCCGGCCGGGCCTGAACCTGCGCTCTGGACCCGTCAGCGTCTGTGGGGTGTGATCGGCCTCGTTGCGCTGTTCTGGGCGGCGCTGAACTGGGCCTGGCTGTCCGGCGCGCTGACGATCCCCTGGGATGCCAAGGCTCATTTCCAGCCGCAGTTCCAGTTCCTCGCCAGTTCTCTGGCGAAGGGCGAGGCGCCGTTCTGGAACCCGCACGTCTTTGCCGGGCACCCCCAGATTGCCGACCCGCAATCGCTGATCGCCTCGCCGCCACACCTGATCGCAGCCTGGCTGTTTCCGCGCCCCGGCCCACTGGTGGGAGATGCCGTGGTGCTGGCGAGCCTGCTCGCCGGAGCGCTGGCCCTTGTCATGCTGTTCCGCGACCGCAACTGGGGGCCTGCCGGGGCCGTGACCACTGCTTTGGTCTTCGCCTTCGGCGCTGCCGCAGCCTGGCGCATCCAGCACATCGGGCAGGTGATGAGCCTGAGCTATTTCGCCATCACGCTGTGGCTGATGGCGCGTGCCCTCTCCCGTGGCAGCGCGCGCTATGGCCTCGCCGCAGGTTTCACAGCAGGCCTTATGGTGCTCGGCCGTGACCAGGTGGCCCTGATTGGCGTCTACACGCTGGCAGGCCTCACCCTGGCAGCCTGGCTGCAATCGGGCGCACCATTGAGGGCCATCCGGCACAGCCTGAAGCCGCTCGGTGCCATGGCGCTCGCCACGATCATGACGGCAGCCTTGCCGATCCTGTTCACCCTGATGCTGGCGGAGCAATCCAACCGCCCGATGATCGATCTGGAGGGCGCGGGCAAGGGCAGCCTCCACCCTGCCTCGCTGCTGACGCTGCTGGTGGCGAACCTGTTCGGCGCAGCAGGGCCGCTGGAGAACTTTTGGGGCCAGCCGAGCCCGCGCTGGAACGATGTGTTCGGCCCGGTCGACCTTTTCCTGGCGCGCAACATGAGCGTGGCCTACATCGGCGCGCTGCCGCTTCTGGCGATTGCCGCTATCGGCATCCTGAGGGGCCGTGCCTGGGATCCGGCCATCCGCGCGGTCAGCATCGCCACGGTGCTGGTGCTGCTCTATGCTCTTGGACGCTACACGCCGCTGTTCCAGCTTCTGTACGGCCTCCTGCCGGGCGTTGCCTTCTATCGCCGCCCGGCAGATGCGCTGTTCAACTTCGGGGCGCTGGCCGCCATTCTGGCTGGCTACTGCGTGCATGTGCTGGCGACCGGACGCGTGGCGCGGCCTGCCCGGCTCTGGCAGTGGCTCGCGGGGCTGGCGGCCCTCGTCGTGGGCCTTGGCGGCGCGCTCGCGCTGGCCGTGCATGCCGGCCGCCTCGACGTGGCGGCCGTTCCGCTGCTTGCCAGCGCCATCGTGCTGCTGATGGGCGGCGTCATGCTCTGGTTCGTGCACCGCGCCCATGTGGCAGCGCCCATGGCAGCGGCGCTGTTCATCGCCTCGGTGGTCGGTATCGATCTGGCGGTCAGCAACGGCCCGAGCGAGTCCACCGGCCTGCCGACGGCGCAATACGATGTCCTGCGCCCTGACAGCGCCAATGAAACCATCGCGCTGCTGAAGACGGGGCTTGCCCGCACGGCCGCCCCCGACCGGCGCGACCGCATTGAACTCGTCGGCATCGAATTCCACTGGCCCAACGCCAGCATGACCCATGGGCTTGATCACACTCTGGGCTACAACCCCCTGAGGCTGGGCGACTATTCGCGCGCCACGGGAGCCGGCGACCACATCGCCCTGCCCGATCAACGCCGGTTCTCGTCGCTGATGCCGGGCTACAATTCCATGCTGGCCAACATGCTTGGCCTGCGTTTCATCGCCAGCCGCGTGCCGCTCGAACAGGTCGACAGGAGCCTCACTGCCGCAAGCCTCGCGTCAGGACCGCTGCGCCAGATCGCCCGCACCGCGGACGGCTACATCTACGAGAACAGCGCCGCCCTGCCGCGCGTCATGGTAGTGGCCGAGGCCCGCACGGTGGATACCGGGCTGCTGCTCGCCACCGGAAAATGGCCCGATGGCTTCGATCCGGCGCGCACTGTCCTGCTGCCGGATCCGGCGCAGTCCGCCGCGTGCGAACCGCCGAAGGAGGCAACAGCCGGGCCCGCCAGCGCCAGCATCCGGCGCTATGCCAACACCGAAGTGGTGGTCGAGGTCCAGTCGCCGGCCTGCGGCTTTCTGGTTCTCAACGATGCCTGGCAGCGCTGGTGGAGCGCCGATGTCAATGGCAAGGCAGAGCCTGTCCTGCGCGCAAACGTGCTGTTCCGGGCCGTTGCCATTCCTGCCGGGCGCTCGACCGTGGTCTTCCGCTTCGAGCCGTTCGCCGGTTTGGCAAGCGACATGGCGGCGCGCATGCCGCCATCGCTGGCACGCGGGCTTGGCCAGTTTATCGGGAGCATCGATGCCCTGATCAGCCGTTGAGACGCTATTCCGCGGCGCGGGTCGGAAGGGGCGGGGCAGACCCAGCCCTTGCGGACCGGGCGCGGACCGTCCTGCGCGGCCGGGCCGGGCCGGCAACCTGCTCGGAGGCTGGCGCAGCATTGGCAGGCAGGACTTCGTTTGCCGGCAGGGGCGCGGCCTTCTGACGGGCAGCAAGGAACTGGTCGGCGACCTTCATGATCTCGCCGCGCAACTGGCTGTTCTCGGCGGCAAGGCGCGCGGAGACGCGCTCGGCATCGCGTCTGAGGTCGCCCAGTTCGCGCGTCAGTGTCGCGCGCGAGGAGCGGGCCTGTGTCAGGGCAGCCCTTGCCGTGGCCAGATCGCTGGTCAGGGCCTCGATCCGGGCGTCACGTTCGCGCCGGGCGCTCGCAAACTCGACCTCCAGGCGCGCCTTCTCCGCCGCGCCGTCGCGCAGCAGCACCCTCGTCTTGTCCTCTTCCTTGCGGGCAGCCGCCAGCTTGGCCTCGATGGTCGTCTTCGCGCTGTGCAATTCATGAAGCGTCTGCTCAAGCCGCGCCGCGCTGTCGTCAGCGGCCTTGAGGCGAAGCCGGAGGCTGTCACGTTCAGCCACGAAGGCCACAAGCTCGATACCGCGCTGCTCGAAGGTGGATCGCGTGGTGCCATGGGCAGCCTGCTCCGTAGCCAGCGCCGCCGTGGTTTCGGCCAGCCGGTCCTTGAGATCGGCGACATGCGCCGCGCGGGTCTCGCTCACGGTCTCGCTCCCGGCCAGTGCCAGCCTCAGCCGGTCATGCTCTCGTTCGAGTGCCTCATGGACCATGTCCAGGCTGGCAAGGCGGGTACTGGTCGCGGCCAGTTCCACCGAAAGCCCGTTTCCGCGCTGCGTCGCGGCATCGAGATCGCGCGTCCGCTGGGCCAGTTCGGCTGTAAGGTCGGTCCGCTCGACACGCAACTGGGCAACGTCCTTGTCGCGGTCTGCGAGGGCTTGTCCGCGAATGGACAGGTCATTGAGGGCTTCGGCGAGGCTGGCCTGCTCGCTGGCAAGCCGCGTCTGGGTCCCGGCCAGTTCGGCGCGCGTCGCGGCCAGCGTCGTGTCGAGGTCAACGATGGTGACATCGCGCACGCCAAGCACGGTCTTGAGTTCGGAAACCTGCATGTCGCGCTGCCCAGTGGCGACCAGCGCCTGAGCCCGGGCGGTCGTGCTTTCGGCAACCCGGCGTTCAAGCTCACGCTCGCGCACCGCAAACTCGGCACGCAGATGGTCACGCTCGGCGGCAATCTCGTCGACGGACAGCGGGAACATCAACTCCGCCCGGCGGCGCGCAAGCCTTTCCGCCCGGCGGCTGATGGCCGGCAGCATGATCAGCCAAAGCACGGTCGCGACCAGAAAACCCAGCGCGGCCAACATCACAGCTTCGATCAAGGCAGGTATTCCCCGGCATCACGGCAGCATATCGTCAGCACAGGCGGTGCAACTCCGCCCGGTGAGGCTCATCATGCCGTGTTCGGATGCTTGATCCGATGGATCACCACGATCTGACGCCTCGCAACCATGCCACGGCACGCACCAGATAGCCAGATGGTCGCCGCAATCGCACATTCCAACCCTGGCTGGGCAGTCGGGGTTCAGCCCCGCCCGACGGACGGCCTCAGAAGGGATTCCAGGTCGATTGCGGCGTGAACTTGAGATAGCTCACGTTGATGCCGAGCCGGGCACCGACACCGGTCCGGATCGGCACGATGGTCACGCCATCGCCCGCCGTCAGCGCCGTGAACCCGAAGCCGGCGATGAAATACAAGGAGCCATCGACGCCCCCAAAGCGCTGGAAGATCGAATCGGTGCGCGGCATGTTGTAGACCAGCATCATCGTGCGGGCGCCGTCACCGCCGAAATCAAAACCGAGCGATGGCCCCTGCCAGAACACGCGGCGATCACCGGCATTGCGCGTGTAGAGCGTGCCTTCGCCATAGCGCAGGCCGGCCACGAAAGCACCGGAGCCTTCCTGGCCAAGGATGTAGCCGTTCGGCTCGCCCCAGCGGCGCACGGCCTCCTCGATCGCCAGTGCCAGTCCACGTGAGACATTGCCGAAGAACTTGTGGCCCGAGCCGACCAGTTCATCGGGTTTGAAAGTGCCGTCGGTCTGCTGGGCCTGAGCCGGCCCGGCCGGCACGAATGCCATGGCCAGCAGAAGCAGCAGGGCCAGACCTGTGGCCCTCGCCCGGCACAGCGCACGAAAAAACGCAGTGGAGTGTAAACACATTGGCAACCTCATTGCAGCGAACCCTCCCATCGAAACGCGCAATCAACGTTCCGGATACACTCGATGCCTACGGTGCCGACCTGTTGAGGGCGCTCTCTGACGGAGCGCTTCCGAATCATGCACCAGAAAGATCAACTGCGATGACGACCTTTGCAAGGCGGATGAACCGCTTGTGGCTTCTTTCGCGGGTGCTGATCGTCGCTCTGGCAGCTTTGCCGATGGCGCAGCAGGCCAGCGCCAGCACGCCCTATGGCCTGCCAGCCTTGCCGGCGATGGGCGAGATCATGGCGCTGCACGATAGCGCCGGCATCGCCATCGATGGCTTTGATCCGGTGGCCTATTTCGCGTCGGGAACTGCCGTGGGCGGCCTGAGCCAGCACGAGGCGCAACACAACGGCGTCGTCTGGCGTTTCGCAAGCCGCGCCAACCGTGAAGCTTTCCTCCAAACGCCCGATGCTTACCTGCCACGCTTTGGCGGCCACGACCCGATCGGCATCGCCAACGGACAGATCGTCGGTGCGCGGCCGGAACTGTTCCTGATCCTCGATGACAGGCTGCTGCTCTTCCGCACCGAGCAGGGTCGCGAGGTGGTCCGGAACAACCCGGCACTGCTCGGCAAGGCAGACCAGAAATGGCCGGAGATGTCGCTTCAGCTCACGCGCTGAACCGCACTCAGCACGGTCGGCAAAAGGTCGGCGCGCGAAACGGCCACGAAGGGCGGATTGCGGAAATCCTGATCGGCATTGTCGTAGCTCAGCGGTGCGCCGTCAACATTGCGGACAAGCCCGCCCGCAGCCGTGAGAATGGCGTCGCCAGCCGCGATGTCCCAGGCCATGGTCTGGCCATGGCGCACATGGATGTCGGCAAAGCCTTCGGCCAGAAGCCCGAACTTGATCGCCGATGAGGCGGGCTTCATGCTCGACACGCCGCACAGGCGCAGCGCCGCCTCCGACCTGGCATCGCCATTGCGCCGGCTGATCAGCGCTTGCGGCGCTTCGGCGCGGGGGCGGTCGGCGATGTGCAGCACGCGCGGCGCACCCTCGGGCTCCAGCGCTCCGTCGAGCGCGACTGCAAAGCAGGTCTCGCCGGCAAACCACGCCCGCTTCAGGGCCGGCGCGACGATCGCCCCGGCGACGGCCCTGCCACGGTGGATGGCGGCAAGGCAGACACAGAATTCCGGGCCATGTTCGAGGAAGTCCTTGGTGCCGTCGAGCGGGTCGAGCAGCAGGAACGTTTCCGTATCCGCCGCATGTCCGGTCACGCCCTCTTCGCTGACCAGCGAGGCGTCAACCCCGAGCCGCTTCAGCGATTGCCGCACGGCGGCATCGGCCGCATGGTCGGCATCGCTCACCGGCGAGCCGTCGGCCTTCATGGTGCTGGTCACCTGCCCGCACCAGAAGGACATCAGCGTCCGCGCCCCGTCCAGCGCGGCCTCGAACAGCTTGAAGCCGAGATCATTGCGCACCATGCCCAGAAACTGGGTCTGGAAAAGTGGCGTCACAGGCACGGTTGAAAACCTGACATGAAACCCGATCGCAGACGCCCGGTCTGTCCAGGGCCGCAACGGCCCTACAGGACCGGCGCAGCGCGCAATACCTTATCCTTACGCCAGCCGGCTCACGTTAACCAGAAATTTCGCACAATCATGCCCTTCTGGCACCTGGATGGCATTGCAGGGGCTGCGGTTGCGCGCCCTGCCATGGCCAGCCAACACCTGTCCGGCTAAACCCGATCCAAAGCGGCAAGCCTGATTCGCAAACCTTGGGAGAGCCCGATGATGACTGACCAGCCGAAGCCGGTTGCAGCCGTGACCCTTGAAGGCCTCGATCTGGCCAGCCTGCTGTGCAGCCGCGTCTGCCACGATGTCATCAGCCCGGTGGGCGCGATCGTCAACGGCATTGAGCTTTACGACAGCGGTGATGCCTCGATGAAGGAGTTCTCGATCGATCTGGTGCGCAAGAGTTCGCGGCAGGCCTCCGCCCGGCTCCAGTTCGCTCGCCTCGCCTTTGGTGCCGCAGGATCGGCGGGGGCCATGATCGATACCGGCGATGCGGGACTTGTCGCCAATGCCTTCTTCGCCGATGAAAAGATCAATCTTGTCTGGGAGGTGCCCCGCGCACTGCTGCCCAAGAACCAGGTCAAGCTGATTCTCAACCTGGTCATGGTCGCGACCCATGCCATCCCGCGCGGCGGCAGCCTCACCGTGGCCGGCACGATTGCCGGCGAGCAGGGTGACTTCGTGCTCACCGCTACGGGCATCAATGCGCGCATGCCGCACAATGCCGAAGACCTGATCGCTGGCCGCGCGCCCAACGGCGTGGTCGATGCCCATGCCATCCAGCCCTACTATGCCGGCCAGATCGCACAGGCTGCGGGCATGGCCGTGCAGTTCGCCATCGAGGGCGACACCGTCACCATCAAGGCCGGCAAGGCCGACCCCGCCTGATGGTAAACTCAATCGCAAGATCAGCGCGGGTCTCAACCGATCATTCACCCTTCCCGACGATAGTCCCTGCCACGAGTAACAGTGGCGTGGTGTCGATCGTCGATCATGGACGACTTGCTTCAAGAGTTCCTGACGGAGTCCCACGAGCATCTGGACACCGTCGACCGGCAGATGGTCGAGTTCGAGCATAATCCCTCGAACTCCGAGATCCTGCGCAACATCTTCCGCCTCGTCCATACCATCAAGGGCACCTGCGGCTTTCTTGGGCTGCCGAGGCTGGAGGCGCTCGCCCATTCGGCCGAGACCCTGCTCGGCCAGTTGCGGGACGGAGCGCAGGTCACGCCCGAAGCGGTTTCGCTGACACTCGCCTCGCTCGACCGCGTCAAGGTCATCCTCGGTGCGCTGGAGCGGACAGGCGCGGAGCCGGACGGCGATGACCAGGACCTGATCGGCCAGCTCGACGCCTTCACCACCGGAGCGCACGCGCCGCCGCAAGGCAATGCTGGCTCGCTGACCTATCAGGTGCTGGAACGCCCGCTGAAGGCCGGCGAGGCCTCGCTTGACGAACTCGAACAGGCCTTCCGTAAAGCCGAAGGCCCCGACGTGGCGGCCACCCAGACGCCGCCTTCCCTGCCTGTCACGCCGGTGGCCGCACCCGTGGCAGCCGACCATGACAAATCCCGCCTCGCCGCGCAGACCATTCGCGTGCATGTCGGCACGCTCGAACATCTCATGACCATGGTCTCGGAACTCGTGCTGACCCGCAACCAGTTGCTCGAGATCGCCCGCCGCGAGAACGACCAGGCCTTCAAGGTTCCGCTGCAGCGCCTTTCCCACATCACGGCTGAATTGCAGGACGGGGTTATGAAGACCCGCATGCAGCCGATCGGCAACGCCTGGAACAAGCTGCCGCGCGTGGTCCGCGATCTGGCCGCCGAACTGGGCAAGAAGATCGAACTGGTGATGGAGGGTGCCGAGACCGAACTCGACCGCCAGCTGCTCGAACAGATCAAGGACCCGCTCACCCACATGGTGCGCAACTCCGCCGATCATGGCATCGAGTTGCCGGCAGATCGCCTTGCCGCAGGCAAGCCGGAAACGGGCCGCATCCGCCTCACCGCAGGCCATGAGGGCGGCTCGATCATCATCCGCATCTGCGATGACGGCAAGGGCCTCGACATCGACCGTATCCGCCGCAAGGCGCTGGATGTCGGCATCGCCAGCCCTGCCGAACTCGACCGGATGACCGACGCGCAGATCGCGCGGTTCATCTTCCATGCCGGGCTGACGACGGCCAGCAGGGTCACCAGTGTTTCGGGTCGCGGCGTCGGCATGGATGTCGTCAAGTCCAACATCGATGCCATTGGCGGCACCGTCGACATCACCTCCGAGAGGGGTCGCAGCACCACCTTCGCAGTCAAGATCCCGCTGACGCTGGCCATTGTCTCGGCCCTGGTCGTTGCGGTTGACGACCAGCGCTATGCCATCCCGCAGGCCGTCGTGCGCGAAGTCGTCAGGGTCCGCCCCGGCTCGCAGCACACCATCGAGACCATCAATGGCGCCAGCCTCCTGCGCCTGCGCGAGCGCCCCCTGCCGGTCGTCACCTTGTCGGGTGTGATGGGCGGCGAAGACAAGGGCATGGACAACGGCTTTGTCGTCGTCACCCAGATCGGACAGCAGCAATTCGGCATCCTGGTCGACGGCGTGCTCCAGACCGAGGAAATCGTCGTCAAGCCGATGTCGGTCAAGCTGAAGTCGATCTCCCTGTTCTCCGGCAACACCATCCTGGGCGACGGGGCCGTGGTGCTGATCCTCGATCCGAACGGTCTTGCCCGCTCTGTCGGCAGCTTTGACCTCGACGACGACATGGGCATCCCCGCCGGCAGCACCGGCGATATGCCGGGCGCGCGCCAGACAATCCTCGTCTTCCACGGCGGTGGCGGCACGCTCAAGGCCGTGCCGCTCGCGCTCGTCACCCGCCTTGAGGAAATCGAGGGGCAGACCATCGAGTTCGCCTCCGGCAAGCCGCTGGTGCAATACCGGGGCAGGCTGATGCCCGTGGTGCCGGCCAACGATGCGCTGGAACTGAACCGTTCGGGAATCCAGCCAATGGTGATCTTCTCCGACGGAGCCCGCACCATGGGCATGGCGGTCGAGTCGATTGTCGACATCATCGACGAGCAGGTTGACATCGAGTTCGCCAACCACGAGCCCGGCGTTCTTGGCTCGGCTGTGCTGGGCGGGCGCGCCACCGAGATGATCGACCTTGCCCACTACCTGCCACAGGCCTTTCCGGACTGGCTGCATGGCCAGCGGCAGCCGCTCGCTCAGGCAGGCGCCCGCGATGTCCTGATCGTCGAGCAATCGACTTTCCTGCGCGAAATGCTGGCACCGGTCGTCAAGGCCGCAGGATTTCATCCGGTCTGCTGCGCCAATGCCACTGAGGCCCGGGCCGCCCTGCAAGCGCGACCGGCCCTTCGTGCCATCATCGTCGATGTCGAGCACGAGGCGAGCGGTGGCCTCGCCGTCATCGAGGCGGTGCGCACCGACGGGCGGCATCGCGGCGCGCTGATCCTTGGCCTCGCCTCTGTGCCACATGCCGGCCTGATGGCGGCAGGCCTCGATGCGGGCCTCGGCGACCTGATCGCCAAGTTCGACCGCCACAGCTTGATGGCAGCCCTGCGCGCCTTGGCCAGCCAGGACAGGGATGCCGCATGACACCGACAGCCACACCGGGCCACGCGGGTCATGCCGCCGAAACGATGCTTGCCGGCGGCGCGTTCGAATACATCACCCTGACGATCGCGGATCAGCTCTTCGGTCTGCCGATTGGCGAGGTGCACGAGGTCTTCTCGGTCCAACGGATCACCCGTGTTCCGCTTGCCGCAAGGCCGATCAAGGGCCTCGTCAACCTGCGCGGCCGCGTTGTCACCGCCATCTGCCTGCGCGCGGTGCTCAACCTGCCTGATGGCAACGAGTGTGCGGAGCGCATGGCCATCGGGGTCGAGATCGGCGGCGAGCCGTTCGCGCTGCTGGTCGACAGGATCGGTGATGTCGTGCGCCTGCCCCCGGCAACGCGCGAACCAAATCCCATTCATTTGAACGCGGATTGGCAGAATCTTTCGAAAGGCGTTCACCGCCTCGAAACCAGTCTGCTGGTAATTCTCGATCCGGAGTGCATCGTCGGCAGTGAAACGCTTGCCGCCTGATGCGCTGGATCGTGTCCTGAAAGGGCAGAACATGAAACATTGCCTTGTCGTCGACGACAGTGCCGTGATCCGCAAGGTGGCCCGGCGCATTCTCGAAGGTCTGTCGCTGCGCATCAGCGAGGCCGAAGATGGCCAGCAGGCCATGGACTTTTGCCGTCAGCGGATGCCTGACGCGATCCTGCTCGACTGGAACATGCCCGTCATGGATGGCTACGAGTTCCTGCGCGGCCTGCGCGGCATGCCGGGTGGCATGTCTCCAAAGGTCGTGTTCTGCACCACCGAGAACGACATGGCCCACATTACCCGCGCCATGCACGCCGGTGCGGACGAGTATGTGATGAAGCCGTTCGACGGCGAGATCCTGCAATCGAAGTTCCAGCAGGTGGGCATGGTCGCCCCGAACTGATGAAGCGCGGCCGGATCTGATCCGGTCGCTGCGCCAGACCCCGAGGAACGGCCCGGGACGGGTCGCAGCCAACAGAGCCAGCCCGCAGAAAGCGTCGCAAGGTCCAGATGGTGCAGGCCGCTTTCAGCGAGGATAGTCACGGCGGGGCCCTGCTGTCGGGCTCGAAAGCCAGCGTGCTGATCGTCGACGATTCGGTCGTCGCGCGCGGCCTGTTCAGCCGCTGGGTCAGCGAACATCCCCGCCTGAAAGTGGCAGGCACGGCAGCCGACGGCGTCAACGGCATCCGCGCCGCAGACCGCCACAAGCCCGCGATCATCATCCTCGATCTTGACATGCCCGTGATGGACGGGCTGACAGCCTTGCCTGAAATCCTCAAGGTTAGTCCGTCAAGCGCAGTCGTCATCGCCTCCAGCCTGACGGCGCGGTCGGCACGGCTGACCTTGCAATGCCTCACGCTCGGAGCCCTGGACCTTCAGCCCAAGCCGGAGAACAACCGCGACCTGACCATGTCGCTGACCTTCCGCGAGGAACTGATGGCCCGGCTCGTGGGCCTGATTGACCCGGCGCAGACCGGCCGGAGGCGGCACACCTCAGGCAGAACCAGCGCACCGGCGACCCCGCGTGCCAGTCTGGCGCTGGTCCAGCCCGTCCACCCCGACCATGACATCCTGCCGCTGGAGGTTGCCCCGCGGGCGCTTCTGGTCGGCGCCTCCACAGGTGGGCCGCGCGCCGTACTGACGCTGCTCGACGATCTCGGCGACGCCTGTGACCACTTTCCGGTCATCGTGGCGCAGCACATGCCGGCGATGTTCACAGCGGCTCTGGCCGACCAGATGACCACGCGGCTCGGGCGCCAGGCCCGCGAGGCAAGCCATGGCGAGGTGCCGCAGGCGGGCCGGATCTACATCGCGCCCGGCGGACGCCACCTGCGCCTGACGAAAGCCGACGGTCAGGTCCGCATGCGGCTTGAAGACAGCGCGCCGGTCAACTTCTGCCGCCCCTCGATCGATCTGGTGTTCAGCGACGCCGCAGCAGTCTATGGCGAATCTGCGCTGGCCGTGGTGCTGACCGGCATGGGCACAGACGGGCTGGAAGGCGCGCGGCTGCTGCACCAGTCAGGTGCCCGCATCATCGCGCAGGATGAAGCCACCAGCGTGGTCTGGGGCATGCCCGGTGCCGTCAGCCGGCAAGGCATCGCCCACCATGTGCTGCCCTTGCCAGGGATCGGCCCGGCCATCAGGGCCGCCGTCACGCGGCTCTCGCTGCCCATGCTGGCGGAGGCGCGGCAATGAACGAGATCGAGTTCTCCTATCTGCGCGATCTGCTGCACAAGCGGTCCGGCCTTTTGATCGGCGTTGACAAGCGCTATCTGGTCGAGAGCCGCCTCTCCGTGGTCTGCCGCCAGAACGGCATCGCTTCTCTGTCCACACTAACCGGGTTGCTGCGTGCCGGAGCAGAAGGCTTAGCCACCGCCGTGGTCGAGGCGATGACCACCAACGAAACCCTGTTCTTCCGCGATACCTTGCCGTTCAGGCAGGTCCGTGAACTGATGCTGCCGCACCTGATGAAGGCACGCAGCACCGACCGGACCTTGCGCATCTGGTGTGCGGCCGCCTCATCCGGACAGGAGCCCTATTCGCTGGCAATGATGCTCGACGGGATGGCCAGCCAACTCAAGGGCTGGAAAATCGAGATCCTCGCAACGGATATCTCGGAGGATATCCTCGCCAAGGCACAGGCCGGCATCTACTCGCAGTTCGAGGTGCAGCGCGGCCTGCCGATCCAGAGCCTGCTGCGGCACTTCACCCAGCATGGCGAGCGCTGGCACCTCGACGAGCGCATCAGGAACATGGTCACCTTCCGCCAGCACAACCTGGTCAGTCAGCAGGCCGGCAGCGGACCTCTCGGGCGATTCGACATCATCTTCTGCCGGAACGTGATGATCTATTTCGACGTGCCGACCAAATCGCGCGTGCTCGACCTGCTGGCCCGGCACATTCGCCCGGACGGCTTCCTGTGCCTCGGCTCGGCGGAGACCGTGATCGGCCTGAGCGATGCCTTCACCGTCAACCACGACAACCGCGGTGTCTACCGGCCTGCCGGCGGCAAGGCCGAGAGCCCGCCGACCGACTCCCGCCGTGCATCGCTCGGCATCGTCGCGACGGGCCATGGCCAGCCGGCACCCCTCGAGCCGGCGCGCTCCGCGTCTCCTCCGGCCCTTTCCCTGGTTGGTGGCAGCCGGAGCAGGACATAGGTCAGGCTCGGCACAGGCCACCTGGCCCGCGATAGCCGCATCGGCAGACGTCGCATCCGCACGCAAAAGGCCCCGCACAGAGCGGGGCCTTGTGTTCTCTCAGGATGTCACGATCGCGCTGATCAGGCGGTGATGCGCTCTTCGACGTCGCTCGGCTCGCGCAGTACGTAGCCGCGGCCCCAGACCGTCTCGATGTAGTTCTTGCCGTCGGAGGCGTTGGCGAGCTTCTTGCGCAGCTTGCAGATGAAGACGTCGATGATCTTCAGTTCCGGCTCGTCCATGCGGTATTCCTTGCCGGTGAGGTGAACGCGCTGGGCGTCGACTTCCACCGTCTTGGTGTCCAGGTTGACGATCAGGTCACCGGTCGTGATCACCGACTGGGCATGGCCCTTCGAGCGACGCACGATGGCGTGGATGCGGGCAACCAGCTCATCCTTGTGAAAGGGCTTGGTCAGGTAATCGTCGGCTCCGAAGCCGAGGCCGCGCACCTTGTCCTCGATGCCGGCAAGACCGGAGAGGATCAGGATCGGCGTCTTGACCTTGGCCACCCGAAGCGAGCGGAGCACCTCGTAGCCCGACATGTCGGGAAGGTTCAGGTCGAGAAGGATAATGTCGTAATCGTACAGCTTGCCGAGATCGACGCCCTCTTCACCCAGATCAGTGGTGTAGACGTTGAAGCTCTCGGACTTGAGCATCAGTTCGATGCTCTGAGCCGTCGCGCTGTCATCTTCAATCAGCAGAACGCGCATGTGCCGTCGTCCCCGTTCCCGCTCAAGTGAAGGCTCGCGATTTCTTCGTCTGCACCGATGGCCACCGTGGCCGCCGACACCGAATCACTTGCCCTGAAAAACACCACGCGTCACGCTACGGACACTGTGGTTAACAAACTGTGAGTCGCCTGCGCAAGCCCTGTTATGTCGTTGCGAGTCAACAATGAATCGAGCCGGTTGGTCGATCCGTGTTGGCCCTGCCGATGCAACAGCTCCAGCCGGTGATCTCGGGTCCAGGTCCGCTTTCACGTGGACATGGAGGCCCTCGACATGCTCACTCTTAACGAAGCGGGTAAACGAATCGTTTACGTGGATGCGCGGCGGCGAAAATTTGGCAACCTGGCGAGAT
This sequence comes from Hyphomicrobiales bacterium, assembly GCA_026400565.1. Classification (GTDB taxonomy): domain Bacteria; phylum Pseudomonadota; class Alphaproteobacteria; order Rhizobiales; family Beijerinckiaceae; genus Allobosea. The sequence continues at coordinate 15,120 of JAPLOV010000129.1, read as the reverse complement.
GTTTCCCGGCTGATGCTCGTCTGCTTGACGATCTGCGCGCCCGCCGAAGGTCATGCTGAATGCCACCTCGCCCCGTGATCTCGCCCCGTGATGATGCGCCAGAGCCATGTCCCATGACCAG
>JAPLOV010000129.1:0-14991 GCA_026400565.1 Hyphomicrobiales bacterium | reverse complement strand
CCCCGCTGCTGACCTCGCTCGGTGCCGCACTCGACGGCATCGGGCCTGTCAACGTCTTCGGGCGGGTCGCCGCGGTGAAGGGCCTGCTGGTCGAGATCTCCGGCCCGATCGGGGCCATGAGCCTGGGTGGCCGGCTCGATATCGAGATCAGTGCCGGGGCCACGGTGCCCTGCGAGATCGTCGGCTTCGACGGCGACCGCGCGCTGGCCATGCCCTTCGGCGTGCTGGAGGGCATCCGGCGCGGCTGCCCGGCCCATGTGCGGCGCTCCCAGCCCGGCATCCGGCCGTCCCTCGCCTGGCTTGGCCGCGTCATCGATGCCTTCGGCCGGCCGATCGACGGTGGCCCACCCCTGCCAGAGGGCGAACGGCTTTATCCGTTCCGTGCTGATCCACCACCCGCCCATGCCCGCCGGCGCGTCGGCGAGCCGCTGGATCTCGGGGTCCGTGCGATGAATGCCTTCCTGACCTGCTGCAAGGGCCAGCGCATGGGCATCTTCGCCGGCTCCGGGGTCGGCAAGTCGGTCCTGCTTTCGATGCTGGCGCGCAACTCCGGCTGCGATATCTCGGTCATTGGCCTGATCGGCGAGCGCGGGCGCGAGGTCCAGGAGTTCCTCCAGGACGACCTTGGCGACGAGGGGCTGGCGCGCTCGGTGGTGGTGGTCGCCACATCCGATGAGCCGGCGCTGATGCGCAAGCAGGCGGCCTACATGACCTTCGCGCTGGCGGAGTTCTTCCGCGATCAGGACGCCCAGGTGCTGTGCATGATGGATTCGGTCACGCGCTTCGCCATGGCCCAGCGCGAGATCGGGCTTGCGGCGGGGGAGCCGCCCACCACCAAGGGCTACACGCCGACCGTGTTCAGCGAACTGCCGCGTCTGCTCGAACGCGCCGGGCCCGGCACGGGTGCAGGCGCGATCACAGGGCTGTTCACCGTGCTGGTCGATGGCGATGATCACAACGAGCCGGTTGCCGATGCTGTGCGCGGCATCCTTGATGGCCACATTGTCATGGAGCGCGCCATTGCCGAGCGCGGGCGCTACCCCGCCATCAACATCCTCAAGTCTGTCTCGCGGACGATGCCGAAGTCGGCGGATCCCGCCTACTGGCCCGTGGTGCAGCGGGCGCGGCAGACCCTCGGCACCTATGCCGACATGGAAGAACTGATCCGCCTTGGGGCCTATCGCCCCGGCTCGTCAGCAGAGGTCGACGAGGCGATCAGGCTCAATCCGGCGCTGGAGGAGTTTCTCAAGCAACGCAAGGATGAGGCATCGTCTTTGGCCGAAAGTTACCTGATGCTCGCCGGAATCATGGCCAACTGAGCCAGCAGCAAACTCGAAACATGCAAAAATTCCTGATTTCAGTAACGAAGGATCAACCTCCCGACGCCATAGTCGTCTTGTCTCGCGAAGGTCATGTGTGTGGTCGGACTGCCCGTCAGGGGCAGGTCGTCCAGCGTTTTGGGGAGTAACTGACCAATGAAATCGCGTGAGACCCTCATCCGTCTCAAGCGTTTCCAGGTTGACGAGAAGCGTCGCCGGGTTGCGCAGATCGAGATGATGATTGCAGATTTCGAGCGGATGGCGAACGAGCTTGATCGCGAGATCAAGGCCGAGGAGTCCCGTTCGGGCATCACCGACACGGGCCATTTTGCCTATCCGACCTACGCCAAAGCCGCCAAAGGCCGCCGTGACAACCTCCAGCAGTCCGCCGACAATCTGCGTGGCCAGCTCGACGAGGCCAAGGCCGCCCTTGCCGAGGCTTTCGAGGACATGAAGAAGGTCGAAATCCTCGACGACCGCGAAAAGACCGCCGAGCGGGCCGTGCAGGGCGCCCGCGACCAGGCCGCCATGGATGCCATCGGCCTGAGAATGAACCGGGTCTGAGACAAGCCACCCCGGCCTTGCCCCATGCGGCGCCGCCTCGCGCCGCATTTCGGCGTTGAGGCCAGCTTCGGCACCCGTCCATCAGGGGAATCGGGTGAAGGCATTGATGCGGATATGATCTTGACGAGGTTGTCGTCGTCCCAGGCCGCGGTTTAAAGGGTTCGGCGGAGGGAATCCTTGCCCTTTTTCCTTCAGCCGAGATTTGCGGCCGAGATTTGCTGACATGTGCTTGAGGGTGACGAAGTTCTCGGGCTCGTTGTCGGTTCGGATCCTGCAGGCGTCGTCGCGGAAGGTCATATCCATGACCCAATCGAGAATCTCTGGCAAAGGCTGGTTTCCATATTTCCGGTTTTGCGCGGCAAGCGAGTCCTTTTATGACAAGAGCTGGCAGCTTTAAGACATCGAACTGGTGAAATGAGCTGCCGCTCAAGACAGAGATTCTGAACGCCCGGAACGATTGCAGGGAAGCCATGACACCGAGATATCAACGATCCATCAGCCTCGCGGCACTGATCAGCGTGATCGCAACAACCATGCCCGCGACACAGGCTCTTGCCGACACGACCCGCTTCGATGCGCTTGCCAATGCGCCATTTTCCGAGAACCGACCGACCAGGGCGACTGAGGCCAGGCTTGCCGACGAACTGTTGTTCCAGCGCGCGACGCAGACCTACCTGTGGGCCTTGCCGCTGATCAATACACTGGGCATGAAGGTGGGTTCGGAGGCAACCTTCGGCGCGGGCTATAACGTGCTGCCGATCTGGAAGCGCCGGCTCGACGCAAAGACACTCGTTACCACGCCGAACTCCGATGTCATCTATGCGATGAGCTATCTGGATCTTGGCAAGGATGGCCCCCTGGTCTTCGATGCGCCGCCCAGCCTGCAGGGCATCCTGCTCGATGCCTGGCAGCGACCGATCCCGGTTGATGGCGGCAAGTTCGCCGGCGATGTGGGCTTGCCCGGACCCGACGGCGGCAGGGGGGGCAAATTCCTGCTGCTGCCACCGGGCTACACCGGCACGGTGCCCGAGGGCTATTATGTTTATCGCAGTTCAACGAACACGGTCTTCGTGTTCCTGCGGGGCTTCTACCAGGACCCGGGCAACTTGACTCCGGCAGTGTCGCTGCTCGAGCAGACCAGAATCTATCCGCTCAATGGTGAGGCGACCGCTCGGCCGATGAAGTTCCCGGATGCCTCGGGCGTGCCGGTCAACATGCTGCCGCGGCGCGATTTCAGTGCCTTCGAGCAACTCAAAGGCATTGTCGACGCCGAAGGCCGGAGTTTGGCGAGCGAAGACGGTCTCGGCATGCTGGCGAGCATCGGTCTCGTCAAGGGCATGCCGTTCAAGCCCAGCGCACACGATCGTGCTATCCTCGATCGGGCAGCCAAAACCGCCTACAAGATGAGCCGCGTCGTGGGTCTTCAGGAGACCTTGGACGGTGGCTCGCTGCGTGTTTTCCCTGACCGTCGCTGGCTCAATCCGCTCGATACGATTTCCGAACAAAACTCCCTGAAGGTCAAGGACCTGAGCTTTCGCAATACGGTCAGTGGCTACACCGCCCTCGATTCGCGGATCTGGTTCTTTACGAACTACTACTCGATTAGCCCGGGGATGATTTCGCGCGTCCCGGGCAAAGGCGCGTCCTACATGATCGCCTTCAACGATGCCTCTGGTGCGCCGCTGTCTGGCGGTGCATCCTACCGGCTGCGGCTGCCGCCCAATATTCCGGCCGCGAATTTCTGGTCGCTCACGCTTTATGAGGCTGAAAACGCCTCGGGTCTTGCCAATGGTCAGCCATTCCCGTCGCTTGGTTCCCGCGACAAGCCCGAGCAGTCTGCCGACGGCTCGACCGAGCTCTACCTCGGGCCGAAAGCACCTGCCGGAAAGCGGCGCAACTGGCTCGCAACCGTTCCGGGCAAGGGCTATTTCGCGATCATCAGACTGTACGGTCCGACCGAGACGGCCCTCGACAAGACCTGGAAGCCGGGCGACATCGAACGGATCCGTTCAAAGAGATAAGTCGCGCAGCCACGGGCACCGATCCGGCGAATCGGTGCCCAAGGGCGTTGTTTGTCGAGGCATCCAATCGCCAGTTCGCCTTTGCAGGCTTTCCAATGAAGCGGCTCTGAGATTGGGCTGGCGATCGTCATGTGGCGGGTTTCACTTTGATCGAGCGTTTAACTGGGAAATATAGGTCCATTCGAACACGCTCGCCGAAAACATCTCGGACATCCAGGCGAAGGATCAGTTTGATATCAACCTCGCCAACCCGCCTTTTGGCGGCAGCGAGCGCCCCGAAGTGCAGCAGAATTTTGATATCCACACGGGAGAGACCGCGTTTCTCTTCCTCCAGCATTTGATGCGGATGCTCAAGCCCGGTGGGCGGGCGGCGATCGTCATCAAGAACACGTTCCTGTCGAACTCGGACAATGCCAGGTTGATGATCTTGCGGGCGATGTCGCGCTGGCATCCCATGGCGTCGATGGTGACGACGGCGCTCTCGATCGCTGGGATGTCAAGGAGGGCTGGAATGGCGACAATCTCGTTCGATGTGTCGCTCACCTTGGTTTGCGCCAGGACGAGGCGTTGTCGCGCCGCGAAGGCCGACACCATATGGATCGCGTCCTTGCCGCTCTTGCTCCCGGAGCGCCGCGAGGTCTTTCCATCAATGGCGATGACCTCCGGCGCGGCTCCGGCCAGGCCGCCGACCCAGGCCGTGAAGCAGCGGCGGAAGGCGGCACGGTCCAATGCGGCGAAGATATCGCCCAAATGATCGTGGCTCGGCGTGCCGTTGGCGAATGGCACAAGGCGCCGCAGCAGATTGAGTTTCTTGTGCCCGAACCGGGCGATGTCCGTGCCCCCCGGCGCCCGCCAGCGTCGCAAGACGCGCCACAAAAGGATCTCGCCGAGCCGACAAGCCACATTCCCGGCCTGACGGCGATCCGGCATATCACTGAAATAATTCAGGAAAGAGGTCGTCTCATACAAAACCGGCGCAAGCGCCCCATCCGTGTTCATCGCGTGCTCCGCTCTTCCAATCAGCGGATATGCACAGATCCAGGACTTCAACCCTTTGTCACACTCTCATTCACCCGTTTGCCCTGACGCGTCCATCCGGCATGCTTGCTGCCACACCGCCCCGGACGTAGACTGTTCCATCGTCACAGCAATGCCCGCAACACCAAGCCAGACCGGTCGGAGGGTCTTCCCATGCGCACCGCAGTCGTTTCAGCCCTGGCCTTCCTTCTCCTCGCCAGCGGCGGGGCGACAGCCCAGCATGCCGGCCATTCTGGTCATGCTGCCTCGCCTTCCGCGAATGCCTCGACAAAGGCCTTCCAGGCGGCCAACGCCAGAATGCACAAGGACATGGACATCCGCTTCACCGGCGACGCCGATGTCGATTTCATGAAGGGCATGATCCCGCACCATGAAGGAGCGGTCGTCATGGCGCGCATCGTGTTGCAGCATGGCAAGGATCCCGAGGTGCGCAAGCTGGCCGGCGAGGTCATCGCCGCACAGGAGAAGGAAATCGCCATGATGCGCGCCTGGCTCAAGGCGAAGGGTCAGTAGGGCTTCTGCCGCAAGTCACCTTTGCCGCACCGCCGGCGCGACCTGCTCACACGCTTCCGACCGTCCTCAGCCGCGCGCGCGAATGGATTTCGGCCTGCGCCAGCACGGGCGTCTCACGGCGGAAGCGCTCGATGATCTGGCGCACGAAGGGCCTCGCATGGCCCGAGCAGACCAGAACCGGCATTTCGCCCATGCGGGCCGCATCGTCGAAGCGCTCGCGCACGGACTTGACGAAATCCTGGAGCTTGGAGGGCTGCATTGCCAGGTGACGGTTGTCGCCATCGCCGACGACCGCTTCGGCGAAGGCGCTTTCCCACGCCGGCGACAAGGTGATGATCGGCAGCTGTCCGTTGCCAGGCGTGTATTGGGCGCAGATCTGCCGGCCGAGACGCGAGCGCACATGCTCGACGATGTCGCGCGGGTTCTTGAGCGAGCCGGCGGCCTCGGAGATGCCCTCGATGATGTTGCCGAGATCGCGGATCGACACGCGCTCGGCGAGCAGAAGCTGGAGCACGCGCTGGATGCCCGTGGTCGAGATCAGCGACGGCACGATGTCCTTCACCAGATCGGCATGCTCCTTGGGCAGTTCCTTCAGCAGCTTCTGCGTTTCGACATGGCTGAGCAGCTCCGGCATGTTGGCCTTGAGCACCTCGGTGAGATGGGTCGAGATCACGCTGGCGGCGTCCACCACGGTGTAACCGCGCAACTGGGCCTCGTCGCGCAGCGCGTTGTCGATCCAGGTGGCCGGCAGGCCGAAGGTCGGCTCAAGGACATGCTGACCCGGCAGATCGACCTGCCCACCCATCGGGTCCATGCACATGAACTGGTTCGGGTAAACAATACCGGTGCCGGCATCGATTTCCTTGACCTTGATGATGTAGACGCTGGCTTCGAGTGCCACATTGTCGACGATGCGCACGCTCGGCATCACGAAACCGAACTCGCCGGCAAGCTGTCGGCGCAGCGCCTTGACCTGTTCTGTCAGCCGGTCCTCGCCCAGAGAGCCATTGACGAGCGGCAACAGCCCGTAGCCGATCTCGATCTTGAGGTCGTCCATCTTGAGGATGTCGGCCATGGTCTCTTCGCGGGAGGCATCGACCGAGCCCCGAGCACGCGGCGCACCCGCCTCCTGCATGGCACGGGCGACAGCCTTCTCGCTGGCCGCACCCTTGTTCACCTTTTCGAACTTCCATGCCAGATAGGCCGCTCCCGCCGCAAGCGTGGCGAAGGGTATGAAGGGAATGCCAGGCAGGATTGCCATCATGCCCATCACCGCCGCCGACATGCCGAGCGCCTTGGGATAGCCGGACATCTGGCGCATCAGCGCCTTGTCGGCGGCACCTCGCACACCAGCCTTCGACACCAGCAGGCCAGCAGCGGTCGATACGATCAGCGCCGGAATCTGGCTGACCAGGCCATCGCCGACCGACAGCATGGTGTAGGTGGTGGCAGCCGAACTGAACGACATGCCGCGCTGGACCACCCCGATCAGGATGCCGCCGATCACGTTGATGAAGGTGATCAGGATGCCGGCGATGGCATCGCCGCGCACGAACTTCGAGGCACCGTCCATGGCCCCGAAGAACGAGGCCTCGTCCTCGAGCGCCGTGCGGCGGCGGCGGGCCTCGTCCTGATCGATCAATCCGGCGGAGAGGTCGGCATCGATCGCCATCTGCTTGCCCGGCATGGCATCGAGCGTGAAACGCGCCGCGACCTCCGCGATGCGCCCCGAACCCTTGGTGATGACGATGAAGTTCACCAGCACCAGGATGACAAAGACGATCACCCCGATGACGAAGTTGCCACCCATGATGAAGCCCCCGAAGGCTTCGATGACATGGCCGGCGGCATGCGTCCCCTCATGGCCATGCGTCAGGATCAGACGCGTCGAGGCGATGTTGAGGGCCAGCCTCAGCATGGTCACGACCAGCAGCACCGTCGGGAAGGACGAGAATTCCAGCGGCTCCTCGATGAACAGAGCCGTCATCAGCACCAGAACCGACAGGATGATCGACACCGCCAGCAGCATGTCGAGCACCAGCGGCGGCAACGGCATGATGAACACCACCAGGATGCCCACGACACCGATGGCCAGCAGAAGGTCCGGGCGACGCGCCATCGTGCCCATCTGGCCGAAGGTCGGCAGCGTGAAGCCACCCGCACCCGCCAGTGGTGACGATCCTGGCGCCCGCGGGGCCTTGCCCGCTGTCGCGTCGCTCATTGTCAGCCCCAAAACCCGAGAACGGAATGCCGCTGCCGTTTGTCAGCCCGGCCGGAGCGCGCATGCGCCTCCATCCGATAGGCAGATTTTGCCGGCAGGATGGTTAACGAACTGTAAAGCTGACAGGCCATTCGAAGGCGCAGGCATGACGACACCGCGTCGCGGGAACGCAATCATGCCGGCAATGGGGTGGCGCCTCTCATCCCTCCATGATGAAGCCACCATCATGCGTGGCGGCGATCCGGCCCAGAGCGGCGCGGAAGTGATCGGAGCCGATCAGCCCGCGCAACGCGCCCTCAAGCATATCGCCGGTGTGTGCATCGGGATCGAAGCTGTGCGGTTCACTGCCCAGCCACAGATGCGCGAAGCGGTCCAGCATGTCGCTGTCCACCGGCCGGGCGAGATCCTCCGCCGGGATGTTCTTGGTCAGGAAGCCGAAGATCGTATCAGGGCCGACCAGAGGCAGTGCGGCCGGATCAAGACCGGCGAGCGCGCTGGCCAGCGCATGGTCCGGGTGGTCGGCCCGCTCGCGCGCCCGGCCATGGTCATACAGATGCCGGACACTGCCCCAGTCGCGGTAGACAACCGGAAAGCGCGCAGTGAGCGCCGCCGCCTCATCCGCCACATACCACCGGTTCAGTCCATCGAAGAAGGCAAACCGGTAGCCGGCGGTCAGCAGCATCGGCTCCCAGGCCTCATGCGAGGGCTCCATCGTTCCCGGCGCGATGGCCTCGATCAGCACCACGCGTGGCCTGAAGCGCTGCCAGTCATTGCCGGCCAGCACATCGGCCTCTGCACCTTCCACATCGATCTTGAGCCAGTCGATCCGCGCAGCTCCATGGCTGGCACACAAGGCGGCCAGCGTCATGACAGGCTTGCGCTCGGTGACATAGGAGGTGCCGAATTCCGCGGCCCCCCTGGCATGCGCCTCCACCATGGTCGAGAAGCCATGCAGCTTTTCGACCGCGTGGAAGGCCGCTTCCCCGGCGCTGCGCCCGACCAGCACATCGAGCGCGATGTCACGGGGCCGCACGGCACCATAGAGCCGGTGCAGCGCCGCCTGCGGCTCGATCACGATACCGTGCCAGCCCGCCAGATAGGATCGCAGCGAGACATTGTCCGCCACCGGATGTCCGCCCCCGACATCGATGTAGAAGCCTTGAGGCTCGCCCGCAAACACCTGGGCGAGATGCATGTCTTCCATGTTCTGGGCGTAGGAAAGGTCCATGGCGGATTCCGGCAGGTCTGGTTTCACGGGCTATGCCTGTAATTTCATGGTTGCGACATGGCTTCAAGTGAGCGTAAGCTCGAAGAGTGGGTTTGCACCACTGGAGGACCGCATGGAACGTAGGACTTTCCTGCTCGCCTTGTTTGGTGGCCTTGCCGCCGCTGCCGTCGCACCTGGCCTAGCCGAAGCTGCACAGCCAACGCCGACTCCCGTCCCGACACCGGCTGATCTGCCGGAGGCAGTCGAGGTCGCTGTCGATGACAAGGCGGCGCTCGATGCAGCCGACAAGGAATTCAGCCAGTACTACTACTATCGCCGCCGCCCGGTCCGCCGCCGGGTTGTCTACTATCGCCGTCCCGTCCGGCGCGTTGTCTACCGCCGCCCGGTTCGCCGCGTCTATTATCGCCGCACCTATTATCGCCGCCCCGTCCGGGTGCTGCGCTTCTACTGAGACCGGTCGCTGAGAACAGGCCTGCGGGCCTGCCCATAAAGGACATGAACAACGCCCCGTGCCGAAACCGGTACGGGGCGTTTTCGTCTGCGCGGTCAGAGCAGCGAATCGGGCAGCTTCTGGCGTGACCGGTCGTTGATGCGCCGATACCAGATCGTCAGCAACGAAGCGTTGATCACGATGAAGAGTGAATACAACGCAGGCACTGCGATGATCTGTTGCTGCTGAAGCCCGGTGAAGCTGAGCGCCACGATCGCCAGGGCCAGCGGGCCGTTCTGAATGCCGACCTCCATGGAAATGGTCTGGGCGTTGATCGGATGCAGTTTCAGCAGGGCGCTAAAGAGATAGCCGAACAGGAACCCCAGCAGGCCAAGCCCGATGACAGCGGCATAGACCGATGGCGGTGTGCTCAGGAGGAACTGCCAGTTGCGCGGGACCCATGAAACCGCGATGAACAGGAGGAAGAAGATGCCCAGCGCCCCTCCCGCCAGTTCCACGATCGCGCCGACATTGGCATTCCAGCGCCTCAGCGCCATCCCGATCGCCACCGGCACCAGAAGCACGATCAGCGTTCGCACGATATTGTCGGCCGGAACGGATATCCCGAGACCGGCGGCATACAACACGATCAGCAAGGGGATCAGCACGACGCCGAACATGGTCGAGTTCACGGTCATGAGCATCGACAGGGCCAGGTTTCCCTTGGCGAAATAGGTGAAGATGTTGGACGTCGTGCCGCCCGGCATGCAGGACATGATGATCAGGCCGATCTTGACCTCGGGGCTGAGCGGCAGAAGCAGAGCCAGCGTGAACCCGATCAGCGGCAGCAAGCCATATTGCGAGACAAGCCCGACAAACAGCCCGAAGGGTCGCCGCAGCGAACTCTTGAAATCCTGCGGGGTCAGGGCCGCACCCATGCCGAGCATGATGAACGCCATCATGATGGCGAGCAGCGTTTGCTCGAATGCTCCGACCATGGCTCAGGCCCCCTTGCTCTGGCTGGCAAGCGCCAGTTCTGCAGACTTGAGATCCTTTCGCAGGATCTTGCCGACATTGGATTTGGGCAGTTCGGCGCGGAACTCGACCAGCTTGGGGCACTTGTAAGCCGCCAGATGCTGCTTGCAGTGCGACTTGACCTCTTCGGCTGTCAGCGCCTTGTCGAGCGGAACGATGAAGGCCTTGACCGCCTCGCCCGCAGCTCCGTCGGGAACACCGATCACTGCGGCTTCAGCAATGCCCGGCAGGCGGGCCAGACAATCCTCGACCTCGTTAGGATAGACATTGAAGCCCGAGACCAGGATCATGTCCTTCTTGCGATCGACGATCCTGAAGTAGCCGTCAGGGTCCATTGTGCCGATGTCGCCGGTCCGGAAAAAGCCGTCCGCCGTTATCGAGCGCGCCGTCTCGTCGGGGCGCTGCCAGTAGCCGGCCATGACCTGCGGGCCACGCACGCAGACCTCGCCGGCCTCGCCGGGCGGCACCGGGCGGCCTTCGTCGTCGAGCAGCATCACCTCGGTCGAGGGCACGGGAATGCCCACCGAACCGACGCGTGCCTTTCCGACCGGATTGCCGGTGATCACTGGCGATGTTTCGGTCAACCCATAACCTTCGATCACGTGCGTGCCGGTCATGGTGAGCCAGCGCTCGGCCACCGCGCCTTGCAGCGCCGCGCCGCCGGCAAACGAGGCCCTGAGATGCCGTGGCGGATTCTCTGCGAACCAGAACTCGTTCATCAGGCCGTTGAACAGCGTGTTGACGCCGACGATCCAGGTGATCGGATAATTCTCGAAAGCCCGCTTCAGGTTCGACAGCGGCCTCGGGTTGGGGATCAGGATGTTGCGGTTGCCGAGCCAGTAGAAGCCAAGCAGGTTCAGCGTGAAGGCCAGGATGTGATAGGTCGGGATCGCGGTCAGCACCACTTCCTCGCCCTTTTTCACATGCTGGTCGATGAAGCTCATGGTCTGCGCCATGTTCATCACGATGTTGCCGTGCGTCAGCATCGCGCCCTTGCTGATGCCGGTGGTGCCGCCGGTGTACTGCAGCGCCGCCAGTGCCGAGCCATCAAGGCCAGCCGTGTAGCTCTCGACTGCGCTCTTGCCATCCTCGCGCGCCTTGGCGCCAGCCGCCAGGGCATCGGGCAGGCGGATATGCGGGGTCTCGATGGGTGGCAGCGAGCGGTCCCAGTAGCGCTGCACGAGGCCGATGACGCCCTTCACCGCGCCGGGCATGAACTCGGGCACCCGCGTTACGATGACATTGGGAATGGCGCAGATCTTCATTGCCTCGGTCAGTTTGTCGGCAAACATGTCGACGATCACCAGCGCGCGTGGCGTGGCATCGCGGAACTGCGCGCCCATCTCCTCGGCCGTGTAGAGCGGGTTGACGTTGACCAGCACGCAGCCGGCCTTGAACACACCGAAGGCGACAACCGGCACCGGCAGCGAATTGGGTGCCTGAAGCGCCACCCGATCTCCGGCCTTCAGGCCGAGGACCTCGCGCAGATACACCGCGAACGCGTCAGCCATGCGGTCGACGTCAGCGAAGCTGAGGTCGCCATACATGCCGTTGGGCATCACCACGGTGTAGGCCGTGCGCCCTCCGTAAAGGCGGGCCGAGGCGCTGACCAGTTCCGCCAGCGTGCGGAACGGCGCTTCGGTGATGTCTGAAGGTGCCCCTGTTGGATAAAAGGCAAGCCAGGGTCTGGCACCCGTTGCCTTTGTCATGTGTCAACCTCGCGAGCGATTCTATCAACCTGGGCGTTGTGCACTTGGCCAACTAGATAGCGCATTTCGGGTGCTTTGCCAGACGCGATGGCGCGATCTTTCAGGATCGCGCCCAGTCCTTACATCGCGCCAGCCCGCATCTGCCCCGGCTCGGCAATGGCGATGCCGACGCTCGAATACTCGTTGAGCTTGTTGCGCAGGGTGCGGATCGAGATGCCGAGGATCTTGGCCGCATGCGTGCGGTTGCCGAGGCAATGATCCAGCGTGTCGAGGATCAGGTCGCGCTCCACGTCGGCAACGGTGCGCCCGACCAGCGAGCGGGTCATCGCTTCGGCAGTCTGGGCCGCGCGCTCGGCGACCGAGCCGATGGTGCGGGCGCCAAAGGCTTCCCCATCGGGCGTTTGCAGGGCCTCGATGCTGATCTCCATGCCATTGGCCAGCAAGGTGGCGCGATGGATGGTGTTCTCCAGTTCGCGCACATTGCCCTGCCAGGGGTTGAGCGACAGCGCGCGACGCGCTTCCGCATCGAGGGGCCGGATCGGCAGGCCGTTCAGTTCGGCATATTTTCGGGCGAAATGGTCGGCCAGCACCAGCACATCCTGCGGGCGCTCGCGCAAAGGCGGCATCTTGAGATGCACGACATTGAGACGGTAGAGCAGATCCTCCCGGAACGTGCCCTTGCGCACCTCCTCGGCGAGGTTGCGATTCGAGGTTGCGATGATGCGGATGTCGACCTTGACCGGGGCCGCGCCGCCGACACGGTCGATCATCCGCTCCTGAAGCGCGCGCAGCAGCTTGGCCTGGAGGCGCACGTCCATCTCGGAGATTTCGTCGAGCAGCAACGTGCCGCCGCTGGCTTCCTCGAACTTGCCGATGCGCCGCGCCACAGCGCCGGTGAAAGCGCCCTTCTCGTGGCCGAACAGCTCGCTTTCCAGCAGGTTGTCAGGGATGGCCGCGCAGTTGACCGCAACCATCGGGCGGTCCCTGCGGGCAGATTTCTGATGCAGGAAGCGCGCGATGACTTCCTTGCCGGTGCCGCTCTCGCCGGTCACCAGAACGGGAGCTTCCGAGCGCGCCACCTGTTCGGCAAGTTTGACCACGCGCTCCATCGCCGGATCACGCCAGACGAAGGTCTGGCTGTCATTGGCAACCGCTTCGAGCACGGCCGCGATCAGGTCCGGATCGGGCGGCAGCGGCACATATTCCTTGGCCCCGGCCTGGATCGCGGCCACTGCAGCGCGCGCGTCGGTGCCGGTGCCGCATGCCACGACCGGCGTGCGGATCCGCTCGGCATCGAGCGCATCGACCAGCGTGCGGATCGACAGGGCCACGTCGACCATGGCGAGGTCCGCGCCCTTGGTGCGCAGCACGTTGAGGGCCTGCTCGATCGTGTCGGCCTGCGATACGCTGGCACCGCGCGACACCGCGATCTTCGCAGCGGTGATCAATTGCCCCTTGAGGCTTCCGACAATCAGCAATCTCATGGCTCGGTCCTTTCAGATCGTTGGGACGCCCCGCACCCCGTGCTCGGTCACCGCGTTCAGCGGTCGGCCTTGATGATTTCGGTCATGGTCACGCCCAGCTTGTCGTCGACGATGACCACTTCGCCGCGCGCGACCAGGCGGTCGTTGACAAGGATGTCGATGGCCTCGCCAACGCGCCGGTCGAGTTCGAGCACCGCTCCGGGCTGGAGTTTCAGCATGTCGCCGATGGCCATGCGGTGCGAGCCGAGCACGGCCGCGACTGTGACCGGCACATCGAAGACATGTTCGAGATCTTCGGCGGTTCTGGTCGGGACAGGGCCGGAGCGGTCATGTCCGGCTGGCAGTCCGCCTCCGGGCAAGTCGCTGCCTTGCGTAAGCGGCGGCAGGGGAAGATCGTCTCTGGCCATGGATCAGTTCCTTCAGCGCAAGAGGTCGTCGGGACGCTTGCCGAGCACCTGCTCTGCGGCGGCAGCGATGGTCTGTTCGAGCTGGGCGTGGTCGATCACGACCCCGCCATCAGCCCAATCGAAGCGGGCATCTCCGGGCGCGATGTCAGGCTCGCCCAGGATGATCACCTTGCCGGCATAACCGCTTTCGCGCGTCAGCCGCCCGAAGAGAGCCTCCGCATCCCCGACGGCAGCCTCGTTGACGCGCACGGCCAGATGCGGCGCGGAGCGGGCGTGGACGATGCATTCGCGCGCCGCCTGCTCGATCAGGGCTGCCGGCTTGTCGGCCAGTGCCGCGCCGGCGAGCCGCCTGGCCATGGTCACGGCCAGCGCCGCTGCAGATGCCTCGATCAGGTGAAGCCGCACCTCCTGCTGGCCAAGCAGGGCCTCGGCCTGCGCCGCCAGCACGCCGGCCATGTGCTTCACCGCGGCCTGCGTCTCGGCCTCGGCAGCCTGACGGCCCTGGGCAAAACCGTCCTGGAAGCCCTGCTCGCGGGCTGTCGCCACATCGACATCGCTGACCCTCCGGCCATGGGCCTCCTGGCGGAAGTCGGTCTCGAAGGTGAACCGGGTCGCGGTCATGGGTTGAGGCTCTTGCATCAGTAGATCAACTCGTCTTCGCCGTTGTTCTTGGCGATCACGAGTTCGCCCTTTTCGGCGAGGTCCTTGGCGAGGGTGACCATGCGGGCCTGGGCCTCGTCGACCTCCTTCAGACGCAGCGGCCCGGTGCTCTGCATGTCGTCCTGGAGGTTCTTGGCGGCGCGGGTCGACATGCCGGCAAAGAAGAAGGCCCTCGCCTCCTCGTTAGCGCCCTTGAGCGCGCGGGCCAGCACATCGCGCTCGACCACGCGCATGAGGGCCTGAAGCCCGGCCGGGTCGAGCTTCTGGAGATCCTCGAAAGTGAACATCAGCGCCCTGATCTTGCGGGCAGATTCCTTGCTGATCATATCGAGCGAGGACAGGAACCGTGACTCCGTCTGCCG
>JAPLOV010000244.1 GCA_026400565.1 Hyphomicrobiales bacterium | reverse complement strand
GCCATGCGCGGAGGGCTTCGCGCCGGCATGGCGCTCGCCGAGGCCCGCGCGCTGTGGCCGGACATCGAGACGGCACAGGCAGAGCCGGAGGCGGATGCGGTGTTCATGCGGCATCTGGGCGAGTTGTGCGACCTGTTCACGCCGCTCGTGGCCCTCAACGCAAGCGATGGCCTGATCCTCGATGTCACCGGCTGCGCGCACCTGTTCGGCGGGGAGAGGGAGATGGTCCACCGCGTGCGCCACAGGCTCGGCGCGCTCGGGCTCGCCTCCTGCGCCGCCATTTCAGGGACACCCCATGCCGCATGGGCCCTGGCACGCGATCGCCGCAACACGATCGTGGCGGCAGGCGAAGAGGAGCAGGCGGCGCGCACCTTGCCGCTCACGGTGCTCCAACAGGACCCGGCCACGGTGCTGGCGCTGGGCCGTCCCGGCTTCCAGACCCTTGGCGACCTCGCCGACCGACCCTCAAGCATGCTCACGGCACGCTTTGGGGCAGGCCTTGCCGATGCATTGCGGAGGGTCCTCGGCCGCGAGGATATCCGCATCACGCCGCTGCGGCCCGCGCCCGAGATCATGGCCGAGAAGCACTTCGCCGCACCGCTCGGGCTGCTGGAGAGCCTGCTCGCAGTGCTGGAACGGCTGGCGCAGGACATCATGGCGGCGCTGGAAAGACGGGGCGCAGGCGGACGCGCCTTCGAGGTCAGCGTCTTCCGCTCCGACGGGGCCGTGCGCCGCATCGCCATCGAGACCGCGCAAGGCATGCGGGACGTCTCAGGCCTCATGCGCCTTGTCCGGCTGAAGCTGGAGGCTCTTTCAGACCCGCTCGATCCCGGCTTCGGCTTCGATGCCGTGCGCCTCGTGGTGATCCGCAGCGAGCCCATGGCCGAGCGCCAGGCAGCGCTGGACGGCCGGCCGGCAAGCCAGGCGGAGGCAGGTGATGTCGCCTCCCTCGTCGACCGCCTCACCGCCCGCTTTGGCCGCGAGACGGTGCAGCGCTTCGTGACGCGCGACACGCATGATCCGGTGCGGGCGGGTGGCAGCGTGCCCTTCCTGTCGCGGCACACGAGCGCGCCTTTCGCGCACCCCGAGCCGGGCCAGCCCCCGGCAAGGCCACTTACCCTGTTCGATCCCCCCCAGTGGATCGAGGCTCTGGCCGAGGTGCCCGACGGCCCGCCCCTGCGCTTTCGCTGGCGCCGCGTGCTGCACGAGGTGGCGCGCGCCGAAGGGCCGGAACGCATCGCCCCAGAATGGTGGCGCTGCGGCAATGCCGCACCCGCGACGCGGGACTATTACCGCATCGAGAATGCGCATGGTCATCGCTTCTGGGTCTTCCGCGAAGGCTTGTATGAGGACCAGACCACCCGCCCCCGCTGGTTCCTGCACGGGCTGTTTGCATGAGCAGCCAACACAGTCCCGGTTATGCCGAACTTGCCTGCGCCACGAACTTCTCGTTCCTGCGAGGGGCGTCGCCTGCCGATCAACTCGTCCTGACATCGCTGCTGCTGGGCCATTGCGGCCTCGGCATTGCCGATCGCAACACGGTCGCCGGCGTGGTGCGGGCCTGGGCGGCCTTGCGGGATCTGCGCGAGGGCGGCGCGCTGCCACCGCTGAAGCTGCGCGATGGGTCAGGGCCCAGTGAGGTGCGCTTCGAGGCGCAAGGCCTGCCGCCCAACCCTGTGTCGCTCGCCGAGGCTGACGCCACCGCCCTGCAAGCGCTGGTTCAGGCACGGGCGCAGGCTTTCCGGCTCGTCACCGGCGCGCGCCTCGCCTTCTCGGACGGCACGCCGGACATCATCGCCTATCCCGAAAACCGGGCCGGCTGGGGGCGGCTCTGCCGGCTGCTCACCCTCGGCAATCGCCGAACGAGGAAAGGCGCATGCGAGCTTGGGTTGGGCGATCTGCTCGCCGATGCGCGCGACCTATCGCTCATCGCGATGCCGGGGCGCGACAGGCGCGGTCTTCCTGTGCTGCTGCACGGCCTCAAGGAGGCCGCGCCGGGTGCGCTCTGGCTTGGTGCGAGCATGCCGCGCCGGGGCGATGACCGGCGCAAGCTGGCAGAACTCGCCGGCATCGCCGAGGCCACACGCACGCCGCTCATTGCCACCAACGACGTGCTCTATGCAGAGCCGGCGCAACGCGACCTGCAGGACATCCTCACCTGCATCCGGGAAGGCCGCACGCTTGAGAATGCCGGCCGCCTGCTCGAGATGAACGCCGAACGGCACCTCAAGCATCCGGCAGAAATGGCCCGGCTTTTTGCCGATCGCCCCCAGGCCATCGGCGAGACGCAGGAGCTGCTGGCCCGCATCGGCTTCGATCTGGGCCAGCTCCGCTACGAGTATCCGGACGAGCCTGTCCCGCCGGGGCGCGATGCGCAGGGCTGGCTGGAGGAACTCACCTGGCGGCACGCCGCGATGCGCTATCCCGCCGGCACGCCTGACAAGGTGGAGCGCCTGCTGCATGCCGAACTCGCGCTGATCGGCAAGCTCGACTACGCCCGCTATTTCCTCACCATCCACGACATCGTGCGCGTGGCCAACGACATGGGCATCCTGTGCCAGGGGCGCGGCTCGGCCGCGAATTCGGCCGTCTGCTATGTGCTCGGCATCACCTGCGTCGATCCGGCCGAGCACAACGTGCTGTTCGCGCGCTTCATCTCGGAAGAGCGGCGCGAGCCGCCGGATATCGATGTCGATTTCGAGCATGAACGACGCGAGGAGATCATCCAGCACATCTACGCGCGCTATGGCCGCGAGCGGGCCGGGCTGGCCGCCACCGTCATTCACTATCGCCCCAAAAGCGCCATCCGCGAGGCGGGAAAGGTGCTCGGGCTTTCGGAGGACATCACGGCGGCCCTCTCCGGCACGCAATGGGGCAGCTGGGGCTCGGACATCACCCGCAATCAGGTCAAGCAGGCAGGCCTCGATCCGGACAACCCCGCGATCGCGCAGGCCGTGCGCTTTGCCAAACGCCTCATCGGCTTTCCGCGCCACCTGTCGCAGCATGTCGGCGGCTTCGTGCTCACGCGCGAGCGGCTCGATGAACTGGTGCCCGTCGGCAATGCCGCGATGGCGGATCGCACCTTCATCGAATGGGACAAGGACGACATCGACGCGCTCGGCCTGATGAAGGTCGATGTGCTGGCGCTTGGCATGCTCACCTGCATCCGCAAGGCCTTCGATCTGCTGAAGGACCACGAAGGCATCGCAATCGGGCTCGCCGATGTGCCACATGGCGATGCGGCGACCTACGAGATGCTCTGCCGGGGCGATTCAATCGGCGTGTTCCAGGTGGAAAGCCGCGCGCAGATCAACATGTTGCCACGCCTACGCCCGCGCGAGTTCTACGACCTCGTCATCCAGGTCGCCATCGTCCGCCCCGGCCCCATCCAGGGCAACATGGTGCACCCTTACCTGCGCCGCCGGTCGGGGCTTGAGCCGGTGAGTTTTCCCTCGCCCTCCCCCGAGCATGGCCCAGCCAATGAACTTCACACCGTGCTCGGCAAGACCAAAGGCGTGCCGTTGTTCCAGGAGCAGGCCATGCAGCTGGCCATGGTCGCCGCCAGGTTCACGGATGTGGAGGCCAACCAGCTTCGCCGCGCCATGGCGACGTTCCGCAATGTCGGCACCATTGGCCGCTTCGAGGACCTGATGGTCGAGCGCATGGCGGCACGCGGCTATGCCCGCGACTTCGCCCAGAACTGCTTCGAGCAGATCAAGGGCTTCGGCTCCTATGGCTTTCCCGAGAGCCACGCAGCGAGCTTCGCCAAGCTGGTCTACATCTCGTCCTGGCTGAAATGCCATCATCCCGCGGTGTTCGCCGCCGCCTTGTTGAATTCCCAGCCGATGGGCTTTTACGCACCCGCACAGATCGTGCGCGATGCCCGCGAACACGGGGTGGAGGTGCGGGCGGCTGACATCAACCATTCCTTCTGGGACAACACGCTGGAGCGCGACGATGCCGGCCGGCTCGCGCTGCGCCTCGGCCTGAGGCAGGTGAACGGCATCCACGAGGCCGAGGCGATTCGCCTGACGGCCATGCGCGGGGACGGCTTCGGAACCGTCGAGGACCTCGCCAGCCGTGCCAGGCTCCATGGCCGCCCGATGCGCGCGCTGGCCGATGGCGATGCCTTCCGCTCGATCGGGCTCGACCGCCGCGCCGCGCTCTGGCAGGTGCAACGCCTGCCGCAGGATGATCCGCTGCCGCTTTTCGCAGTCTCCGCAGCCCGCGAACTGGGCGATGAGGCCGATGCCAACCTGCCGCCCATGGGTCTGGGCGAGCATGTCGCGACCGACTACCAGACCATGCGGCTGTCGCTGAAGGCGCACCCGATGGCGCTGCTGCGTGCCCATTTCCAGCGCGAGGGCGTCTGTACGGCGGCCCAGACGGCGGCGCGCGCCGATGGCCGCTTCACGAAGATGGCCGGCCTGGTGCTGGTGCGCCAGAGGCCCGGCAAGGGCAACGCGCTCTTCATCACCCTGGAAGATGAGACCGGCATCACCAATTGCGTGATCTGGGCGCGGCAGTTCGAGGCCCTGCGCCGCCCCGTGATGGCCGCACGGCTGATGCTGGTGGAGGGCCGTGTGCAAAAGAGCCCCGAAGGCGTTGTGCATCTCATGGCCAGCCACATCGTCGATCGATCGGATATGCTCGACCTGATGTGGGACAGCCAGCGCTCAGGCCTTGCGCTCACCAGATCGCTGCTCTCGCCAGCAGATGAAGGCACCACGATCGGCAGCGATGGCAATGGGCGCGATCCCCGCCACGGCGTCATCCCGCCGCCGCTGCATCTGGCGCCGCCCCCGCGCAGCAGCCACCCGCGCCAGGGCCACCCACGCAACGCCCCCCCACGCCACGGCCACCCGCGCAATGCCCGCATCCTGCCGAAAAGCCGCGACTTCCATTAGCCGCATGCAGGCGCGGCGGATGCCGGTCCGCGATGAACCGATCGCCCCCCGCCCGGCGCGGCGACAATCCGGCCATCCCGCGCCACGATGGTGCCGCGCACGATCGTCATCACCGGCAGGCCGGTTGTCTGCCAGCCCTCGAACGGCGTCAGATTGCCGATCGACTGCAGCCGCTCACCGAGGATGGGCGCCCGGCGCGCCAGATCGACGACAACGATGTCCGCATCCGATCCGGGCTGGAGCGCGCCCTTGCGCGGATAAAGGCCGAAGGCGCGCGCCGGAGCCTCGCAGGCCATGCGCACATACTGAGGCAGCGACAGGCGGCCCTTGCTGACCTCGTTCAGCATCAGGCGCATGGACGTCTCGACGCCGGGAAAGCCAGGAGCCACATCCCAGATCGACGCACGCCATTTTTCCGCCCGCGTATGCGGGGCATGATCCGTCGAGATCATGTCGATCAGACCGGATGTGAGCGCATCCCACAGCGGCGCAGCATGCCCGGCCTCGCGCACCGGGGGCTTGACCCTCAGGGCATTGCCCCCGGCTTGTTCCGCGTCTTCCATGCTCAGAAACAGGTAGTGCGGGCAGGTTTCCGCCGTGATGTTGATGCCGCGCCGCTTGGCGTCAGCAATCAGCGGCAGCGCGTGCCGGCAGTTTTCGTGGGCGATATGGATGGCGCAGCCGGTCCACTCACTGAACAGCGCGATGCGCGATACCGCCTCCACGGCAGCGATATCGGTATGTTGCTCGAGATGGGCGGCAAGATCAGTGCGCCCGGCAGCCTTCAGCCGCGCGCCGCGCCAGTTGAGAATGGGCGTGTTCTCGGCGTGGGTCGTGCAGCGAAGGCCAAGCGACGCGATCACCGCCAGCGCGTCGAGCACCGCGCCGTCATTTGGGCATGGAACCAGGGCATTGTCGCTGCCAAGATAGAGCTTGAAGGCAACGGCTCCGGCCTCGGCCATAGGCGCGAGCAGATCGATATTGTCCTCGCCGACATAACCATAGACCCCGAAATCGACGAGAGCACGGCTCGACGCCATCGCGATCTTCTGCCGGACGGCGTCGGGATGTGACGTTGGCGGGTTGGTGTTGGGCATGTCGAAGACGGTCGTCACACCGCCGATGGCCGCAGCCGCCGTCGCGGTCGCCCAGGTTTCCTTGTGCGAGAAGCCCGGCTCGCGAAAGTGCACATGCACATCGATCGCGCCGGGGATGATATGACGTCCCTCGACGTTGATCCGCTGCCGAGCCGGCGGCATGGCAGCATCGCAGCCAACGGCAACGATCTTGCCCCGCTCGACCGCAACCGCGCCGTCACGCATGCCATCGGGCGTGACGACAATGCCGCCGCCAACAACAAGATCAACGGCGCTGGGACCGGACGTGCTCATGGCAGCGCTTTCGCGATCGCGTGCGCGACCGAAAACAGGTCGGCATTGCGCCTGCGCAGGCTTGCCACCATGCCCGAAACCTCTGCCAGTGCGCCTTCCGCATCGAAAGCCGTGACACGGCCCTGATCGACCAGGATATCGCCATCAACCAGCGTGTAGGCCACAGAGGCCCCCGTTTCGGCAAAGACAAGCTGGGCGACGGGATCGTTCACGGGGGTCCAGCACGGGCCACCCAGCCGGTAAAGGCAGATGTCGGCCCGGAAACCCGGAGCGATCTGCCCGATGTTCAGGCCAAGCCTCATCGCCATGGCACCACCCTCGGTGGCCATGCGCAGGGCGTCGCGGGCACTGACCCACTGGTTGCGGTCCGCCAGGTCGGCGCGGTGCAGCGTTGCGGCTGCGCGCATGGCTTCGTGCATGACGAGATTGTCGTTCGCGCCCGATCCATCAGTGCCCAGCGCAATGGGCACGCCCGCGGCCAGCATCTCCGGCGTGCGCATCCGTCCGGAACCGATGCGGGCATTGCTTTCGGGATTGTGGACGGCGATGGCCCGCCGCCGGGCCATCAGGTCAATGTCCGCATCGGTCAGCCAGATGCTGTGAGCGCAGGACCAGCGACCCGAGAGGATTCCCAGATTGTCGAGATGTGCCACTGTGGTCGCGCCGTAGCGCTTCGCCGCGATATCGGCCTGGGCCCGGGTTTCAAGCAGGTGCGTATGGATGCCGAGATCGTGCTTCTCAGCGAGTTCCGCGCAGAAAACCAGTGCTTCGTCGCTGCATCTGTCCGGATTCGACGGAGCCGGAAAGACGCCGAGCCGGCCCGCATGCCCATGCCAGCGGCGAACCACCTCCGGCATCTCCTCCCGAAGGCCGGACAAGCGGTGGGGCTTGAGGATGTCGACGGCACGCGCGGCGGCGGCCAGGTCCGGCGACAGGCCAGCACCGGCCGGAACGATGTCGCCAAACTCCCCGTCGAAGAAACGCATGCCAAGAGCAATGCGCATCCCGGTCTCGGCCCAAGCCGACATCACGGCATCCATGTCCGCGAGCGTGAAGCGCTGTCCCGGAAAGTGATCGATGGCGGCGGTCGTGCCGGTTTGCAGCATCTGCGCAGCACACAAAAGCACGGCAAGCCTGATCTCGTCCGGGCTCCGCCGCGACGTGTGTGCCTGTGTCAGCCACATGAAAGCGGGATGGCTCAGCCGATCCCCGAAGCCCGGCATGGTGCCCGACTGCGAGTGCATGTGCGCATTGATCAGGCCGGGCAGGGCCAGACATCCCGCTGCGTCGATGACACGGGTGACGCGCTGCATCTGATCATCCGGCGTGGGACCGATCGCTGCAATGATGCCCTCGCGGATCAGGATATCCGTGCCTTCGTGAAGCTCGTCGCGCGCATTGAGGGTGAGAACCATGGCGTTGCGGATCAACAATGTCTCGCCCGCTATCATGGCTCGCCGGCTCCGCCATCAAGGTCCACAACCGTGCCGACACCGGCCTGTTCGGCCCGCGTGACCAGATGCTCCGCCAGAACAACATCCTGGATGGCCAGCCCCATCGACTTGAAGACGCGCAGGTCGCTGCCCCGCGAAAGGCCGAGGGCACCGTCGGAGCAGGTGCCGATTTCCGCAACGATGCGCTCCGGCGTCAATGCGCCGCTGGCCAGTGCCAGCCTGAGGTCGCCGGCCTTATCCAATGCGCCCTGCCTGGCATCGACGTAGACATCGGCGCGGGCCATGAGGTCATCGTCAGCTTCGCGCGCGG
>JAPLOV010000259.1 GCA_026400565.1 Hyphomicrobiales bacterium | reverse complement strand
GGCTGCGCCGGGCAGGATCACGTCGGCACGGTGCGCGCCGCGATCACCATGGCTGCCCTGATAGATCACGAAGCTGCCGGCTGGGACCTCGACCTCGTCGACACCCAGGAGCCAGAGCACATCCACGGCGCCTGGCTGAAGCATGGCGGCGGCATCGAGCCCGCCCTCGCCCGGCACGAAGCCGAGATCGAGCGCGCCAACGCGGGAGGCTGCGGTGTGCAGCACGGCAAAGCCGTTCCAGTCCTCGCGCACGGCCCCGATCTGGCTGGCAAACTGCGCGGCCATCGACAGCACCGCCGCGCCATCAGGCCGGGCCAGCGCGCCCTGCCCGACGATCATCAGCGGGTGCTTGGCCTTGATGCTCTCGTAGGTCTTGACGAGTTCCGACAATGAATCCGGACCGGCACCGAGGTAGTTGTAATCATAAGTTAAATCGACCTTCTCGCCGATCAGCCCGATCATCACGCCGCCCTTGAGGAAGCGCTTCCTGATGCGGGTGTTGACGAGGCTGGCTTCCCTGCGCGGATTGGTGCCAATCAAGAGGATCGCATCGGCCTCCTCGATGCCGGCAATGCCGGCATTCAGCACATAGCCCGCACGTCCGGCAGAGGGATCAAGGGCGACCCCGTCCGTACGGCAATCGATGTTGGCCGAGCCGAGCGAGCCCATCAGGGCTTTCAGCGCGAACATTTCCTCGACGGCCGCCAGATCGCCGGCGAGTGCGCCGATGCGGGCCGGCGCGGCCGCCTTCAGCCTGTCGGCCACGGCCTGAAGCGTCTCAGCCCACGACACGAGCTCCAGCTTGCCGTTCTTTCGCAGGTAGGGGCGATCAAGCCGCTGGCTCCTCAGCCCATCCCAGATGAAGCGGGTCTTGTCGGAAATCCACTCCTCGTTCACGGCTTCATTGGTGCGCGGCATGATGCGCATCACTTCGGTCCCGCGCGAGTCAACGCGGATGGCCGAGCCGACTGCGTCCATTACGTCGATGCTCTCGGTCTTCTGCAACTCCCAGGGGCGCGCATTGAAGGCGTAGGGCTTGGAGGTCAGCGCCCCGACGGGGCAAAGATCGATGACGTTGCCCTGAAGTTCCGAGGTCATCGCCTGTTCGAGATAGGTGGTGATCTCCATGTCCTCGCCGCGCCCGATGGCCCCCAGATCGGTGCCGCCGGCCACTTCGGTGGTGAAGCGGACGCAGCTCGTGCAGTGGATGCAGCGCGTCATCTCGGTCTTGACCAGCGGGCCGATATACTTGTTCTCGACCGCGCGCTTGTTCTCGGCATAGCGCGAGGAATCGACGCCATAGGCCATGGCCTGGTCCTGCAGGTCGCACTCGCCGCCCTGATCGCAGATTGGGCAATCGAGCGGGTGGTTGAGGAGCAGGAACTCCATCACGCCTTCACGCGCCTTCTTGACCATGGGCGACTTGGTCGAGACAACCGGCGGCTCGCCGTTCGGGCCGGGGCGCAGGTCACGCACGCCGATGGCACAGCTGGCTTGTGGCTTCGGCGGGCCGCCCTTCACCTCGACAAGGCACATGCGGCAATTGCCAGCGATAGACAGTCGCTCGTGGAAGCAGAAGCGCGGCACTTCCGCCCCCGCAGCCTCGCAGGCCTGCAGGACGGTGTAGTCCGCCGGGACGTCGACTTCGATGCCGTCAATGAGGAGCTTTGTCATCAGTTCGATCTCACTCCGCCGCCATGCGTGCCGGCTCGGCATGCGGATTGGCGGCATACTGGTCGATGCGTTCTTCGATTTCGTGACGGAAATGGGCGATCAGGCCCTGGATCGGCCACGCCGCCGCGTCGCCGAGCGCGCAGATGGTGTGGCCCTCGACCTGCTTGGTCACATCCAGCAGCATGTCGATCTCGCGCTTCTGGGCGCGGCCATCGGCCATACGGTTGAGCACGCGCCACATCCAGCCGGTGCCTTCACGGCAAGGCGTGCACTGCCCGCAACTCTCGTGCTTGTAGAAATAGCTTATGCTGGCAATGGCGCGGACCACATCGGTGGACTTGTCCATGACGATGACCGCCGCCGTGCCGAGGCCGGAGCGCAGCTTTGACAGCGAGTCGAAGTCCATCGGCGTGTCGATGATCTGCGCCGCAGGCACCATGCGCACCGATGAGCCGCCGGGGATCACGCATTTGAGGTTGTCCCAGCCGCCGCGCACGCCGCCGCAATGCTTGTCGATGAGTTCGCGGAACGGGATGCCCATCGCTTCTTCTACATTGCACGGCTTGTTGACGTGGCCGGAGACGCAGAACAGCTTTGTGCCGACATTGTTCGGGTTGCCAATGGCGGAGAACCAGCTTGCGCCCCGGCGCAGGATGGTTGGGGCGACCGCGATCGACTCGACATTGT
>JAPLOV010000103.1:33171-38898 GCA_026400565.1 Hyphomicrobiales bacterium | reverse complement strand
GCGCCGCCTTCGGCAACTGGTTCAAGGACAGGGCGCGCGAGGCCGGACTGCCGCACTGCACGCCGCACGGCGTCAGGAAGGCCGCCAGCACGATCGCCGATGAGGAAGGCGCGAGCGAGGACACGCTCAACGCCATGTTCACATGGGTCAACCCGAACCAGAGCGCGACCTACACACGCAAGGCCAGCCGAATCAGGATGGCCGCCGCCGGCTTTGATCTGGTCGCTACACGGCTCGAACAGGCCGGTATCATCGCACGAACCACGAACAGGCTGGTCGCACCTGCCCCATCGGTGCGAGTTGGTGCGACAAAAACAGGGATCTAAACCAGTGAAAACATGGAAGTATGGGAGGGAAGTGGCGCGCCCACGGGGAATCGAACCCCGGTCTCATCCGTGAAAGGGACGTGTCCTGACCGCTAGACGATGGGCGCGGGCTTGACGATGGGCCGAAGCGACCCGTGCGAAGCAGCGTGGGTATAGTGGCGGCTCAGGTTTCCGGCAAGTCCGAAAACCAGCCCAGCCTGCGGTTTTTTCCGGTTGCGGTGAAACGGAGGATCCCGGCGATGGCCGACGCGGCCAAGGTCACGTCAGATCACGTCACGTCCGGGACGGCTCGGCCAGATCAAGGATGCGCAACTCGGCGCGTTCGTTGCCGCCCCAGCGATCGACCACCAGCGTTGCTGCCATATGCACCGCCTCGCCGCGCCGTGCCAGCAGTGCCTGTCCGAGCGGTTGTTCGGCAGCGCGGAAGGCCACGCCGCTGGCGATGCTGCCGTCCCCGGCCTTCAGCTTGATCCTGACATGCCCGCCAGCGCCGACAACCTGCGCATCCATGAGTCGGTGCGAGGGGAATACAAAGGTGGGCTCCGGCGAGCCGGTACCGAAAGGACCGGCTGCAGCCAGTTCGGCCACCAGCCGCGGCGTGACGCTGGCTGCCGTCAGGCTGGCGTCGATCAGGAGAGCATCGGCGGCATCGGCGGCGAGCACCTGTGCGGCAAGTTCTGGTCTGATGAAGCTGGAGAATGCAGCGAAACCACCGGGCTGCAAGGTAGCCCCTGCCGCCATGGCGTGGCCCCCGCCCTTGATGATGATGCCGGCCTCGGCAGCAGCGCGGACGGCGCGGCCCAGATCGACCCCGATGACCGAGCGGCCCGAACCGGTGCCGCCGCCCGCCGCGTCGAGCGCAAAGGCGAAGGCGGGCTTGCGGAAGCGTTCCTTCAGGCGCGAGGCGACGAGACCGACGATGCCTGGGTGCCATTCTGTGGAGGCCACGATGATGACCGGCGCAGGACCCTCGCGCGCCAGGGCGGCATCGGTGGCCGCGACAGCTTCCTCGACAGCGGCGCGCTCGATCTCCTGACGGTCACGGTTGAGGTCGTTGAGTTGCGCCGCGATGTCGCGCGCCGCGATGTCATCATCCAGCGTCAGCAAGCGCGCGCCGAGAGAGGCATCGCCGATTCGCCCGCCCGCATTGATGCGCGGGCCGATCAGAAAGCCGAAATGCCAGGCCTCAAGCGGCCCGGAGAGCCCGGCTACATCCATCAAGGCCGCGAGGCCGGGCCGCTCGCGGGCGCGTGCGATGGCCAGGCCCTGCCGCACAAAGGCACGGTTGAGACCGGTCAAGGATGCGACATCAGCGACAGTGGCCAGCGCCACCAGATCAAGTTCGCGCAGCAGGTCGAGCGGCGCGGTGCGGCCGGCCAGCCTGAGGGCGCGCGACAAGGCCACCAGCGCCATGAACACCACGCCAGCAGCGCACAGGTGGTCGAGGCCCGACAGATCGTCTTGGCGGTTGGGATTGACCAGCGCGGTGATCGGCGGCAGCGCCACGGGGGCCTGATGGTGGTCGAGAACCAGCACATCGAGGCCAAGCCGCATGGCCTCGGCAAAGGGCTCATGGCTGGTGGTGCCGCAGTCGACCGCGACCAGCAGCGTCGCGCCCTCCCCGGCAAGCATGCGAATGGCCTCGCTGTTGGGGCCGTAACCCTCGATCAGCCGGTCGGGGATGTGGATCCGGGGCCGCGCGCCGGCGGCCTCCAGATAGCGGGCTAGAAGCGCGCTTGAACAGGCTCCATCCACGTCATAGTCGCCGAAGATCGCGACCTGCTCTTGGCGCTCGATGGCCCGTTCCAGCCGCGCCACGCACGCGGCCATGTCGGTCATCGTCAGCGGATCGGGCATCAGTTCGCGCAGGCGCGGCTCAAGGAAAGCGGCAAGATGCGCGCCGTCGACGCCGCGTGCCGCCAACACCCGCGCCAGCGTGTCGCCGATGCCCTCGACCTGCACGAGGTTTTCGGCCAGTGCGAGGCCCGGACCATCCAGCCGGTTGCACCAGGGCCTTCCCAGCGCCGAGCGCGCAACGCCGAGAAACAGGTTCGTGGATCGGGACATGCCTTGCCTTTAGCCGATTCGGAGCATCGCCATGGCACTGATCAGCTTTCCGCCCTGCGCAGATACCTGCTGCGATACCCGTCATGGCCCCAACGTGACAGCGGCACCAAGCCGGGCCACGGTGCTACCCGCCGCACGACCTGATACAGCCGGACCAGACACTGCACCAGGCTCCCCGGTCCCGTTCCCCTGCCCCCGTACTGGACGCCGCCGCGGGCGGAGCCTGAGCCGCGTAACCTGTGCACGGATTACAGCGTGTCGCGGATGTCCGAGCCGAAGGGTTGCGGCCTGGCGAACTGCATTTCGGCCCGTTCCGCGCCATGCACCGTGCAGCGCTGAGGCAACCGGCCGAGGGCGCAATGGACCGGCATCACCAGCTGTCTCGCCCAGCGCCTTCTAGAGACCGGCGCGGTCGATGCGGTGCTGACCATGGTGCCGGACACGGACGACCCGTGGACGGAGTGCCGGTGTTGGTGACCGATCCTGCGGCGCTGGCCGGCTGCCGGCGCATGCGCATGGGCTATGCAACGCTGCTGGCGCTGCTGGAGCCGGCACGGGCGCGTGGCTTCCGGCGGCTCGCCATCATCGGCATTCCCTGCCAGGTCTACGCGCTGAGGGCGCTGGAGGTGGAACTGGGCTTCGAGCGCCTCTGCGTGATTGAAACCCCCTGTTCCGACAACACCGCGACCGAGAACCTTCATGTCTTTCTCGATCTTCTGAGCGACAGGCCGGAGACGATCACCTACCTCGAATTCCGCGCCGACCATCATGTCGAACTGCGGTTCAGCGATGGCCGGCACGAGCGTGTGCCCTTCCTGCAACTGCCGATCTCGAAGCTGCCGCGCGATTTCTTCCCGCTCACCTGCCGCACCTGCGTCGACTACACGAACGTGTTGGTCGACATCATGGTGGGCTGCATGGGCGGGCAAGGGCAGCAATGGCTGCTGGTGCGCAATGAGCGCAGGCAGGAATTGCTGGATCTGCTTGGCGACGCGGTGGCGCTCTCTAGCCAGGGAAGCGCCGGCAAGCGGCAGGGAGCCGTGAAGGGCTTTCTCGCCAATGTGCAGCGCGCAGCGGGCGGACTGCCGCTCAAGGCCATGCCGGTCCGCCAATGGAGCACCGGCTGCCCCTGGGCGTGCCAGACGCTCGCCCAGCCCGCCGGCGATCGACAGATAGCGCCCCCCTTCGGACAGGATCGGTAGGGCGCGGGCGAAGGTCAGCGTGCCCACGGCATCGGCCACAATGTCCCAGGGTGCCGGCTCGGCGGTGATATCGCGAACCGCATGGTCGATGGTCTTTGAGGCTCCGGGAGCACGGACCAGCACCTGGTTGCCGCTGCTCGGCGATGTCGCGCGCCCGCGCGCAGGCCACGACTGGCAGGGCGAGATGCGGGCCAGGGCGCAGACCATGCGGGCGGTCTTCACCGCGCATCCCTGGGCACCAGCCTTGGTTTCAGGCCACATCAATCTGGGCACAACGACGCTGGCGATGATTGATGCCATTCTGGGCTGCCTGCGCGCAGCCGGGTTCAGCTATGTGCAGGCCGACCACATCTGGAATGCGCTCGACAGCGTGACATTCGGGTTTCACCTGCTGGACCGGACATTGCCCCTCAAACCGGACCAATATGCCGAGGCCGCGCGCCCTTTTCTGCCGCTGATCGACCCGGTCGCCCTGCCGCACATGCACGCGCTGTCCACGATGGTGGCCGACGGCCGCCATGACGGACTGAACGATTTCGGCTTCGTGCTCAATAGGATGCTGGATGCGCTTGATGCCCTGCCCCGGCTGGGCTGAAGGGCGAGCCGGCTGATGCTGAGGGCCTGTTGAGCCTATTGGCCGCGCGCGGCGCAGTAGGCGCGCAGGTCAGGGCTGCGGGCCTCGACCGGGATCTGGCAGGCGGGCGAGGCCATGCCTTGCGGCGTGGACGGGACGGGCAGCGGTGCAGGCCTGAGATCGGGGCGCACCGCCTGTGGCGCAACCGGGGACACGGGCGGAATCACGCCGCCCGATGACGCATCCGGCTGCTGCGGCAAGGCCCCGGGGAGACGCTGCGCCTGCGCGGTTGTTGCTGACAGTGCCGCGATAGCGGCCAGCATGATCACCGCAAGCAGCACAGGAAGGGCTGCGCTCGGTCTCAATCGAGCTTGAACTTCTCAAACTGGCGATGTTCGCCGTGGATCTTGCGGACGGTGCCGGTGATCGAGCGGTAGACGATGGTTTCGGTCTCGATCACGTCCTTGCCCAGCCGGACGCCGGCCAGCAGCGCGCCATCGGTGACGCCGGTGGCCGAGACGATGACGTCGCCGGAGGCCATTTCGGACATGTCGTATTTCTTGACGGGGTCCTTGACGCCCATCTTGAAGGCGCGGGCAGCCTTTTCCGGCGTATCGAGAATCAGCCTTCCCTGCATCTGGCCACCAACGCAGCGCAGCGCAGCAGCCGCCAGCACGCCCTCGGGGGCGCCGCCGATGCCTAGATAGATGTCGATGCCGGTCTTCTCAGGCATGGTGGTGAAGATCACGCCGGCCACGTCGCCGTCGGTGATCAGGCGGATCGATGCGCCGGTCTTGCGCACGGCGGCAATCAGCGCCTCGTGGCGCGGACGGTCCATGATCAGCGCCGTGACCTCATGGGGCTTGCAGCCCTTGGCGCGGGCAATGGCATGGATGTTGTCTTCCGGCGACGCATCGAGATCGACGATGCCCTTTGCATAGCCGGGGCCGATGGCGATCTTGTTCATATAGACGTCGGGCGCATAAAGCAGTGTGCCGGCATTGGCCATGGCCATCACGGCAATCGCGCCGGGCATGTCCTTGGCGCAGAGCGTGGTGCCTTCCAGCGGATCAACAGCAATGTCGACCTTGGGGCCCTTCTTGTTGCCGACCTTCTCGCCGATGAACAGCATCGGGGCCTCGTCGCGCTCGCCTTCGCCAATGACGATCTCGCCATCGATCGGCAGCCTGTTGAGTTCGCGCCGCATGGCATCGACCGCAGCCTGGTCTGCCGCCTTCTCGTTGCCGCGCCCGCGCAGCATGGCGGAGGCGACAGCCGCGCGCTCGGTGACGCGCACCAGTTCCATCGAGAGCACGCGCTCGATCATCTGGCCCGGCTGTATGGTCAGGTCGGTCATCGGAATGGTCCTTGGGCTTGAAATGGTGTTTTTACGCGCACCTTGCTGCATGCGGATTAACGAAAGACACCACCAATTGCCAGCGATTCCGGGCTTGCTGCCTTCCTTGCAGCCTCACACCGGCAGGCCGCGCTTGGTCAATCCCGCTCGATGCGGATGACCTGTGGCGGCTCGGCGATGTGGCCGGCGTGATCTTCACCA
>JAPLOV010000103.1:29313-33143 GCA_026400565.1 Hyphomicrobiales bacterium | reverse complement strand
TGGCCGTCGGCCATGATCTGCTCGATGGCGGAGCGGATCGCGCCTTCCGTCGTGGCGTAGGTAATCAGCACGACCGGCACCGGCTGGCCCGAGCGGCCCTTCGGATCGGACTTGGCCGCCACCTCCGAACGCTTCTGCACGATGCTCTCAAGCGAGATATCGGCCTGGGCCATGCGGGTCGCGATGCCGGCGGCGGCACCAGGCCGGTCAAGCACGGCGAGGCGGATGTAATAGCCGCCCTCGTGGCGCTGCATCGGGGCTCGCGTCGGCTTTTCGAGCCGGTCGACCGGCAAGCCGAAGGGAGCACCGATCAGGCCACGCGCCACATCGGCGATGTCGGACACAACGGCGGAGGCTGTCGGGCCGCCACCTGCGCCGGGGCCAACCAAGGTAAGTTGGCGCACGGCATCGGCATCGATGGTGACGGCATTGGTCACGCCCATGACCTGCGCGATCGATGATGTCTTGGGCACCATCGTGGGGCTCACCCGCTGCTCGATGCCGCCAGCGGTGCGCTCGGCGACGCCCAACAGCTTGATGCGGTAGCCCAGTTCATCGGCCATCTTCAGGTCGAGCGGCGTGATCTTCGAGATGCCCTCGACATGGATGGCTTCGGCATCGATCTCGGTGCCGAAGGCAAGCGCTGTCAGCAGGGCAAGCTTGTGGGCCGTGTCGAAGCCCTCGACGTCGAAGGTCGGGTCGGCTTCGGCATAGCCGAGCGCCTGCGCATCCTTGAGGCAATCGGCGAAGGTAAGGCCTTCCAGCTCCCTCCGGGTCAGGATGTAGTTGCAGGTGCCGTTGAGAATGCCGGCAATCTGGGTGACGGAGTTGCCCGCAAGCGCCTCGCGCAGGGTCTTGACCACCGGGATGCCGCCCGCGGACGAGGCTTCGAAAGCAAGCGCCACGCCGGCCGCCTCTGCGGCCGCCGCCTGCGCCATGCCGTGGCTGGCCAGCATTGCCTTGTTGGCAGTGACCACATGCTTGGCGGCCGCAATGGCGGCATCGACCGCTGCCTTGGCCGGGCCGTCCGTACCGCCCATCAGTTCGACAAGGCAGTCGATCTCCGGCGAACGGGCCATGGCAACCGGATCGTCGAACCATTCATAGCCGGAAAGGTCGATGCCGCGATCGCGATTGCGATCGCGCGCGGAGACGGCCACCACGCGCACGGTGCGGCCACAGCGCGCCGCAAGCGCGTTTTCCTGCCGCTTGATGATCTCGATGACGGATGCGCCGACGGTGCCCAGCCCCGCAACGCCCAGACGGAATGGCTTGCTCATGACTTGCCGGGTCGCATGGCAGGTGCACGGGAGTCAACCGCCCGAATGGGTGGATGGCTAGCCGAAGGCGCAGACCACTTGCCCGGACACGGCCACCACAACGCCATTCTCAAGGCGCAAGGTGCCGCTGACCTTCTGGTTCCCGAAGGCCGTGTAGCGGATGGCGCGGACAAAGCCGACCTCGCTGCCCTGCTCGCGGGTGCTGTCCTCGGCGGCAGGCTGCCAGAACCACGGCCGGGGCGGCACCACGACCGCAGCCGACAGCACACCGAGCGCCGCCTCACGCGGCGTTCCGACGGGCAGATGCCGCACCAGCACATCGGAGGCATCGCGACTGCAACGCCGGTTCTCGGGCGTTTGCAGCAGGTCGTTGATCAACGGCGAGGCCGTCTCCGGCACCCGTCCACGCGCAATGTCCCATGAGGCGACACCGAGCACCGCGATCGAGCCGACGAAGGCCACGGCAACAATGCGGGGCACGAGCAAGGAGCGCTTGGGCGCGGGCGTTTGGCTGGACATGCCGCCGCGTTGCACGCGCACCATGGGGCGTCAAGCCGCGCTGTGTCGCACCGGGCCAGTCAACGCGCCGGCATTTCAGGCTGGCAATGCAAGCCTGCGCGAAGACCCTTTGATCTTGCGCACCTTTCTGACACAACACTGCCAGCCGCGTTGCCATGCACCAGCGGACGAAGCCCCTCGCCTGTTCGCCACAGCTCCCAGATCAAGGATCGACCCATGCCCCTGTCGCTTCATGCCGCCTCCGTGCCTGTCCTGTCGCACACGCTGAAGGCGCTTGGCGCCGTGCTCGACAAGGCCGAGGCCCACGCCACGGCCCTGCGGATCGACCCGAATGCCTTGCTGCAGGCGCGGCTGTTTCCCGACATGTTCCCGCTGACCCGGCAGGTGCAGATCACCTGCGATATGGCCAAGGGTGCGGCCTGCCGGCTGGCGCAGATGGACATCCCGGTCCATGCCGATACCGAGACCACCTTTCAGGAGTTGCAGGCCCGCATCCAGAAGGTGCTGGACCTGCTGGCATCGATCCCTGCCTCCGCCATCGATGGCGGCGAGGATCGCACGGTCACCATCAAGGTCGCCGGGCAGGAGATGAGCTTCAGCGGCGCGGACTATCTGCTGCGCTGGGTCAACCCCAACGTGTTCTTCCATGCCACGACCGCCTACGCGATCCTGCGCCACAATGGCGTGCCGCTCGGCAAGCGCGACTTCCTCGGCGCAAGCTGATCCGCCTGGACAAACGCGGGCGGCTTGGCCTGATGTGGCTCATCCGGCTCGCTTGATGCCGATGACGTTGTGCAGCGTCGTGTCCGCTGTCTTCATGAAGCGGGCGATGTTGCGCGCGGCCTGACGGATGCGCTGCTCGTTCTCGACGATGGCGATGCGGATGAAATCATCGCCATGCTCGCCAAAGCCGATGCCTGGGGCTACGGCGACCTCGGCCTTCTCGATCAGCAGCTTCGAGAATTCGAGGCTGCCAAGATGGCGAAACTTCTCCGGAATCGGCACCCAGGCAAACATTGAGGCTTCCGGCACAGGCACCTCGATGCCGGCCTTGCCAAAGCTTTCGACCAGCGCATCGCGGCGGGTGCGGTAGATGGCGCGCATCTCGCGGATGCAATCGTCCGGACCATTCAGGGCGGCAGCCGCAGCGACCTGGATCGGCGTATAGGCCCCGTAATCGAGATAGGACTTAACGCGGGTGAGCGCCGCCAGCAGCCGCTCATTGCCGACCGCAAAGCCCATGCGCCAGCCAGCCATCGAGAAGGTCTTGGACATGGAGGTGAACTCGACCGTGACATCCATCGCTCCGGGGATCTGGAGTACCGAGGGCGGCGGATTGGCATCGTCGAAATAGACCTCCGCATAGGCCAGATCCGAGAGCAGGATGATCTCATGCTTCTTGGCGAAGGCCACGAGATCGCGGTAGAAATCGAGGCTGGCCACGAAGGCTGTCGGGTTAGAGGGATAGCACACGACCAGCGCGATCGGCTTTGGCACCGAGTGCATGATGGCCCGCTCGGCTGCCGGGAAAAAATCCGGTGTGGGTTCTGCCGGCACGGAGCGGATCACGCCGCCCGCCATCAGGAAGCCGAAGGCGTGGATCGGGTAGCTCGGATTGGGCACCAGCACCACATCCCCCGGGCCGGTGATGGCCTGCGCCATGTTGGCGAAACCTTCCTTCGAGCCCAGCGTGGCGACAACCTGGGTTTCGGGGTTCAGCTTCACGCCGAAGCGCCGCTCATAATAGCTGGCCTGAGCGCGACGCAGGCCGGCAATGCCCTTGGATGAGGAATAGCGATCCGTGCGCGGCTTGCCGACAGTCTCGATCAGCTTGTCGAGCACATGGCGGGGGGCCGGCAGGTCAGGGTTACCCATGCCGAGGTCCACAATGTCGACGCCCTTGGCGCGCTCGGCGGCCTTGATCTTGTTGACCTGCTCAAACACATAGGGCGGCAGCCGCTTGATGCGATGGAAATCGGCCATTTCGGGTCTCCTGCGGCCCGGTGTGAGGCGATCACGCGGGCCTGTGTG
>JAPLOV010000103.1:0-29244 GCA_026400565.1 Hyphomicrobiales bacterium | reverse complement strand
GTAATATGCATGAAATTGCTTTAGCATTGGTTTCAGCCGCTGCGAACGCAATTTGCTGCGGTTTTTAGCGCGTATTCTTCTCTTTTATTGTGAAATGACGGGTGGTTTTGCTGGCGCGGTTGCGCCGGCCTGCTGCGCTGCCGCCCCTTGGGCTTGCAGGCGCGCCCGGTCGGCGTCCAGGGCCTTTTCCATGGCGCGGAACTCCTCCGCCGTGCGGCGAGCTACAGGCCGGGGCGGCGCGCTGACACCAACCGCTATGAAGCCGGCGGGTGATGTGGCGCGCGAACTGCGCACAAAATCGGCCGGCTCGCTGGGACGACCTGCCAGCCCGACGCCTTGAGCGGCATCGCGCACCGGATTGCTTTCGGTGCAGCCAGCCAGCAGCGGCACGGCCATCGCGATCATCAGCAACCGGAAACAAATCATGCGCATCATCCGTTTTCCCGACTGTGCCTTATGGTTCCGAAAGTGTTAATAGACCGAGAATTGCGGTGCGATGGTGGCAACAACCTGACGACGCCGCAGACAGGGACCATGACGCCGATGCACAGGACGACCCCGAGGCCACCGGAAGGTGCCGAGCCGATCGCCGCCACACAGCCGGCCAAAAAGACGGCCAAGAAGCCTTCAACGAAAGCGGCGATAAAGCCCGCCGTCACGGCGACCGCCGCATCAGCGCCGAAGCCCGACCAGAAGGCCCCGCCGGCTCAGCCGGAAGCTGCCGCCGAAGGCGCCGCTGCATCGCCTATGCCCGATTTCGAGGCGTTGTCGCGCAATGTCGCCCGTTTCGTCGAAGAAGCCGGCAAGGCCACGGCCGCGATGATGCGCCCGATCGAGCGCGGCGAAGCCAGGAGCGGGCTGGCCGACGAGGCCGGTGAGATGGTCAAGACGCTCGGGCAGGTCGCCGAGAAGGTGCTGTCCGATCCGCAGCGCGCCATCGAGGTGCAGGCGGCGCTGGCCACCAACTTCATGACGCTCTGGTCCGAGACGCTGAAGAAGATGCACGGCGAGCCCTACACGCCCGTTGCCCAGCCAGACCCGAAGGATGCCCGCTTCGCCTATGAGGAATGGCAGTCGAACCCGATGTTCGACTTCATCAAGCAGGCCTATCTGATCACCACGCGCTGGGCCGATGCCGTTGTCGACCGCACTGATGGCGTCGACGACCACACCCGCGACAAGGCGAAGTTCTACGTTAAACAGCTTTCAGGGGCGCTCGCGCCGTCGAACTTCCTGGCAACCAACCCGGAGTTGATCCGCGAGACGTTCCGACAGAACGGCGACAACCTGGTGCGCGGCATGAAGATGCTGGCCGAGGATGTCGACGCCGGCAAGGGAGAACTCAAGGTTCGCATGACGGACACCGAGCGCTTCGAGGTCGGCGTCAACATGGCGATCTCACCCGGCAAGGTGGTGTTCCGCAACGACCTGATCGAGTTGATCCAGTATGCACCCACCACCGAGACGGTGCTGGCACGGCCGCTGGTGATCGTGCCGCCATGGATCAACAAGTTCTACATCCTCGATCTCAACCAGGACAAATCCTTCATCCGCTGGTGCGTCAGCCAGGGGCTGACGGTGTTCTGCGTGTCGTGGGTCAATCCGGATGAGCGTCATCGCGACAAGGGCTTCCAGGCCTACATGCAAGAGGGCATTCTGGCCGCCGTCGGCGCGGCCTGCGAGATCACCGGCCAGCCGGCTGTCACCGCCATTGGCTATTGCGTCGGCGGGACGATGATGGCCGTGACGCTGGCCCATATGGCAGCCGTCGGCGATGCGCGCATTTCCAGCGCCACGCTGTTCACGACGCAAGTCGATTTCACAGACCCTGGGGAACTCAAGGTCTTCGTCGACGAGGAGCAGATCAAGTCCATCGAGGAGCAGATGCAGGTGCGCGGCTATCTCGACGGCGCGCGCATGGCCAATGCCTTCAACATGCTCAGGCCCAACGATCTGATCTGGTCCAATGTCGTCAATGTCTATCTCAAGGGCCAGTCGCCCTTCCCGTTCGACCTGCTCTACTGGAACTCGGATTCAACCCGGATGCCGGAGGCGAACCACTCGTTCTACCTGCGCAACTGCTATCTTCACAACAAGCTCGCCAAGGGCACGATGGAAGTGGCGGGCCAGCGCCTCGACCTCGGCAAGGTCATGATCCCGATCTTCAATCTCGCTGCGCGCGAGGACCACATCGCGCCCGCCAAATCGGTGTTCAACGGCTGCGCCCATTTTGGCGGTCCGGTCGATTATGTGATGGCCGGCTCGGGCCACATCGCTGGCGTGGTCAACCCGCCCGCAAAGCCGAAGTACCAGTTCTGGACCGGCGGAAAGCCGGAAGGCCGCTTTGAGGACTGGGTGGCCAAAGCTGCGGAAACACCGGGCTCATGGTGGCCCTACTGGCTGTCATGGATCACGCGGCAGGCACCGGCCACGGTTCCGGCGCGGGTCACGCCGGGCAGCAAGCAGCATCCGCCACTGTGTGACGCGCCCGGCACGTATGTGAAGGTCAGGGCCTGAGACATAACCGGTGATATCCGCGCTGTCGTCCCACTTCCCACGATCCTCATCCTGAGCCTGTCGAAGGATAAGGCCCGGTTGGTCCATGCCGCCGCCCATCCTTCGACAGGCTCGGGATGAGAATTGCGCGGGCGGAGAGAATGGGCGGTTCGTGTGGGCGGAGAGCTTGCCCACCCAGCTTCAGAACAGCGAGCCGGTGCCGCTCTTGCCGACGCCGTTTGCCAACAGCGGCAAGTTGTCGAGCAGCAGCCGGGTGTTCTCGGTGATCACGCGCCAGCCGTTGATGACCGGTGCTTCGGCAGGGCCGACCGCGGGGTCAAGCAGCAGGCAGGGGCTGTCCTGGAACGCCTCGCCGACCAGCGCGATAATGGCGGTGCGTGGCCGGTCAAAATCAACATGGCGCACGTCGATGGCCGCACGAAGCTGCGGATAGTAGGCCAGGACGCCTTCGACCAGCGCGCAGTCCGGGCAATACCAGCCCTCGGGTCGGTCTGGCCTTGAATTGGCCCTGATCAGAAACAGGATCGGCTGTTTCAACACACACTCCGCAAGCTGCTTGTCGGCCAACTCCCTCAACAGAGAAGCCGACCCGAAGGCCGGCTTTCCGCAACGATACCCGATCGCGAAGGCTCAGTAGCGGACCGAAATCGGAGCCGACTTTGAGACGACGGACTGGGCGACCGTCGGGTCATCCCAACGATAGGTCAGGCCGGCCGAGACAACGTGGATCGAGGGCTTGGCATCCGCCGTCAGCAGCAGGCCACCGGGTGTCGGGGTCGTGCCGTTGTAGTTGATGCGAGCCTTGTTGACCGCGATGTAGGTGTAGCCGAGGTCGAAGGTCAGCTTGTCGGTTGCCTTGTAGGACAGGCCGGTCGCAAGCCAGAGACGGTTGTTGTCCGAGATGAACACCGAACGGCTGCGGTCCGTAACAGCCGACCATTCGTAGGCGACACCGGCGCGCAGGGTGAGGGCCTGAGAATAGTTGTACTCGACACCACCGGAGAGATACCAGCTGTCCTTGTAGTTGAAGCGGATGGCCGCCGGCGCTGCACCGACAATCAACGGAGTCCCGCTTGTATTATCCACCGGGATCGACTTCAGCGCGCTCCACTGGGTCCATTCAACGCCGAGATGGGCCTGCCAGCGATCGTTGATGGTGTGGCTGATGCCTGCCACGACCGATGCCGGAGTCGGAAGATCAAGCTTGACGCGGGAGAACCGGCTGCCAACTCCATTCAGCGCCGGAGCACCCTGTGTCGCAGCCCAACCGCTGATTGTCTGGGTGATGGCCGAGCGATAGGCAACGCCGATGGTGGTGCCGGCAAACG
The DNA here is from genome assembly GCA_026400565.1 of Hyphomicrobiales bacterium. Taxonomy (GTDB): domain Bacteria; phylum Pseudomonadota; class Alphaproteobacteria; order Rhizobiales; family Beijerinckiaceae; genus Allobosea. Next base: position 25,399 of record JAPLOV010000103.1, on the reverse strand, counting down.
GGGTCAGCGTCACGCCGAGTCGATAGCCGAAATCATAGGAATCACCACGAAGCTGCAGGCCGGGCGCACCAGGAACGGCAGCGAGGGCCTGCTTCTGGTCGACATGCATATACTGCATCTGGATCGCAGCACCGACCGAGATCCAGTCATTGATCTTGTAGCCGACCGTGGGAGAGATGTTGATAGAGCGGATTGTTGCCGATCGGCCATAAGTCTGGCCTGCCCACGTGCCATCCGAACCACCCGGCTTCGAGCGCAGGCCAAAAGGAGCGGTGTTGGTCAGGCCGATGAACAGGCGATCTGTCACCTGCCATGAATTGTAGGAGGCCGGGATGAAGGCGCCGTTGATACCCAGGTTGTCCGAATCACCGAGCGCAGTGACAGCAGGGTTGTTTGTCACGATGTTCGAGTACTTGGCGCTCGCAGCGAGATACGTCGCGTTCCAATTGCTCTGGCGACCGGCGAACATGGTGATCGCGGCGGGGTTCCAGGCCATGGCGGCGAGGCCTATGCCTCCGGAAGCTGCGCCGGCATAGGCCATCCCCAGGCCTTCAGCGCCCTGCCCCGAGCGGATGGAGAATGAACTGGCCTGCGCGGCGCTGGCAGCAACAGCGAGGGCAGCGGCGGCAGCCGTCAGGCTCAGGAAATTGCGGATCAGGGACTTCATTCGGTCCACCCTTGGATTATTGCTTGGAGGCGACAAAGCGCCCTTTTTTTTTGCAAGGTCGTTCTGCCAACTTGGCCGGGTTTGCACAAGAGCCGCTCAAAGAAGGCGATCCGCACCGGTCGGCATCTGAATATTGCCAAAAACGACACAGAATCGCCTCTCTTTTCAGAAAAAGGCGGCTGTTTTCAGAGAATTTCGATAGTTTACATCGAAACTATCGTGTACCCCTGCGACATTCGCCGCTTGTTCGGACCTGTCTGAATGTTGCCGGATTGTGCAATTGCCCATCATCGTTGCAAAACGGCAACATTCACCGTGTGGAAATCGCATGGCTGAACTGACAGCTGCATCCCATGCTTGCGGTCGGACAGTAATTTTGCCCTGATGCGTTCCGGAAACAATTGTCTTGGAGGACATTATGAAACTTGTACGATTCGGGGCGGTGGGCAAGGAAAAGCCTGGCCTTATCGATGCCGACGGCGTCATCCGCGACCTGTCGGGGGTGATCGGCGATCTTGGTAGCGCGAGCCTCACCACAAAGGGGCTGGCCCGCCTGCGCAAACTGAACCTGGCGAAGCTGCCCAAGGTTTCATCACGCGTGCGGCTGGGTTCGTGCGTGCCTCAGCCGGGGAACTTCATCGCCATCGGCCTCAATTATGCCGACCATGCCGCCGAGACGGGCGCTGCGATCCCGGCCGAGCCGATCATCTTCAACAAGGCACCGAGTTGCATCAGCGGGCCAAATGACAACGTGGTCATCCCGCGCGGCTCGACCAAGACCGACTGGGAGGTGGAACTGGCCATCGTGATCGGCGATGGCGGCTCCTACATCGACGAGAAGGACGCGCTCGCGGCTGTCGCCGGCTATTGCGTCTGCAACGATGTGTCGGAACGCGAGTACCAGATGGAGCGCGGCGGCACCTGGACCAAGGGCAAGGGCTGCCCGACCTTCGGGCCGCTCGGCCCCTGGCTGGTCACCACCGATGAAGTGCAGGACGTGCAGAACCTCGGCATGTGGCTCGATGTCGATGGCAAGCGGGTCCAGAACGGCTCGACCAAGACGATGATCTTTGATGTGAAAACCATTGTGTCCTACACTAGCCGTTTCATGCGGCTGATGCCGGGCGACGTGATCACCACCGGCACGCCGCCGGGCGTCGGCATCGGCATGAAGCCGCCGCGCTACCTGCATGGTGGCGAGATCGTGCGTCTCGGCATCGACGGGCTTGGTGTCCAGCAGCAGAAGTTTGTGGCGTATCCAGGGTAGCCATCCATCTGCCAGGAAGCCAAAGTGCCATTCCCGGCCTTGTGCCGGGAATGGCGCCACAGTGAACCCGCCAACCCGAGATGGCCGGGACAAGCCCGGTCATGACGCGGCTGGATGCTCACCCGCGCACATCCGTGGTAAAGACCTTCTGCGCGATCTTCCAGCCATCCTGGACCTTCACGAAGGACAGGATATCGGTAAAGAAGCGTGGCGGGATCGCGCAGGTCAGCTTGACATGCGCGAGATTGGCGCTGATCCGGTCGATGGTCAGGATCTGGTCATGGCGGCCGAGGCCGCTGGCCTTCGGGGCCGGGCGCTGCCGCACCGCGGCCAGCCACGTGTCACGCGGCGTGATCACGACCTCGCCGTCGAGGCTCTGGGTCAACGCCGAGGTGGGCAGGAAAACCTCGGCCAGCTTGTCCGCATCGCCTTCATACAGCCCGTCAAGATAGGTCTGCGTGGCGGCGGCGATGGTGGCGATGTCGCTGTCAATCTGGTTCATGTCCGGTTTCCTGCCTTTATGGCTGCTGCCTCAAAGCCCCAGCATCAGCGTGATATTCTGCACGGCGGCGCCCGATGCGCCCTTGCCGAGATTGTCGAGCCGCGCAACCAGCACAGCCTGCCGGCGGGCCTCGTTGCCGAACACGCGCAATTCCAGCAGGTTGCTATCATTCAGTGCTTCGGGTTCGATCTTGCCACCCTCAGCGGCCACCTGATCGGTGGCGATGGCCTTGACCCATGCGCTGCCGGCATAGGCGCGCTCCAGCACGGCCTGAAGATCGGCGACCGTTGGCCGGCCCGCGAGCAGATCGAGGTGCAGCGGCACGCTGACCAGCATGCCCTGCCGGAACCGGCCCACGGACGGCACGAAGATGGGCCGGCACGTCAGGCCGGCATGAAGCTGCAGCTCCGGCACGTGCTTGTGCTCCAAACCCAGCCCGTAAAGCTCGAAGGCGGGCGCGTTGCGCATCTCGTGGGCCTCGATCATGGCCTTGCCGCCACCCGAATAGCCCGAGACGGCATTGACCGTGACTGGATGGTCAGATGCCATCAGCCCCGCATCCACCAGTGGCCTGATCAGGGCAATGCCGCCGGTCGGATAGCAGCCCGGGTTCGAGACCCGGCGCGCAGCCGCAACGGCCTTGCCATGGCCCGGCGACAACTCGGGAAAGCCATAGGTCCAGCCCGGCGCGACGCGGTGCGCGGTGGAAGCATCGACGATGCATGGCCCGCCTCCGGGCAGGCTGTCGGCCAGCGCCACGGTTTCCTTTGCCGCGTCATCTGGCAGGCACAGCACCACCAGATCAACGTCGCGCATCAGTTCGCGCTTGGCGCCGGCATCCTTGCGCTTGTCGGCGGCAATGCTGACCAGATCGATGCCGGGCATGGTGGCGAGACGCTCGCGGATGCCGAGGCCTGTGGTGCCGGCTTCGCCGTCGATGAAGATGCGCGCGGACTTGGTCGCGGAATTGCTCATGGGCTTGGTCTCGTCAGGATGTCCGGAGAAGCGGAATCAGGGAAGATCGGTCAAAAAAAGAGCCGCGCGGGATGGCGCGGCTTGGGCAAACGGCTGGTTCAACCAGTCGTCATCATCCCAAGCGTCATCGCGCCCACGGAGCGGAGCGGCCACTTCGGCGTCGGCTCAGGGCCGAGGACAATGGTGAAGGCAGCGCGGATTTCATCGGCGCGATATGCTGGCAAACGGGCTGGATGTCAATGGCGCGCATGGTGGCACGCACGATATCCGGCTGGCGCGGGATGGCGCTCGGTTCGCGATTCCAGAGACTTGGTCGCTGCGCCTTCGAGACTGATTCAGATGGCTGCCATTCTGATTCAAGACCTTCGCGCGACACATCAGCTGCCAGCCGTCTTGGGGCGGTGATCAGGGCAGTGGCCGGTCGCGGACGACCGTGTAGATCAGCCAGGGCACAATCAGCGTCGCGGTCGAGAGCAGGATGCCGATACCGCGCCAGAACGAGGGGTTCTCGGGCGCCTGCCCGTTGAAGGACGGCACGAGATGGATGCCCCAGATCATCACAAGCGGCAGCACGAAGGCCGTGACAGCAAGCAGCAGCCGCAACGGCAGATCAACGCGCCAGCGCAGACAGATCAGGATCGACGGCAATGCGATCAGCACCACAGCCACCACGGCAACGACTATGCGGAACATGCTGCGACCTCGCCATTGGGACACATCCTGAGCGCCGGGCGTGATGTGGGGTGCAGTGTCGCCCTTGGGAAGGGTGTTCCGGTGCCGGATCAGGGCAAAGCCTGCTGCCAACCCGGCGCAGCCACGATTCCGGAAGCAGATATGGAAAAGGCGGCCCGAAGGCCGCCTCTGATACAATGGTCTTTGCACACTGAACCCTGCGGGAAACCCCGCAGCAGCCTGAGCGACAGACCTCAGCGCTTCGAGAACTGGAAGCTGCGGCGGGCCTTGGCCTTGCCGTACTTCTTGCGCTCGACCACGCGGCTGTCACGGGTCAGGAAGCCGGCCTTCTTCAGCGCACCGCGCAGTTCGGGCTCATAGTAGGTGAGGGCCTTGGACAGGCCGTGGCGCACTGCGCCGGCCTGGCCGGAGAGGCCGCCGCCCTTGACCGAAACCGTCACGTCATACTGGTCTTCGCGGTTGGCGATCTGGAGAGCCTGATTGAGGATCAGACGCAGGACCGGACGGGCGAAATAGACCGGCAGGTCGCGGCCGTTGATCATGATCTTGCCCTTGCCGGGCTTGATCCAGACGCGAGCAACGGCATTCTTGCGCTTGCCGGTGGCATAGGCGCGGCCCTGCTTGTCGAGCTTCTGGACGTGGCGCGGAGCTTCGGGAGCGGCAGCTGCCGTGCCCTTGAGCTGGTCAAGAGACTGAAGGATTTCGGCCATGCTCAAGCCCTCGCGTTCTTGCGGTTGAGAGAGGCCACGTCGAGGGCCTCAGGCTGCTGTGCGGCGTGAGGGTGCTCCGCACCCTTGTAGACGCGCAGGTTGCCGAACTGTGCACGGCCGAGCGGGCCTCGCGGCAGCATGCGCTGCACGGCCTTCTCGACGATGCGCTCAGGGAAGCGGCCTTCGAGAATGAACTTGGCGGAACGTTCCTTGATGCCGCCGATGAAGCCAGTGTGGTGATAATACACCTTCTGGTCCTTCTTGCGGCCTGTCAGGAGAACCTTCTCGGCATTGATGATGATGACGTTGTCGCCGCAGTCGACATGGGGCGTGAACGAGGCCTTTGTTTTGCCGCGCAGATGCATGGCAACAATCGCGGCCAGACGACCGACCACAAGGCCTGACCCGTCAATCACAACCCACTTCTTTTCGACTTCGGCGGGCTTCAGCGAGCGTGTCGCTGTGGTGAGCGCTGTCATGACAGACCCCTACCCGTTTGAGGACGTTGGAAAGGAATGCCGCCAGAGCGCGGGGCCCTGGCGGCGGCGTGGAGGCTGTATGGAGCAAGAGGATCAGGCTGTCAATGACAAGGCATTGTTGATACGATCTCTAATATACTGATTTTAATGTATTTTTTAGAAGTGGTATTATTTTACCATTATTGCTGTGAGCCTTGGTTGTCAGCCGGTCGGGATCGAATAGGTGCCAGTGGCGTGGCAGACGATGACCGGCGTGCCCTCGGAGAAGATGGCGACCTCCCCCATGGCCAGACGCTTGCCGAGCTTGAGCAGCCGGCACTCGCCAATCAGCGCGCTTTGTCCGGGCTTGCGCAGGAAATTGAACGACAGGTTGGTCGTGACAGCGAGACCGACCGGCCCGATCTGGGCCAGCACGGCCACATAGAGCGCCAGATCGGCAAGCGCCATCATCGTGGGGCCGGAGATGGTGCCGCCGGGCCGGACATGTTTCGGGTGGTAGTCACAGCGCAGGCGCGCCGTCAGCGGCCCTACAGCCTCGACATGGAAGGTCTTGCCGCCATGATGGATCTGGGGAAACTCGGCATCGAGAAAGGCATCGATCTCGGCGGCAGTCATCTTGGTCATGGACGGGTCGTCATCCTGGCATGCATGGGAGTTGGTCCATGTCTCGCGAGACGGGCGCGGCGGTCAAGCCCGGACATGACAGGCGTGTCGATAGCGGCTAGGATTGCGGCAAAAGCGAACACGTCCCGGAACACGGACATCTGGCATGAACATCCAGACCACCCTGCCCTTCGTGCTGCGCGAGGACCATGACGGCGTCGCGACACTGACCCTCAACCGGGGCGCCCAGCGCAACCCGTTATCCGAGGGCATGATCGCAGCACTGGCGGAGCAATTGGCCGGGATCGCATCGGACCGCTCCGTCAAGGCAGTGGTGCTGACCGCCCACGGGCCAGTGTTTTCGGCGGGCCATGACCTCAAGGAAATGAGCGCCCGGCGCAGCGATGCGGACCGCGGGCGGGCCTATTTCAGCGATGTGCTTGGCCGCTGCGCCGCGCTGATGCAGGCCATCGTGAGCCTGCCGCAGCCGGTGATCGCGGCTGTCGAGGGGGTGGCCACGGCGGCCGGCGGCCAGCTTGTGGCCAGTTGCGACCTGGCTGTGGCTGGGGCCAACGCGCAGTTCTGCACGCCAGGCGTTCATATCGGGCTGTTCTGCTCGACACCGATGGTGCCGCTGTCGCGCAACCTGTCGAACAAGCATGCCATGGAAATGCTGCTGCTGGGCGAGATGACGACGGCCACTGATGCCGCGCGCATGGGCCTGGTCAACCGCGTCGTGGCCAGCGGCGAGGCGCTGGCGGAGGCCCGCCGGCTCGCTGCCATCATCGCCTCGAAGGCTCCCGCCACGGTCCGGACCGGCAAGCGCACCTTCTATGAGCAGCGCGAGATGACGCTGGACGCAGCCTATCGCCATGCCAGCGCCGTCATGGTCGAGAACATGCTGGCCCGCGACGCCGAGGAGGGCATCGGCGCCTTCATGGACAAGCGCGCCCCGGTCTGGGAGCCGTGAGCGCGCCTCGCCGTGAGGAATGGGCATGGACTGTGGGACTGAGCTGGGTCTTGCAATTACCGGCGAAGCCGGCCACCTCTTGGCCATGAACCACGACAGCTATGACGACGGCTACATCCGCGACATCCTCAAGTCGGTGAAGTGCATCGCACTCGTTGGGGCCTCGGCCAACGAGGCGCGGCCAAGCTACATCGTCATCAAGTATCTTCTGGACCGCGGTTACGAGGTCATCCCGGTCAATCCGGGGCTGGCCGGCCAGATGCTGCTGGGCCGCATGGTCTATCCGGATCTGAAAAGCATTCCGGGTCCGATCGACATGGTCGAGATCTTCCGCAATTCGGAAGCGGCAGGGCCGATCACCGATGAAGCGCTGTTGCTCGACCCCTTGCCGGGCGTGATCTGGATGCAGCTTTCGGTGCGCAACGACGAGGCGGCCGCTCGGGCGGAAGCGCGTGGCGTGACCGTGGTGATGAACCGCTGCCCCAAGATCGAGTATGGCCGGTTCTCCGGCGAAATCGGCTGGCAGGGCATCAATTCCCGGCTGTTGTCATCCAAGAAGCCCACGCTCGCCGGCAAGGGTTTCCAGAAGTTCACGATCAACCGCCCGGGCAGCTAACGCCCCGATTTGTTGCCTGGCCTCACGGCTTGCCGCCGGGTGCGGCAATCGTGCCGTTTGTCGGGAGTGCGGCAAGGGCTTATGGCTGTCATCCGAACCGGAGCACGACTAACCATGCGCAAGCGAACCCGCAAACTGATCGGCGCCGTGGCGATGCTGGTGTTCGTCTGCGTCTACGCGCTGATGGCGATGGCGCTCGCACAGGGGCGGATCACCGAAGCGTCCACGTTCTGGCAGACGCTTTGGTATGCCTTCCTCGGCCTGTTCTGGATCGTACCGCTGCTGCCGCTGATCAAATGGATGGAGCGGCCCGATCCGGGCGAAGAGCCCCCGCAGGTCATTCCGCGCTGACGGATCAGGCCACCTGAAGGCGCCGGCCCCGGTTCAGGGCCATGAGAGGCAGCCCGGAGATCAAAGCCTTCAGAGCGTCCGCGTTCTGGTGGTAACCATTGAGCGAGACGCGCGGCAGGGCGTGCAAATGCTGCGCATGTTCGGCAAAGACATGGCCAGGACGGGTCGTCACCGCCGTCCGGAAGCCGGCATCACGGGCAATCGCGAACTCGCGCGGGCCTGCCGAGGTCGCGTCGCCAACCGGATAGGCCATGTGGTGGACCGGTCGACCAACGGGTGACGCGCCAACATCATGTGCGTTTTGGTGTGGGCACCGATGGTCAGCCCGGGCTCGGCGGCCAGTGCACGCAATTCATCCCAGTCTAGGCAAAGGTTGTGGGTCAGGGCGGCGCTGTCGATGCCGGCCTCGGCCCCCAGGGCCGCAATGGCATTGCGCAGTTCCGCCTCGGGGCGCGCGCGCAGGGCCCAGTAGATCTCGTCAAAGGCGATGTGCATCGCCTCGGGTTCGTGGGTCTCGTGGTCGAGGATGCGGCCTGCCACCGTCATGGTGACACGCGGCAGTGCGCGGATCGCTGCCTCCAGTTCGACCCACCACAGCGCGGCGGTGCCGTCGGCAAAGCCGGTGGTCACATGCACCGTCCAGGGTGCGCGATGACGCCTGAGGATCGGAAGGGCATGATCGCGGTTGTCGCGGAAGCCGTCATCGAAGCTGAGGGCGACGGCGAAACGGTCGCGGCGCGGGCCTGCAATCAGAGCGGCCATCTCGTCCATGTCGACCAGATCGTAGCCTTCGCTGCGCACCAGCGCGAGGGCTTCATCCAGCCATTCGGGCGTGATCTCGAGCAACTGGTTCGGCGCAAAAGCGTGGCCCTGCCATGGCCGGACACTGTGCAGCATCAGGATCGCGCCGACCCCTTGTGAGAGCCCGCGCGCCCAGCGATGGGCGCGCGTGGCGACAATCGCCTTGAAGGCGCTCGCAAAGGCGAAGTGCCGCAGGTTCATCGGCAATTTGTCATTGTCAAAGCGTTTAGCGTGATCAGGTGAAGTATTTGACATCGTACCATCTTTATCCACTTGCTCCAACAGAGGGTTAAGGTCCGCCGGTCGTTTGCGCAGAATCGACCGTGGCGGGCCATGGGCGGACGGACGGGACCAGGACAGGACCATGCAGGCAATCGCGCAACGGGAGCAGGCCGCGGAGGCGTTGACGACAGTGTCCGAGGCGTCTCCGTCATGGTCGGCGCAGGCCGTGGGCTTCAGCGAGATCGAGGCGGACTGGCGCTGGTTTGAACTGCATGGCGAACTCACCCCCTACCAGACGATCGACTGGGTCAGGAGCTATGCCGCTGATGCACTGGAGGCCGACGGCGCAACGCTCGCCCTGGTGGTGATCCGCTCGGCACAGGCGCGCACGCTTGCCATCCTGCCACTGGCCGTGCGCAGGCGCCTTGGCCTCAGGACGGCCTCCTTCGTCGGCGGCAAGCATGCCAATTTCAACATGGCGGTGTTTGCTCCGGGCGTGATGCAGCGGCTTGACGCCGACGGAGCGCGCCGCATGCTTCAGGACGCTGCGGCGGCCATCGGCGGCGTCGATGCCTTCGTGCTGCCCTGCCAGCCGGAAAGCTGGAACGGCGTCGCCAATCCGTTCGCGCTCATCGACGGCCAGCCCTCGGCCAACCCGGTCTACAAGCTGGTGATGGACGGGGATATCGAGGCCACCTTCCAGAGCGCGATGAGCCCGCATGCCCGCAAGAAGCACAAGAACAAGCGCGCCGGCTTCGCCGAACTCGGTGCTTCCTTGCTCGTTGTGCCAGAGACCGATGCCGCGAAAGAGACCATTCTTGCGACCTTCCTCCGCCAAAAGGCGCTGCGGTTTGCCCAGATGGGCATCGACAACCCCTTTGCCGATAACCGTGTAGCGGCCTTCCTCAGGCGCGGAGCCGGGCTTGATGGCGGGCAACCCGCTCTGTTCCTGGCCGCGCTGGAACTCAATGGAGATACCGTCGCCACCTATATCGGCGCCGAGGTCCGGGGCCGGTTCAGCGGCATGGCCACCTCGTTCGAGCTGGATCCGGTGGCGATGAAATACAGCCCCGGCGAAATCCTGCTTGTCGATCTGATCCGGCATCGCTTCAGCCATGGTGTGACGGTGTTCGATCTGGGCGTCGGTGAGGCGCGCTACAAGTCAACCTTCTGCAACCAGACCGACGATCTCATAGACAGCTTCGTGGCGATCAGCCTCCGCGGCAGGCTGCTGGCCGCTGCCATGCGGCTGGCAACGATGGCCAAGGGGGCGATCAAGCGTTCGCCTCGCCTTTATGCAGCCCTGATGAGAGTCAAGCGGCTGAGGCAGCGCCCTACGCCATCTGCGGCTGGCGCGCCACAGGACTGAGGTCGAGCCCTTCGTCGAACACCGCGATCGTCACCGGCATGTCGTGGCCTTCGCCGACCCGGTAGGCGGTCTCGACGGCATGGCCGTTGGCAAGCTGATCGGCCAGCACGACCGCGCCATCGACCAACGGCATCAAGGTGGGCTGGAAGCGGTGCAGGTCGCAGCTCGACACCTCGATCAGGACAAAGTCATATGCATCGGTCAGGGCATCGAGCGCCACATCGAGCAACCCGTCGGCGTTGATCACGGCCTCACGCCCGGCGCGGCCCGCGGTGATGACATGGAGGTGGCTTTGCGGATCGCGGTCGATAATGTCCGCGAAGCTGGCATCGCCTGACAGCAACTCCGACAGGCCTGCCATGCGGGAGCGCTCGCCGGATGTCAGGTCTATCAGCAGCGTAGTGTGGTCCTCGGCCAGTTCGCCACCAAGCAGGCGTGCGGCTCCGGCACGGGTGCCAGCATCCAGCATCAGCAGGCGTGAGCCGCCGGCATCGTCGCTCGGGCGCACGCAGGAGGCCAGTTCCTCGCCCCAGCTTCCGGCATCGTTCATCATCAGCCGGAGATGTGAGAAGCGGCCCGCATGGGTGATCAGGCCGGCGACGTGAGCGCGGCGAGCATCGCGTGCCGTCTCGTCGGCGGCAGCGACAGCCGGATCACCGGCGGCGTCAGCGCCACTGTCAGCATCGTCCTGCATCCGAGCGCGGCCGCCCATGCTGGAAAAGCGCGCGGCACCGCGGGGCACGGGCTGCGGCTGCGGCTGCGGCACCGGGCCGGCCGCCGTGGCGGGCTGCACGGCACGCCCCGAAAGCAATTCGCGCGAGACGATAGAGGCCAGCGCCAAGAAGAACGTCGCCAGTGTGGCAACAGCCACGGTCGGCACCTTCTTGGGGAAGCTTGGCGTCATCGGCGTGATCGCGCGCGAGATGATGCGCGCATCGGCCGGAGCGGCATTGTCGGCGTCGCGGGCCAGCGCCTCGCGCTGGCGTCCGAGGAACTGTTCGAGTTGCTCCCGCTGGGTCCGGGCCTCACGTTCGAGGGCGCGGAGCTGCACCTCGCTCTCGTTGGCCTCGGTGACCATGCGCTTCTGCGCCTCGATCGTGGCGCTGACGGTCTCGACACGCGAGCCGGCAATACGGGCCTCGTTCTCAAGCGTCCGCACCGTACGTTCGACTGTGGCGCGGATCTGGTTTTCCAGATCGCCGATCTGGGCGTTGAGTTCCTTGATGCGCGGATGCTCGGGCAGCAGCGTGCGCGTTTCCAGCGCAATCTGGGCGCGCAAGGTGCCGCGCTGCTCGATCAGGCGGCGGATGACCTCATTGTTGGCGATGTCCGGCACTTCGAAAGTGCGCCCCGTGCGGATCGCCTCGCGCAGGATGCGGGCCTTGGCTTGAGAGTCGGACTGCACGGCGCGGGCACTGGACAATTGCTGGGACAGGTCGGCCAGTTGCTGCTGGATGATGGTGGTGTTGTTGGCGCCGATCAGCAGTCCGGAGCGGGCACGGAATTCCTCGACGCGTGCCTCGGCTTCCTGCACCTTCTGGCGCAGCGGCGTGATGGCGCTGCCGAGCCAGGTGGAGGCACCGCGTGCGGTATCCTTCTTGGCGGCTTCCTGCGCTTCGAGATAGACAGCCGCGATGGTGTTGGCCGCCTTGGCCGCCAGTTCGGCATCGCGCGACTGGAATTCGATGGCCACGATGCGGGAGCGCGTGACCGGAAAGACCAGCAGGGCATCGTAGTACTTTTCAAGAACCCGGTCCTCGGGCGTGCGATCTGCCGGATTGCGCGACAGGCCGATCTTGACGAGCAGTTGCGAAACGCCGCCGAACCGGCCTGCCCCTGAATCGAACTCAGGGTTGCCGACGAGATTGAGGCGGCGAATGGCTTCACGGGCGAGATCGCGGCTCATCACGACCTGCACCTGACTGGTGACGGCCTCGGTGTCGATGCGATCGACGCTGACGTCGCGATCCCCTGCCGGGCGAGTATAGAAGCCGTCCCGCGCTTCGAGCAGGAGGCGGGCCTCCCCGGTGTATTTCGGCGTCAGCATGTGCACGAGCACGAACGAGCCGACCAGCGCGACCAGCGTGGGGATGATGATCCAGAACTTGTGTGCCGCCACTGCGCGCCACAGGGCGTTGAGATCCAGCATGCCGTCGGCGGACGGCGCCGGAGCGCTGCGCTGCGCCGAAGCTTCGACCGATGTCATGGCACCACCACTCAACTCAGGAATTACACGTCGGGGTGGCCAGCCGCAGACGCGGCGGTCGCCATGACCCGCACGAGGATTACGACTGATTAAGGTTGATGTTGGGTTAAGGGCCGGCGCACGCCCTGCTCCCGGGCACCGAAAGGCAATGACAGCGCGCATCGCCGCAAGCCGGGCCAGAGAGATTTTGTTAACCCTAACAGCCTACTTTTCAACGCATGTTGAGTATGTCCCACGGTGTTGTCCCATGTTCCGGAAACTGATCCTGGCTCTGGCTACAACCGGCTTCGTGCTGGGCGCATGCGCGCCTCGGCACCATGAGTTCGCCGGCGAGTTCGCCAGCGCGCATGAGCAGCGTGCACCCTACCAGCTCGCCACCGGGGACCGGCTCCGGGTTATCGTGTTCGGGCAGGACAACCTGTCCAACATCTATGCCGTCGACAGCCAGGGCCGCATCTCGATGCCACTGATCGGGTCCGTCGATGCAACCGGGCGCTCCACCGGCCAGCTCGAACGCCAGATCGAGGCCCGCCTGCGCGGCGGCTTCCTGCGTGAGCCGAAGGTTTCGGTCGAGGTCGATGCCTACCGTCCGTTCTTCATACTCGGCGAGGTCACGGCATCAGGCCAGTTCCCTTACGTCAACGGCATGACCGTCCAGACCGCCGTCGCCATTGCTGGCGGGTTCACGCCGCGCGGCGACCGGCAGGTTGCAGTGATCTCGCGTCAGGTCAACGGCGAGATCCTCACCGGGCAGGTGCCGCTGACGCAGCCCGTCCTGCCAGGTGACACGATCACCATCCGCGAACGCTGGTTCTGATCAGGCGCCGGAAAGGCTGACGCATGACCCGGACCAATAAGCCGCTTCGCATCCTGCATGTCTTCCGCTCCCCCGTGGGTGGGCTGTTCCGCCACGTGCTGGATCTGGCGCGAGGGCAAATGGCGCGAGGGCACGAAGTCGGCCTTTTCTGTGATCTGAATACTGGCGGGCAACGTGCCACCGACGTGCTGGCCGGGCTTGCCCCGCATCTGGCGCTCGGTCTGACGCGCCTGCCGATGACGCGCAATCCGGGGCCGGGCGATATCAGCGCAGTACTGGCTTTCCGGCGGGCCCTCGCAGCCCATGCCCCGGACATCGTCCACGCGCACGGCTCCAAGGGCGGGCTCTATGGTCGCCTGCCTGCGAGGCTGTCGCCGGGTCGGCGCTATGCCACGCTCTACACGCCCCATGGCGGGAGCTTCCACTTCACGTCCGGACGCCTCGGCCACCGCGCCTTCATGGCCGTCGAGCGCCTGCTGGAGCCGGCCACCGACATGTTCACCTTCGAGAGCCGGTTCATCCTCGATCGTTTCGTGGAACAGATGGGCCGGATGCCGCGCAGCAGCCATCGCATCGTGCTGAACGGGCTGACGGAGGCCGAATTCGACCCCGTCGACAACCGTGGCGCGCGGTTCGACCTGCTGTTCATCGGTGAAATCCTCGCTGCCAAGGGCATCGACACCCTGATCGAGGCCCTCGCCCTGCTCCGCAGCCGCGATGGGCTCACGCCAACCCTGCTGCTGGTGGGAGCCGGGCCAAACGAGGCCATGCTGAAAGATATGGCCCGCGAGCGTGGCGTTGCCGACCAGTTGACCTGGGCGGCGCCGGGGCCGATCCGCGCTGCGCTGCCACGCGCACGGGTGATGGTAATGCCATCGCGCGCCGAAAGCCTGCCCTATGTGGTGCTGGAAACCACGGCGGCAGCGCATCCCCTGATCCGGGCTGATGGGGGTTTGGAAACATCATCCGTGGTTCACCGTTCAGGGCGGCTCGGTCGAATATGTGCGCCGACTGGCGGCCGATCTTGCCCGCCATGTCCGGGCGCATTTCTCGGTCGATAAGATGGTGGATGGCGTGCTGGCAGCCTGCCACGACGCCCTGGCAAAACGGCGGTACACAGCATAATGCGGCTTCGTCTTAAGCCTTCGTCGAGACTTCCATGTTACAGGAATGAAGCGCCGAACACGCATTTTGGGCAAGCAATGACGTCACCGGCGGCGAGAATTTTATTGAAAATATCCGCCATCTCTGCCGGAATACTATTCTTCCAGATTAAAACCACCCGGTGATCGCCATGTCTGCTTTCGACGTCAGAGACATCATCAAGGCCAGCGACGAGACCAAGATGGATGGCGGCGGCATCGCAGCAATGGGCGGCAGCAACCGGCCGCTGCACCCGCTGGCCGAGCGTATTGCCGCCATGCCGTTCCGCAAGAGCCTGTCGCCCGTCATGGTCGAGGGGCTGGTGCGCCTGTTCGAAATGGCCATCGTGGCGATCATCGGACTGGCCATCTTCGCGGTCTACGTCTTTCCGGTGGTTCGCTACAGCCAGCCCTATGCCATTGCCATTCCGGTGATCTCGGTCTCGACCGTAGCGATCTTCCAAGCGCTGCACCTGTATCATGTCGGGGCGATGCGCTCGTTCGCGCCGCAGAGCCTGCGCCTGCTGGCCGGCTGGTCGGCCCTGTTTCTAGCGGCCATCGCCACTTTCTTCATGCTCAAGGTCGGTGAGGAGTTCTCGCGGGTCTGGCTGGTGTCGTGGTATGTGGCCGGGCTTGTGGCCATCATGCTGTCGCGCATCGCGCTGTCCTTCATGCTGAGGTCGCTGACACGCTCGGGCAGGCTGGAGCGCCGCACTGCTATCGTCGGTGGCGGAGAGGCCGGCATCGGCCTGATCGAGGCCCTCGAAGGGCAGCACGAATCGGGTGTGCGCATCGTCGGCGTGTTCGACGATCGCAACGATGACCGCTCGCCCGACACGGTGGGCGGATACCCCAAGCTCGGCACGGTCGAGGATCTGGTGGAGTTCGCGCGCCGCACGCATCTCGATCTCGTGATCTTCACCTTGCCGATCTCGGCGGAGTCGCGCCTGCTGCACATGCTGCGCAAGCTCTGGGTGCTGCCGATCGACATCCGGCTCTCGGCGCACATGTCGAAGCTGCGCTTCCGGCCCCATTCCTATTCCTACATCGGCGCCGTGCCCGTGCTCGATGTCTTCGACAAGCCGATCGCCGACTGGGACATGGTGATCAAGATGGTGT
Source organism: Hyphomicrobiales bacterium (assembly GCA_026400565.1). Taxonomy (GTDB): domain Bacteria; phylum Pseudomonadota; class Alphaproteobacteria; order Rhizobiales; family Beijerinckiaceae; genus Allobosea. Next base: position 9,890 of record JAPLOV010000103.1, on the reverse strand, counting down.
TCGACCGCGTGGTCGGCACCCTGGCGCTGATCGCGCTATCGCCGGTGATGCTGATCACAGCCATCGCGGTCAAGCTCGACTCGAAAGGGCCGGTGTTCTTCCGCCAGAAGCGCTATGGCTTCAACAACGAGATGATCGAGGTCTTCAAGTTCCGCTCGATGTATACCGACCAGTCCGACGCGACCGCCGCAAAGCTGGTGACCAAGGGCGACCCGCGCGTCACCCGCGTGGGGCGCTTCATCCGCAAGACGTCGATCGACGAATTGCCGCAACTCTTCAACGTCGTGTTCAGCGGTAATCTCAGCCTTGTCGGCCCGCGTCCGCACGCCGCCCATGCCAAGGCCAAGGAACAGCTCTACGATCAGGTCGTCGATGGCTATTTCGCGCGGCACAAGGTCAAGCCCGGCATCACCGGCTGGGCGCAGGTCAATGGCTGGCGCGGCGAGACCGACACCGAGGACAAGATCCAGCGCCGTGTCGAACATGACCTCTATTACATAGAGAACTGGTCCGTCCTGTTCGACATCTACATCCTGATCATGACACCCGTTTCGCTGCTCAAGACCGAGAACGCGTATTGAGCGCTCTTCCCGACCAGGGCGCGGGCTGGGCTGCGCCGGCCGGCGGCAGGCACTACAGCCTGTCGATCGGGCGGGTGCAACGCTTCGTGCTCTGGCTGTTCGTGTTCTGCGGCTGCTTTGCGCTGTTCGAACCCTCGCCTTACGAGGTGATGTTCCTTGTCACGCTGTTCGTGTTCATGGTCACGGGACTGCGCATCAATGCCAAACTGCTGCCAATGGTCGTGCTGCTGCTGCTGTTCAACATTGGCGGCATCTTTTCGCTGATCCCGTTCATGGACGAGCCCGACTCGGTGCGCTTCATCGTGGTCGGTGTCTACCTGATGTTCACGGCGATCCTGTTCGCGGCGCTGCTCTCGGATGATGCCGAAGGGCGGCTCAACACGATCCGCCAGGGCATGATCGCCTCGGCCTGGCTGGCTGCCAGCGCCGGCATCGTCGGCTATTTCAATGTCGGCGGGCTGGGCGAATACCTCACGCTCTACAACCGCGCCTCGGGCACCTTCAAGGATCCCAACGTGTTCGGCCCGTTCCTGGTGCTGCCCATCGTGTTCGTGGTGCAGGCCATCCTGCTCAAGCGCATCGGGCTGGTGGCCGGGATTCTGCTGATGAGCGTGCCGGTGCTGGGACTGTTCCTGTCCTTCTCGCGCGGGGCCTGGGCCAACCTCATCGGCGCGACGCTGGTGCTGTTCGCGCTGACCTTCCTGACAGCGCCGACCGCGGCACAGCGCAGCCGCGTCATCGGCTTTGCGATCCTGATCGTGATGGCGGCGGTGATGGCCCTGTTGGCGCTGCTCACGGTGGACGGCATCCGCGAGATCTTCAACGAGCGCGCCAGCCTCAACCAGTCCTACGATATGGGCGTGCAGGGCCGCTTCGGCAACCAGATCAGGTCCATCGGCATGCTGCTGGAGATGCCGAACGGCATGGGTCCGCTGCGCTTCCGCTTCCACTTCCCCGAGGACCCGCACAACACCTACATCAACGCCTTCGCCTCCTATGGCTGGCTTGGCGGCTTCTCCTACATCGCACTGGTGGTGGTGACCATGATCGCCGGCTGGACGATGGTCTGGCGGCGATCGACGGTGCAGCCTTACGCCATCGCCATCTGGTCGGTGCTGTTCATCACCTTGTTGCAGGGCCTCCAGATCGACATCGACCACTGGCGCAATGTCTACTTGCAACTGGGCCTCGTCTGGGGCCTACGCGCCATCACGCCGGAGCCGGCGCGCGGGGCTCAGGTCTAGGCGGCCTTGCGCACCAGCACGAAGGCATTGGTGCTCGTCAGGCGCCAGTCGATACGGGCGGCGAGGTGGTTGAACAGGTCATCGGCCTCTCGGATCACCGGCATGCGTTTGAAGTAGCCATGGCCCCAGAATGGCTGGACATGGATGTCACTGAAGCCGACCTTCTCCAGCATCGGGCGCAGCGACCGCTTGGACGAGACGCAATGGTCGTAGAGCGCCGCGAACTTGGGGTCACTGCCGCCGTCGCGCCTTGCCGGATAGAGCGCATGGACGATGGCGCGAGAGAGCTTTTCCGGGATCATGCGGTTGACCATGAACACGGCCGCATGGATCGTCGGGAAAGAGGCCAGCGCCACCCCGCCTGGCTTCAGCAGGGTGTGGATGTCGTTCCAGGCGCGCTCAACGCCGTCGACATGCTCGAAAACTATGCGCGAGAACATCCGGTGGAAGCGGCCGGGCCTTGCGTCGGTCTCGCTGAGGTCGCCGGCGATGTTGAAGCAGGCTTTGGCCAGCCCCTGCGGCGCGCAATCAAGCTCGTGCTGGTCGATGTCGTTGACGGTCACCGACAGGCCGCGCAGCGCCGGATTGGTGGGCAGGAAGCCGGGGTCGCGCTCCGCGCTGATTTCGCACAGCGCGCTGAGGCCGAAGCGGCGGCAGAGCCGCAGCACCAGTTCCTCGTCGTGAGACCAGGCCCAGTCGGAATGCCAGTGAGGCTCCATCTTGGCGACCAGTTCGGCCAAGACGCCCCCGGCTGGCAGCGTACTGGCCATGGCCGTCCGGGCAATCTGCTGTTTGCGTTCGGCGATGGCTGACAGGGCGTGCTCCTGTCCTCTGCGTCAGGAAAGAGAAGCGCACGTCAACCACTTGTTAACCAAGCAAAGCCTGCTCGCAAGATAAGGCCGTATCATTAACCGGGCGGTCCGATCAGCCGGATGGCTGGCCGACCTCCCAGGCGCTGCGCTCCGGATCGAGGCCGATCAGCGCAAGGCCGTGGGCGATGGATTCGAACTGAGCGCCAGAATCGAGCTTTTCAGCGCCAAACCGCGCGCTGAAGAGGCGCCGCACCGCCGGGATGAAGGACGTGCCGCCGGTGAGAAAGACCTTGTCGATGCCGGCTGGCGCCATGCCCTGCTGCTCCAGCAGGCCTTCGACCGAAGCATCGATGCGGGCCAGATCGTCGGCGATCCAACCCTCGAACTGCGCCAGAGTGATGCTGCGTTCGATGGTGATACCGCCCTTCCTGAACACGAAGTCCGCTTTCGGCTGCGATGACAGCGTTACCTTGGCTGCCGAGATCGCGCGGTAGATGGCGAACCCCCAGTCATTCTCGATGACGTCCATCAGGTGCTGGATCAGGTCGGGCCTGAGAGCGATCTTCTTGAGCTTGTCGAGTTCGCGCTGGTTCTCGGGCGACTTCAGCATGGCCAGTTGATGCCAGCGGGCGAAATTGGCGTAGTAGTGTGCCGGCACCTCCATGACCTTGCCCATCGAGCGATACTGGCTGCCCTTGCCGAGCAGCGGGGCGACCACGGCGTTGATGATGCGGTAGTCAAAGCTGTCACCGGCGATGCCAAGCCCCGCATGGCCCATGGGGTTGGCGCGCATCGCCCCGTTCCGGCGCTCGAAGCGGATGATCGAAAAATCGGAGGTGCCGCCGCCGAAATCGCCGACAAGGATGGTCGCATCGTGCTCGAGACGCTGGGCATAGTAGTAGGCAGCCCCCACCGGCTCGTAGACATAGCTAGGCTTTGCCAGCCCGGCCTGGGCATAGGCCGCGTCATAGCGCCGGTGCGCCAGGGCCTCGTCAGGTTTGCCGCCGGCAAAGGCCACGGGGCGACCCGCGACAATGGTGGCGCCGGTATGCGGGATCTGGCCGTGCGCATCCTCAAGCACGAGGCCTAAGAAGCGGGCCAGCAGGTCCTCGAACAGGAAACGGGTCGAGAAGATGCGCGTGTCGCGGAACACGGCGCTGGCAATGTGGCTCTTGAACGACTGGATAAAGCGCGTTTCGCCGACAGAGCCGAGATAATGCTCGATGGCGTAGGGCCCGCCGGTGGTCTCCACCGTGAGGATGCGGTTGGCATCGATGCGCTCGAAGCACAACACCGAGCGATAGACGTCCTCGATCGCCCCGCCATGCGGATAGGTGATGATCTGAACGCCCTGCCCGCGCCGCGCCACCGCAATGACGGTATTCGTGGTGCCGAAATCGATACCGATGGCAACATCGGACATGGGCGGGGCTCCGGGCAACGACAGCGAACAGGCGGCCATGCACATGCAAGGACACGGGGCTGGGCCGTGCCGGATACAGGGACCGGACCTGAAAGGAAAGAGACTGTCGCGCCGGAATCGACGGCGCGCGGCGCAGGAATGGCCGTTGCCGCAGCAGTGGAAGAAAACCCCGGCCAGCCGCCGCATCGCCCGTTGCACAGCGGCTGAGCCGCCTCTATAAGCGCCGGTGTCGGGGCGTAGCGCAGCCCGGTTAGCGCACTAGTCTGGGAGACTAGGGGTCGGAGGTTCAAAATGATTTCAGCGCCTTGCGCGCTGGCTTGCATCCCTCTGCCGCGTGCGGATTGCCCGGAGAGCAGCGACGAAACGCGAACAGGGACGCCCGAGCCCCCACGTCAGTTTCCGCACCATGTTCCTTGGCCGTTCGCGGCAGTGCCCGCCCGCTTGAACACCCGCCTACGCAGCTTTAGGTTGCGCAGTCCATGTCTTCGGGAAGCACATTGATGACCCCGGAACAGCGATCCACATTTCAGTCACCAGAACCTTGCGCCGTCTCAGCCACTGAACTCCATCCTGAACGGAGCCCAAGGCCGTCAATGCACTTTGTTGTCAGCGCAGGACGTTCGGGGGCAGCGGCGGCTCCTCATTGAGCAGTATGATCGTCACCCGCCGGTTCGGCGAGAGGTAAGGGTTGTCGGGGAAGACCGGCTCGGTGTCGGCGCGTCCCGTCACGGATATGAAGCGGTCGTGGGGGAGCCCCGCAGCCGAAAGGATTTCGCGCACGGCGAGCGCGCGGCCGGCGGTGACGCCCCAGGAATCGGCACCCCGCACCGCGCCTGGGCGCACGGCGGATGTATGGCCGGTGATCGAAAGGCGGTTGGGCATCCGGCGCAGGGTGGGTGCGAGCGCCTGCAGCACGAGACGGGTGCGCTCATAGGGCTGGACCGAGCCGTCGGGGAACATGGAGCGACCGTCCTGGTCCACGAGGGATACATTCAAACCCTCGTTGGTCGGCTCGATGACGATGTTGCGCGACATCTCGGCAATTTCAGGCACACTCTGAAGCGCCTGTCGGAGGCTGGCTGCAGCGCTGTGCTGTGCCTGCGCGCCGACGATCGGGCGGCTGGCGTCACGGCTCAAGCTGGAGCGGCGCGCTCCGTCATCCTGCGCGGGGTTGCCTGTCGCCGCGTCGCGCGTCGCCGACGGAGTGCGTCGCTCCAGATCGGGTCGTGGGGCAGATGACTTGTTGCCTGACTTGTCAATCGCAGTGCCCATCAGGATGCCGCCAGCGCCACTGGCGCTGAGACTTATGGCCGCCGGCCTGAAGTAATCCGCCAGGCCGACCTTCTGCTCCTTCGTCGTCATGTTGAGCAGCCACATCAGCAGAAAGAACGCCATCATGGCGGTCACAAAGTCAGCGTATGCGATCTTCCAGGCCCCGCCGTGGTGCCCGTGAGCGGCCTTCTTGATCTTCTTGATGATGATCGGCTGGTCGGACTTGGCCATTGGGTCCCTGGGGGAATCTGGATCAGATGTTGGTGGGCAGATCGGCGGTAGCAGCTTCCACTTCGGCGAAAGTCGGGCGGACGTCGCTCATCAGAGCCTTGCGGGCAAATTCCACCGCCATCACCGGCGGCTGGCCGCTGATGTGCGAGAGGAGGCCCGCCTTGAGGGAGAGGTAGTACTTGGATTCCGCCTCGAAGGTGCCCTTGAGCGACTGCGCCATCGGCCCGAAAAAGCCGTAGGCGACGAAGACGCCGAAGAAGGTGCCGACGAGCGCGCCGGCGATCAGACCTCCCAGCACCTCCGGCGGCTCGGCGATCGATCCCATCGTCGTGGTAGCCGAGCACGGCGGCGACGATGCCGAGTGCAGGCGTTCCGTCGGCGATTCCCTGCATGGCCCCAACAATACGCTCCTGCTCCTGGTGGTGCGTCTCCAACTCCTCGTCCATCAGGGCGTCAATCTCGTGGACGTTGTCGGCGCCCAGCGTCAACATGCGCATGTAGTCGCAGACGAACTCGACCGCATGGTGGTTCGCCGCAAAAGTCGGGAAGGCATTGAACAGCGTCGAATCGTGTGGATTTTCAATGTGCTGCTCGAGCGCGAGCAGGCCCTTCTGCTTCACAAGCCTGTACAAGGAGAACTGCATCGCCAGCAGTTCGACATAGGCTTCCCGCTTGTACTTGGGGCCCTTGAAGATCGTCCCGAACATGGCCGGCACAGCCTTGAGCACAGGCCCGCTGTTGCCGATGACAAAGGCACCGATCGCTGCACCGAGGATGATGACATACTCCCACGGCTGCCAGAGCACGCCGAGTTTGCCGCCCATGGCGGCATAGCCACCGAAGACGCAGAGGATGACGATGATTGAGCCGACAATCAGCCGCATGGATTTGCCACCTTCGAGTCGCAGCAGGTCCAACCCCTGCGAAGCTACTCCTTTTCAGATCAAGTGAAGGATCGTGGTTAAGGGCAAGTTTACGCCGCGTTCAAATGCCATGTGCACCTGCCCGGAAAAGCTCCGTCGACGGACGCAACGTCGGCAAAGCAGGTCGCGACCAGGTGCGTGCCCGGAGTCAGCCCGGCATCCCGGTTCAGCCCTTCGCGTCAGGCCTGCCCGGCGACGCTTCAGATAACGGCTTCGATCAGGAACGGGCCGTTTTCAGCGAGGCCGGCGCGCAGGGCTGCGGTGAAGGCTTCGGCGCTTTCGGCGCGGATGCCGGGAACGCCCATGCCCTTGGCCAGCGACACCCAGTCCAGCGCCGGATTGTCGAGCGAGAGCATGTCCAGCGCCTTGCGGCCCGGATTGGAGGCTCCGACGGCCGTCAGTTCGCCGGTCAGGATCGCGTAGCTGCGGTTGGCCCAGATGATCGTGAGCACGTTGGCGCGGATGCGGGCCTGGCTCCAGAGGGCCTGAAATGTGTACATGGCGCTGCCATCAGCCTGCAGGTTGATGACCTTGCGGGCAGGTGCGGCCACGGCGGCCCCGAGCGCCATGGGTGGTCCGATGCCGATCGAGCCGCCGGTGATCTGGAGCCAGTCATGCGGCGCGGCATTCTGCGTCATGGCGCTGGAATAGCGGCCGCTGGTGATCGATTCATCGACGATGATCGTGCCCTCCGGCATCATTGCCGCGACCGCAGCGGTGGCGCTCTCCGCCGTGAGCGCGCCGCGCGGCAAGGGCGGCGGATCATAGGCCAGCCGAGGCGCATCGGCAGCGCGGGCACCGACCGCCTCGGCGAGTTCGGCGAGGACAGCAAGGACATCATGGGTGCCATCGGCCAGCGGGATGATCTCTGCATGATCGGGCGCGAGCCGGCTGGGCCTGCCCGGATAGCCGAAGAAGGCCACAGGATCGGGCGCGCCGACCAGCACGATGGAACGGTAGGGCGCCAGCGTCTCCAGCGAGACATCGAGCGGATAGGGCAGCCTCGGCAGGTTTACCCGCCCTGCCCCGCGCTCGATGCGCGACAGCGAGGTGCGGCCCATCATGCTGGCTCCCGTGCGGGCAGCGATGGCTCCGGCAAGCTCCAGCCCGGCGGCGCGGACAGCATCGGCTCCCAGGAAGATCAGCGTCTCCGCGCCCTTGCCAAGGGCGGCCACGGCGCGGGCCATGAGGGAAGCATCAGCGCTCTTGCGCGGAGGCGGCTCAGCGGCGACAACCGGCGCTGAGCCCGGGCCCCAGGCCGTGTCAGCGGGCAGGATCAGCGTGGCGATCTGGCCCGGCCCGGCAGGACAGGCCGTGCGGGCAGCGGTGATGGCGGCAGCGCCATCTGCCGCGATGCCGCGGCTATCGCGCCCGGTGCGGACCCAGTGCGACATCGGACGGGCCACGCCTTCGGTGTCGGAGGTAAGCGGCGCGTCATAGGCCAGATGCTGGGTGGTGTGCTCGCCCACGACGTTGACGATGGACGTGCCGGCCTTGCGCGCATTGTGCAGGTTGGCGAGGCCGTTGCCGAGGCCGGGGCCAAGATGCAGCAAGGTCAGGCCGGGCCGCCCCGTCATGCGGGCCCAGCCATCGGCAGCGCCGGTGGCAACGCCCTCGAAGAGGCACAGCACACAACTCATGCCATCAACCCGATCGAGGGCCGCGACGAAATGCATTTCCGATGTGCCGGGATTGGAGAAGCACACGTCCACCCCGCCCGCGACAAGGGTCTGCACGAGGCTGGTTGCGCCGTTTTGATTGGTCTGCTCGGTCATGACGGGGATGTCTCGCGGCGGGTTGACAGAGGGCCTGCGGCAAGGATGGCCTGCCGGCGGGCCAGGATCGGGGAATGGGCGGCGGCAGGTCCTGGCGAGCGAAGGGGAATCTGCTCGGCCAGATGGCAGGCGACCTGCGCACCGTCAGGCATGATGCGCAAGGCCGGAGTCTCGTTCCGGCAGCACTCCACAGCGTGGATACAGCGCGGATGAAAGGCGCAGCCTGTGGGCGGATTCATTGGGCTCGGCGGGTCGCCCTGCAACAGCGTGCGTCCGTGGCGCGGCAGGCCCGGATCAGGGCGCGGGGCCGCAGCCAGCAAAGCCTGAGTATAGGGATGGCGCGGGGTGGCATAGAGCGCGGACTTGGGCGCCAGTTCGACGATCTTGCCCAGATACATCACGGCAACCCGTGTTGCGATGTGCTTCACCACGGCAAGGTCGTGGGCAATGAACAGATAGGTCAGACCGAAACGAGCCTGAAGATCGGCCAGGAGATTGACCACCTGCGCCTGGATCGAGACATCGAGTGCCGAGACAGGTTCATCGCAGACCACCAGTTCCGGATTGGTAGCGAGCGCGCGCGCCACCCCTATGCGCTGACGCTGGCCGCCCGAAAACTCGTGGGCAAAGCGTTCGCCGTGGAAGGGTTGGAGCCCGACGAGGCCGAGCAGTTCATGCACGCGCGCCTCCAGCGCAGCCCCGCTCGCCAGACCATGCAGGACAATGGGTTCGGCCAGGATGTCGAACACCGACATGCGCGGGTTGAGCGAGGCGAACGGGTCCTGGAAAATGAACTGCAGGTGCCGGCGCATGCGGCGCAGATCCGCCACAGGCAGCGCTCTCAAATCGGTGTCGCCGAGCTTGATGCCGCCGCCGGTGGGCTCGATCAGACGCAGCGCCAGCCGACCGAGCGTGGACTTGCCGCAGCCCGATTCCCCGACCAGCGCCAGCGTTTCGCCGCGCTGCAAGGTCAGCGACACACCGTCCATCGCCTTGACAATGCGCGGCGCGCCAAGGCCCAGAAAGCCCCCGCCAAGCACGAAATGGCGGCTGACATCGGTGAGCGTGGGGACAGGCACCCCGGTCATGGCGCCGCCATCTCGATCGGGGCCTTCCGGCAGGCCACATGATGACCCTGCTTGAGGGCGCGCAGCGGCGGTTCCTCGGCGTGGCAGCGCCCGTCGGCCAGCGCACATCGCGGTGCAAAGCGGCAACCGGCGGGCATCTGGTCCGGCGAGGCACCATGCCCTCGATGATCGACAGGCGAGGTCGCCTTGCAGCACGCGGCCGAGATAGAGTAGGAACTGCACCACCAGCGGCCTGTCGAGCCCCAGATCGCCCCGGATCTGGTCGACCATATCCTGCGTTTCCGTGGGCCAGGCGTTGACGCGGGCGACATCGCCCGGAACGAGTTGCAACAGGAGAAACCCGAGCAGCAGTACGCCGAGCAGCACCGGCACCGACAGGAGCATGCGCTGGGCCAGGTACTTCAGCATTGCGCGCTCAATGCCATTGCCCCAGGCGGTCGTGCACAGGCTGGCCACCAAGCAGGGTCAGATCGCAGGACGTGTCGTCGCGCACCTCTTCGGGGCTGGCGCTGAAAAGGTCGCGGGAGAAAACGGCGATGTC